>NZ_JAAGLX010000199.1:0-426 GCF_010548325.1 Streptomyces sp. SID13666 | reverse complement strand
AACTGCAGGGTGGCGATGGCGGTAAACAGGTACAGGCCGAGGATCAACATCACGGTCCAGGTGGCGGCCTTGCCCGGCACCTCTTCACTGCCCACCGACTCTTCGCTGACAGTCAGGCACGTGTCCCAGCCCCAGAAGATGAAGATCGACAGCGACAGCCCGGCGGCAAAGGCCGAGAACGACTCGACGCCGAACGGGTTGAACCAGGCGAAATCGAATTCCAGCGGTGGCGGCGCGGTGGTTTCGCCGAAAGCGGCAAAGGCGAAGCCGATAAGTACCAGCAACTGCAGGGCTACCAGGCCGTACTGCACGGTCATGGTGGTGGTCATGCCGCGGCAGCAGATCCACACCGCCAGAGCGATGAACACGCAACAAGTGGTTATGTTGATGAGCAGGTTGTCGGCCAATGCCGCCAGCTCATGCTTG
>NZ_JAAGLX010000198.1:0-426 GCF_010548325.1 Streptomyces sp. SID13666 | reverse complement strand
TGGCGGACTTCGCTGCGCTGGCCGCGTTCCTGGACCCCTCGAAGAAGTTCACGAACGCGTTCGTACGGGAGGTGCTCGGCGACTGACCCCGGGCCGGATACGGCGCCGCGTACGCCGAGACTTTCCTCAGCCCCTTTCCTAACCCCTTGTCGAACCTCCCTCACTGCCCATAGCCTTGCGCCGCGCCGGTGCCGTCGCGCTCCGGCCCGTCCGCACCGAGTTCCGCACCGAGATCTGCACGGCGAGGGGGCGAGCCCGGTGGTGAAGCGCACGTCACGTGACATCCGCACCGCGAACCGCTATGCGGTGCTGCGCCAGATCATCGCCGAGTCACCGACGTCCCGGCCCGAGCTGGCCGCCGCCACCGGGCTCAGTCTCGCCACGGTCGCCACACTCGACGGCGAGCTCATCGATCTGCGGATGCTG
>NZ_JAAGLX010000197.1:0-427 GCF_010548325.1 Streptomyces sp. SID13666 | reverse complement strand
CGGGGTGGTCAGCAGCTGGTACGTGCTGACGGCCGTGTTGGCGGTCGGTGCGAAGAAGGCCATGCCCGCCAGCAGCAGGCCGAGCAGCAGCCCGTTGGTCACCGTCAGCGAGACGGGGGCCAGCACCGCCATCGCCCAGAAGACCATCAGTACCGAGTGGCGCTGCCCGAGGCGGCGGTAGAGCCGGGGGGCGGCGAGGGCGCCCAGGAGGCCGCCGACGCCGAACATCGCGGCCATCACGCCGATCTGGCCGGAGGGCACGTCATCCTGCTGGGCGGCCATGATGATGACCAGGTAGACGACCTGGAAGAGGAAGTTCAGCGCCACCGCGCAGCAGGCGGTGACCCGGATCAGCCGGTGCCCCCAGACCCAGCGCAGCCCTTCAGCGGTCTCCTTCCAGAAGCCCGGCCGGCTCTCCCCGGGCTCG
>NZ_JAAGLX010000196.1:0-429 GCF_010548325.1 Streptomyces sp. SID13666 | reverse complement strand
ACCGGCGGCCTGCCGCGTAGGAAAGTCAGGAAGTTCTGAGACCCCCGTCCCTGCTGCGCGTGCGGTCAACACGCGCCCCCCGTGCCCCTCTTCCCGCAGGGACCGGATCATCATGACATTGGGAAAGCTTTTAAGGAACCTTTAAATTAGTCATTTTGTTCGAACGTAAATCCCACCCACTGCACAGGCCTGTCGCTCGACCCCCGCCAACAGCGGTAGGCCGGGCCACAGTCCTCGGTGCGACTCCCGAACGGGGATGTGAGCGCTCAGCTCGTGTACTGGTGCAGGCCCGGGATCGTCAGCGTTCCGCCGAACTGGCCTGCCTGAATGACCTTCACGTTCGTGAAGTAGATCAGCGGGATGTTCAGGGGCGGCGGGCTCTTCGGGGTGAAGGTCACCGGGACCAGGCCGACCAGGTTGCCGGAGATG
>NZ_JAAGLX010000195.1:0-431 GCF_010548325.1 Streptomyces sp. SID13666 | reverse complement strand
GGTGGCTGCCGACCATCTCCTTGCCTCTTCGCCGAGCAGTCTGCGCAGCATCCGTATGCTCCTGGTCATGGGATTTTTCCGGCCGCGTGGCCGAAGCGACGCCCAACGAATGACGGGAACGCCTGTGGCTGAGGCCAAAGCCCTTTACGAAGCCGGGCGTTACGCCGAGGCGGAGGCCGAAGCCCGCTCCGTGGCCCGATCGCGGCCACGCGACGACGAGTACGCAGCTGTGGCGCTGAACATCGCCGCGCTCGCGACGGGCGCCCAAGGCCGCCACTCCGAGGCACTCGCCACCTACGGCGAAGCGCTGCCTGCCTTCAGCAGGATATTTGGAGCCGATCACTGGCTGACCCTGAAGCTGCGCTCGGACCGCGCCCAGCAGATGATCTCGCTCGGTCAGCACGCCGAGTGCGAGGCAGAATGCGCGGCCG
>NZ_JAAGLX010000194.1:0-431 GCF_010548325.1 Streptomyces sp. SID13666 | reverse complement strand
TCCGTCCTTACGGACACCTCCAGCCGTACCAGCTCCGCCGCGGCGAACTCCCGGCCGATCACGGCGGCCAGGTCCACCACAGCGCGCTCGGTCCGGGCCAGCGCCCCGATCCGTGCGCCCAGCAGGGCCTGGAGCGTGGGCGGCAGCTCGCCTTCCGGCCCCGATGCGGCGGCCCGGTCGCCGACCAGGAGCTGTTCCAGGTAGAGCGGATTGCCCTCGGAGCGGGCCAGGAGCCTGTCGTCGGCCGGGGCGGGACGGCCGTCGAGCCGCGCCAGACCGGCGGCGAGCCGGGCCGCCTCTTCGCGGGGGAGACCGGTGAGCTGGAGGTGCCCCTGCTTCTTCTCCGCCGCCCCGGTGCCGTCCGCTCCGGTGCCGTCCGCCCCCGTGCCGTCCGCCCCCTCCGGGCGGCCCGCGCAGATCACCAGGACACG
>NZ_JAAGLX010000193.1:0-433 GCF_010548325.1 Streptomyces sp. SID13666 | reverse complement strand
TGGCGCAGCCAAGGCCTGGCGACCAGCCTGCTGCTCGCCCTGCCCCTGACCCTGCTTGCCTGCCTGGGCGGCGGCTGGGCACTGGGCATGCTGGCCTGGGCCCCGAAATGGCCCGACCAGGCCTGGCTCTGGCTGCTGAACAACCTGCTGCTGGTAAGCCTGACCGAAGAGCTGTTGTTTCGCGGTTACATCCAGGCCGGCCTGCAACGGCTGCTGCGCCACCAAGGGCTGTCATTGCTCGTCGCCGCCTCGCTGTTCGGCCTGGCACACCTGGGGGCCGGCTGGCAATGGGTGTACCTGGCCACCCTTGCCGGTATCGGCTACGGCCTGGCGTACCGCTGGGGCGGCGTGGCGGCAGCGGTGCTCTGCCATTTCGGCCTGAACCTGGTGCACTTCACCCTGTTCAGCTATCCGATGCTGGCTCTTGGCTAGC
>NZ_JAAGLX010000192.1:0-433 GCF_010548325.1 Streptomyces sp. SID13666 | reverse complement strand
GGATGAACTGGAACGCCGCTTCGGGCTTTCCGGGCATGATGAGAAGGCGGCTCGACAGCCGTCTGCCTGATGTAATTTAGGTGCGCAGGGCCCCTCTCTTTTTTGTGGGAGCGGGTTTACCCGCGAAGAATGCGACGCGGTGTATGGCACCGGCTAAGCCGGTGTTCGCGGGTGAACCCGCTCCCACAGGGACCGCGTTGCCAGAACAATTCGCTTTACCTGTAAAATTCAGGAGTACGAAATGGGTATCTTTGACTGGAAACACTGGATCGTCCTGCTGGTGGTCGTGGTCCTGGTGTTCGGCACCAAGAAGCTGAAGAACTTCGGCAGCGACCTGGGCGAGTCGATCAAGGGCTTCCGCAAGGCCATGAGCGACGAAGAGAACAAGCCGGCCGAGCAGACTCCGCCGCCTGCCCAAGCCGTTCCACCGGTG
>NZ_JAAGLX010000191.1:0-434 GCF_010548325.1 Streptomyces sp. SID13666 | reverse complement strand
AGGTACCGCCGGCCAACATCTGGCCTTGGCTGCTGGCTTCGGCGCTGGCCGAACAGCTGTACCGCTTCCTGCTGATCCAGGCCTACCGCGTGGGCGACCTGGGGCTGGTCTATCCTCTGATGCGCGGGCTGTCGCCACTGGTGGTGCTGGGGCTGACCCTGGCCTTTGCCGGCGAGTCGCTGAGCCAGCAGCAAATAATCGGCATCCTGCTGATCCCCTGTGGCATGGCCTGCCTGTTGTGGCAGGGCGGTGGCGGTGACCGGCTGCCCTGGTCGATGCTGCCGGTAGTTGCCCTGATCGGCCTGTGTATTGGTTGCTACACCTGGTTCGACGGCCAGGCCGTGCGCCTGTGGGGCAAGCCTTGGGATTACCTGGTGTGGCTGACTTTGCTCAGTGCGTGGCCCTTCCCGCTGCTGGCCAGCGTGGCGCGGCGT
>NZ_JAAGLX010000190.1:0-436 GCF_010548325.1 Streptomyces sp. SID13666 | reverse complement strand
AAGCGCGTGATCCGCACCACCTACTCCAACCCGCCGACCCACGGTGCAACCATCGTTGCCACCGTGTTGAACAGCGCCGAACTGCGCCAGATGTGGGAAACCGAGCTGGCCGAAATGCGCGAGCGCATTCACGGCATGCGCAAGCAGATGGTTTCGCTGCTGGCCGAATATGGCGCCAACCGCGACTTCAGCTTCGTTGGCCGCCAGGTTGGCATGTTCTCGTACTCGGGCCTGACCGTCGAACAGGTCGCCCGCCTGAAGAACGAGTTCGGCATCTATGCGCTGGACACTGGCCGCATCGCCGTGGCCGCGCTGAACCAGAGCAACATCCACGTGGTGACCAAAGCTATCGTGCAGGTGCTGTAACTTATTGTTTTGCCTAGGGGTGGCTTGACTTTCCCTAGGCAATCAGTAAGATACGCACAGATTCCGCGAT
>NZ_JAAGLX010000018.1:0-150517 GCF_010548325.1 Streptomyces sp. SID13666 | reverse complement strand
CCGCGGGGTGCGGGCGGGGCGGGCCGGGGCCGGCGGCAGCTGGCCCTTGAGCGGGCCCCATTCGTTCGGGTCGGGGACGCC
This sequence comes from Streptomyces sp. SID13666, assembly GCF_010548325.1. Classification (NCBI taxonomy): domain Bacteria; kingdom Bacillati; phylum Actinomycetota; class Actinomycetes; order Kitasatosporales; family Streptomycetaceae; genus Streptomyces; species Streptomyces sp. SID13666. Next base: position 150,436 of record NZ_JAAGLX010000018.1, on the reverse strand, counting down.
CGGCGGGAGCATCGTCCGGCGCTTGGGCCCGCCGTGCTCCGATTCGCCCGGCTCCTTGGCGCCCGGCCATGCCTTGGCGACGCGGGCCGCGAGGACGAAGTCCTTGCGCAGCGGATGGCCCTCGAACTCGTCGGGGAGCAGCAGCGGCACCAGGTGCGGGTGGCCGGTGAAGTCGATGCCGAACATCTCGTGGGTCTCGCGCTCGTGCCAGCCGGCGCCCGCGAAGACGTCGATAGCAGTCGGCAGCACGGCCGCCGAGTGCGGGACGGTGGTGCGGACGAGCAGCCGCCGCACCATGCGGCCGTCGGCCGCGGCACGGGGCAGCGACACGAGGTGCGCGCAGACCCGGAAGCCCGCGGCGGCCTCGTCGACGGCGCTCAGCCAGTCGAAGTAGGTGCAGCCGAGCTTGTCCCTGGCGATCTCCAGCGCGGCGATCCACGAGCCGACCGGAACGTCCACGGTCAGCAGACCGAACGCCTCCACGGCCGTGGCCTCGGCCCCGAAGATCTCGGCCGCGGCACCGGGCAGCCACCCGACGGCCGGCTCGGCGGGAACCAGCGCGACGGCCGGCGGTTCGGCCGCGGCCGGCTCGACGGCGGCCGGAGCAGTGTCTGAACTCGCGCCGGGTTCAGCGCTCGGCGCCGTGCCCGGCTCGACACCCGGCGACGGCGGCCGTTCAGCACCGGTTTCAGCGTCTGGAGTCGTGCCCGGCTCCGACGCCGCCTCGGCGTCCCGCTCTGCCGCCGGCACGGCGCCCGGCTCTGCCTCCGGCGCACCCGGTTCCGGGGTCGTCATCGCTGGTCCTCCCCCGGCGTCGGCGGTGCGGCGATCAGCTTGCTGCTCAGGGCCGCCACGGACGGGCGGGCCACCGGGCCGTCGGCGTACCGGTCGGCGAGGGACTCGCGGGCGATCTTCTCCTGGAGCTTGAGGATCCCCTGGAGCAGCGCCTCGGGCCGCGGCGGGCAGCCGGGCACGTAGACGTCGACGGGGATGATCTGGTCGACGCCCTTGGTGACGGAGTAGGAGTCCCAGTACGGGCCGCCGCAGTTGGAGCAGGCGCCGAAGGAGATGACGTACTTCGGCTCGGGCATCTGCTCGTAGAGCCGCCGCACGGCCGGCGCCATCTTGTCCGTGACGGTGCCGGAGACGATCATCAGGTCGGCCTGCCGGGGGCCGGGGGCGAACGGGATGACGCCGAGCCGGATGAAGTCGTGCCGGGCCATCGACGCCGCGATGAACTCGATCGCACAGCAGGCGAGTCCGAAGTTGAAGACCCACAGGCTGTAGCGGCGGCCCCAGTTCAGGATCACCTTCATCGGTTCCGGCGCGAGCCGGGCGAGCGTGCCCAGCCGGCGCGGTTCCGGCAGGTACTGGACCTCGCTCCCGTCCGGACCGGAAGCACCGGAAGCACCGGAGGCACCGGAGGCACCGGAAGCACCGGAGGCACCGGGACCGGACGTCGCGGGAGTCACGGGGGTCACGTCCATTCGAGGACGCCCTTCTTCCAGGCGTAGAGCAGGCCGACGGCCAGGAAGCCGATGAAGACGAACATCTCCACCAGCGTGGTCGCGCCGAATCCGGGTGCGGCGAAGACCGTCGCCCAGGGGAACAGGAAGATCGTGTCCACCGCGAAGATGACGTAGAGGAAGGAGTACACGTAGTAGCGGATCTGGGTGTGCGCCCAGCCCTCGCCGACGGGGTCGACCCCGCACTCGTACGTGAGCATCTTTTCCTGTGTCGGCACGACCGGCCGCAAAAGCCGCCCGGCGCCGAAGGCCACGGCCACGAAGAGCACCCCGACCACCGCGACCAGACCGACGACCGAGTAGCCGTGGAAGTAGTCCACGTCCGTCCGCCCCTCGTTCCCTCGTTGTCCAGCGATCCCAGTGGATCTTTAGACGATCTATACGGAGGGAGTCTAGGCCCTGACTTGAGCGCGGGAAGCGGCCGTGCAGGCGTCAGGGGGGTTAACCCCACCTTGTCCCGCCCTATGAACCCCATGGCGCTCCGGCCGCCCCTACCGGCAGGCTGGGAGCATGAGCCCGAGTCCTGCTGTCCCGACCTCCGCCGAACCCGCCCCGCTGCCGCCACCGCGGCTCGCGTACGGCGCGGTGACCTGGAAGGAAGTCGGGTATCTGCTGCTGAACCTGCCGATCGTGATCATCGGCTTCGTCTTCGTCGTGACGATGCTGGCGATCGGTATCGGGCTGTCGGTCACGGTGATCGGACTGCCCCTGCTCGCGGGCGGGCTCGTCGGCTGCCGGCTGCTCGGCAAACTCGAGCGGGCGCGCGCCCGGGAGCTGCTGGGTGTGGTGATCGACGATCCCCGGCCGATGCGGCCGAGCACCTTCGGCTTCCTGCCGTGGCTGTGGGCGACGCTCAAGGACCCGGTCGCCTGGCGGCACGCGCTGTACTTCGCCATCCGGCTGCCCTGGGGCATCCTCACCTTCACCGTCACCTTCGCCTCGCTCTTCGTCGCCTGGCCCGCGCTCGGCTTCATCGCGCGCGGGCTGACCACCGTGGACCGGGTGATGGTGCGGGGGCTGCTGCAGCCGTCGGACGAGCTGGAGCGGCGGATCGCCGAGCTGGAGTCGGACCGGGGGGTGGTCGTGGACCACGCGGCGGCCGATCTGCGGCGGATCGAGCGCGATCTGCACGACGGGGCGCAAGCCCGGCTCGTCGCGCTGGCGATGGACCTCGGGCTGGCCAAGGAGAAGCTGCTGGAGGACCCGGAGGCGGCGGCCAAGATGGTGGGCGAGGCGCACGGCGAGGTGAAGATCGCCCTCCAGGAGCTGCGTGATCTGGCCCGCGGCATCCATCCGGCGATCCTCACCGACCGCGGTCTGAACGCCGCGCTGTCGTCGGTCGCCGCGCGCTGCACGGTGCCGGTCCAGGTCGGTGTCGACCTGGACGCCCGGCCCGCGGCGGCGATCGAGGGCATCGCGTACTTCACCGTGTCCGAGCTGCTGCAGAACATCAGCAAGCACAGCGGCGCGCGCACCGCCAGTGTCGACCTGTGGCGTTCGCAGGAGCGGCTGATGATCCAGGTCAGGGACGACGGGAACGGCGGCGCCGGCACCACCGGCGGTACGGGCCTTGCCGGGCTGACCGAGCGGCTCGACTCCGTCGACGGCCTGCTCGTCGTGGACTCCCCCGTCGGCGGCCCGACGACCATCACCGCCGAACTCCCCTGGCGCGACCGCGAGCAGACACCGCCCCGGACCGGGTCCGCACGCCAGGGCCACCTCGCGGGGTAGGGATATCCCCCTCCCGAACACGCCGATCCGCACCATGGGCGGGGAGGCGCCGTTCGACCAGGCTGTATGTCATAAGGGAGCAGAAACCAGAGGACGGACGGAACCATGGCCTACGATTTTTCGCCGGCAACGCGCGAGCACCGCGTCCCAGCGGTGCTTCGCGCGCCGTTCGAGGCGAGGACCTGGCGTGAGTTGGCATACCTGCTGCTGAACCTGCCCATGGGCATCTTCAGCTTCGTCTACGTCGTGACGATGCTCTCGGTCGGTGCGGGCCTCCTCATCACCTTCCTCGGCCTGCCGGTCCTGGCCGCGGGCCTCGCGGGCTGCCGGGGCATCGGCATCATCGAGCGGGCCCGGGCGCGCGCGCTGCTGCGTCACGACGTGCCGGAGCCGGGCCCGGTCCGCGCCGCCAAGGGCGGCTTCATGGGGTGGCTGGGCGCCCAGCTCAAGAGCGGCGTCTCCTGGCGGCACGCCCTCTACTGCTTCCTGCACTTCCCGTGGGCGGTCTTCAGCTTCTGCGTGTCGATCTCGTTCTTCTTCTACGGCTGGGGCTTCCTGACCTACCCGCTGTGGCGGTGGATCTTCCCCGTCTACCTCGGCCAGGCGGGGCTGCAGTTGGACGGCGACGACAACGGTGGCGGCTGGTACCTGCACACCGCCGGCGACATGGTGCTCACCTCCAGCGTGGGCCTGGTCCTCGTCATCGCCGCCCCGTGGATGTTCCGCGGCATGGCGCACGTCGACCGGCTGATGGTGTCGGGGCTGCTCGGCCCGTCGAAGCTGGCCACCCGGGTCACCGAGCTGGAGTCCGACCGCGGGGTCGTCGTGGACCACGCGGCGGCCGATCTGCGGCGCATCGAGCGCGATCTGCACGACGGCGCGCAGGCCCGGCTCGTCGCGCTGGCGATGGACCTCGGCCTGGCCAAGGAGAAGCTGCTGGAGGACCCGCAGGCCGCGGCCGTCATGGTCGGCGAGGCACACGGCGAGGTGAAGATCGCCCTCCAGGAGCTGCGCGACCTGGCCCGCGGCATCCACCCCGCGATCCTCACCGACCGCGGTCTCGGCCCGGCCCTGTCGGCGGTCGCCACGCGCTGCACGGTGCCGGTGAGCGTGACCGTGGACCTGCCGGCCCGCCCGGTGCCCGCGATCGAGGGCATCGCGTACTTCACGGTCTCCGAGCTGCTGCAGAACATCAGCAAGCACAGCGGGGCCTCGAAGGCCCAGGTCGACATCTGGCGGTCGGCGGACCGGATGATGCTGTACGTCTCCGACAACGGCGTCGGCGGTGCCGACACCGCGGCCGGTTCGGGGCTGGCGGGGCTGATGGAGCGGCTCGACGCCGTCGACGGTGTGCTGGCCGTCGACTCCCCGCCCGGCGGCCCGACGCGCATCACCGCCGAGCTCCCCTGGCGGGTGTGACACCCGCCGGGACCCCCGGCAGCGGCCGGGCCACCCCCGGTCGTACCCGCCACCCCTGGGACTCCCCGGATTCCGCGCGGCCTCCGCCCGCTGAATCCGCCCCCACCCCATGCCCCTCATCGCCGGCCGGTCCCGGAAATCCGGGACCGGCCGGCGATTAGGGGCGGCAGGCTCCCCATCCCGGGTCCCGATACTGGAATGCTGGGGTGGTCACATCGAATGTGGGGGGCTGGAAAACGTGGGAGACAGGGTGCGGGTCGTCATCGCCGAGGATTCGGTACTGCTTCGGGAGGGCCTGACCCGGCTGCTGACCGACCGGGGTCACGATGTCGTCGCGGGAGTGGGCGACGCCGTGGCACTGATCAAGGTCATCGGAGAGATGGCGGACGAGGGCAATCTCCCCGATGTGGTGGTGGCGGACGTCAGGATGCCGCCCACCCATACGGACGAAGGTGTGCGGGCCGCCGTTCAGCTGCGCCGGGAGCATCCCGGGGTGGGTGTGCTGGTGCTGTCGCAGTACGTCGAGGAGCAGTACGCGACGGAGCTGCTGGCCGGCAGCAGCCGCGGCGTCGGCTATCTGCTCAAGGACCGGGTGGCGGAGGTCCGTGAATTCGTGGACGCCGTGGTCCGGGTGGCCCAGGGCGGTACCGCGCTGGACCCCGAGGTCGTGGCGCAGCTGCTGGGCCGGAGCCGGAAGCAGGACGTTCTGGCGGGGCTCACTCCGCGCGAGCGCGAGGTGCTGGGCCTGATGGCCGAGGGCCGGACCAACTCCGCGGTGGCCGCTCAGCTGGTGGTGAGCGACGGCGCGGTGGAGAAGCACGTGAGCAATATCTTCCTGAAACTGGGGCTGGCACCGAGTGGCGGGGATCACCGCCGGGTGCTGGCCGTACTCACCTATCTCAATTCATGATCATCTGACAAAGTGTCAGATGCTGGCAGGGTGCGCCCCGCATTCGGCGCGGCGCACCACACACCGGTACGGAGCAGCACGCACCGGCATTGAGTCCCGCTCATGCGCGCGGTCGTAGAACTGAAGCAGCACGCGACAGCGTCTTACGAGTGAGGGCTTCGGGGGGCGATGGAACCGTGGCACAACGCGGCACACAGGAAGCTCAGCGCGACGTTCCGGATGCGGTCAAACCCCAGGAAGGTGACCCTTACCCCCGTACCATGTGGGTGGGATCAACGGTCATGACCGTGTCCGTGAGCCGCCGCCTCGAAGGAGGTCCGATTCAGTGACCAGCCAGGTCAGCAGCCCAGCCGTAGGACAGCCGCTGCTCGGTGAACAGCGCAAACCGGCCAAGGAGGTCCAGCGGCTGGACCGGGTGATCATCCGGTTCGCCGGGGACTCGGGTGACGGAATGCAGCTCACGGGTGACCGGTTCACCTCGGAAACGGCGTCGTTCGGGAACGACCTTTCCACGCTGCCCAACTTCCCCGCCGAGATCCGGGCACCCGCGGGAACCCTGCCGGGTGTGTCCAGTTTCCAGCTCCACTTCGCCGACCACGACATCCTCACGCCCGGCGACGCGCCCAACGTGCTCGTCGCGATGAACCCGGCCGCGCTGAAGGCGAACATCGCCGATCTGCCGCGCGGCGCGGAGATCATCGTCAACACGGACGAGTTCACCAAGCGGGCGATGGCGAAGGTCGGTTACGCGGCCAGCCCGCTGGAGGACGGCTCGCTGGAGGCGTACGCGATCCACCCGGTGCCGCTGACGAGCCTGACCGTGGAGGCCCTGAAGGACTCGGGGCTGGCGCGCAAGGACGCGGAGCGCGCGAAGAACATGTTCGCGCTGGGCCTGCTGTCGTGGATGTACCACCGGCCGACCGAGGGAACCGAGAAGTTCCTGCGGAAGAAGTTCGCGACGAAGCCCGACATCGCCGAGGCGAACGTCGCGGCGTTCCGGGCCGGCTGGAACTTCGGGGAGACCACCGAGGACTTCGCGGTCTCCTACGAGATCGCCCCGGCCTCCGCCGCCTTCCCGGCCGGCACCTACCGCAACATCTCGGGGAACCTGGCGCTGTCGTACGGCCTGGTCGCCGCGAGCAAGCAGGCCGACCTGCCGCTGTACCTGGGCTCGTACCCGATCACCCCGGCCTCCGACATCCTGCACGAGCTGTCGAAGCACAAGAACTTCGGTGTGCGGACGTTCCAGGCCGAGGACGAGATCGCGGCCATCGGCGCCGCGCTGGGCGCCGCGTTCGGCGGGGCGCTGGCCGTCACCACCACCTCGGGGCCCGGTGTGGCGCTGAAGTCGGAGACCATCGGGCTGGCGGTGTCGCTGGAACTGCCGCTGCTGGTGGTGGCGATCCAGCGCGGCGGCCCGTCGACCGGGCTGCCGACCAAGACCGAGCAGGCCGACCTGCTGCAGGCGATGTACGGGCGCAACGGCGAGGCGCCGGTGCCGATCGTGGCCCCGGCCACCGCCGCCGACTGCTTCGACGCCGCCATCGAGGCGGCCCGGATCGCGCTCACCTACCGCACCCCGGTGTTCCTGCTGTCCGACGGCTACCTGGCCAACGGCAGCGAGCCGTGGCGGATCCCCGACATCGACGAACTGCCGGACCTGCGGGTGCAGTTCGCCACCGGCCCGAACCACACGCTGGACAACGGCGACGAGGCGTTCTGGCCGTACAAGCGCGACCCGCAGACGCTGGCCCGCCCCTGGGCGGTGCCCGGCACCCCCGGTCTCGAACACCGGATCGGCGGCATCGAGAAGCAGGACGGCACGGGCAACATCTCCTACGACCCGGCCAACCACGACTTCATGGTCCGCACCCGCCAGGCGAAGATCGACGGCATCGACGTACCGGACCTGGAGGTCGACGACCCGAGCGTCGTCGACGGACAGCCGCACGCCCGCACCCTGGTGATCGGCTGGGGCTCGACGTACGGTCCGATCACCGCCGCGGTACGGCGGATCCGGGCCGGCGGCGGCCAGGTCGCGCAGGCCCATCTGCGCCACCTCAACCCGTTCCCGAGGAATCTCGGAGAGGTTCTGAAGCGTTACGACAAGGTGGTGGTCCCCGAGATGAACCTCGGCCAGCTCGCCCACCTGCTGCGGGCGAAGTACCTGGTGGACGCCCGCTCGTACAACCAGGTCACCGGCCTCCCGTTCAAGGCCGAACAGCTCGCTCACGCCATCATGGAGGAGGGCGCAGATGTCTGAGGCAACCATCGCCGACCACCCCACGCCGGGGCTTCCGGCCCTGTCGTTGGTCCCCAAGTCCGACACCAAGCAGTCGATGAAGGACTTCAAGACGGACCAGGAGGTGCGCTGGTGCCCCGGCTGCGGTGATTACGCGGTCCTGGCCGCCGTCCAGTCCTTCATGCCCGAGCTGGGACTCGCCCGCGAGAACGTCGTCTTCGTCTCCGGCATCGGCTGCTCGTCGCGCTTCCCGTACTACATGAACACCTACGGGATGCACTCCATCCACGGCCGCGCCCCGGCCATCGCCACCGGACTCGCCTCCTCCCGGCGGGACTTGAGCGTCTGGGTGGTCACCGGCGACGGGGACGCGCTGTCCATCGGGGGCAACCACCTCATCCACGCGCTGCGCCGGAACGTCAACCTCAAGATCCTGCTGTTCAACAACCGGATCTACGGCCTGACGAAGGGTCAGTACTCGCCCACCTCCGAGGTCGGCAAGATCACCAAGTCGACCCCGATGGGCTCGCTGGACGCGCCGTTCAACCCGGTCTCGCTCGCCATCGGCGCCGAGGCCAGCTTCGTGGCGCGCACCATCGACTCCGACCGCAAGCACCTGCAGTCGGTGCTGCGCGAGGCCGCCGCCCATCCGGGCACCGCGCTGGTGGAGATCTACCAGAACTGCAACATCTTCAACGACGGCGCCTTCGACGCGCTCAAGGACCAGCAGACGGCGCAGGACACCCTGATCCGGCTGGAGCACGGGCAACCGATCCGGTTCGGCGCGCCGGCCGAGGACGGTCTGGGCTCCAAGGGCGTCATCAGAGATGCGGCCACCGGCGAACTCAAGGTGATCGACGTGACCGTGGAAGGGACGGCAGGGGTGCTCGTCCACGACTCCCACGCCGCGTCGCCCACCACCGCCTTCGCCCTGTCCCGCCTCGCCGACCCGGACACGCTGCACCACACCCCCATCGGGGTGCTGCGCAGCGTCGAACGGCCGGTCTACGACGCCGACATGTCGGACCAGCTGGAACGCGCCGTCGAGGAGAAGGGCAAGGGCGACCTCGCCGCACTGCTCGCCGGCCAGGACACCTGGACGGTCGTCGGCTGACGACCGGCACACCACCGCACAGCGGCACATCGCCACACCGGCACATCGACGGAGCGGTCCACGCGGATGCCCGCCCGGGGAGTTCGACAACTCCCCCGGCGGGCATCGCCGTTCAGCGATCCGGTGCGTTCAGCGGTCCGGTGCGTTCAGCGGTCGTTCGCGGTCCGGTTCGTCGGCGTCCTTTCGCGGTCCGGTCCGTTCAGCGCGCGGCGTCGTACGTCGCGCGCGCCTCGAACACGTCCGGCAGTGAGCCGCCGATCCAGCAGGCGAGCTCCCAGACGCGCCGCGCGGCGCCCTCACCGAGCGGGGTGAGGGAGTACTCGACGCGCGGCGGGATCACCGGGTACGCCTCGCGGTGCACGAACCCGTCCCGCTCCAGCGCCTGGAGCGTCTGGGCGAGCATCTTCTCGCTCACCCCGCCGACCTGCCGGCGCAGGGCGCTGAACCGGTGCGTCCCGTCGATCAGCGCGGCGAGGACGAGCACGCCCCAGCGGCTGGTGACGTGCTCCAGGACCACCCGCGAGGGGCAGTCCGCCGAGAAGACGTCGGGAACGTCCCGTGGGGGCCCACTGGTGACCAGCTGCTCCAGTGCACTGGGCTCGATACTTACGCTCATACCAGTACCTTACCTCAAAGTTGGTACTTACGATTGGTTAGTGCAGGTCCTAGGGTGAGTGCATCAGCCGGTCCGGCACAGTCACCGGCCACGTCGTTACTACAGGGAGCACTCACCATGAGCATCGTTGTCACCGGAGCCACCGGACAGCTCGGCCGCCTCGTCATCGACGAGCTGCTGGAGCGCGTGCCCGCCGACCGCATCGCCGCCGTGGTGCGCGACGCGGACAAGGCCGCCGACCTCGCCGCCCGCGGCGTGGAGCTGCGGATCGCCGACTACAGCAGCCCGGAGACGCTCAAGGCCGCCTTCCACCCCGGTGACACGGTGCTGCTGATCTCCAGCAACGATCTGCACGGCCGGGTGGCGCAGCACACCGCGGTGATCGACGCCGCCAAGGAGGCCGGGGTGGCCCGGCTCGCCTACACCGGCATACTCGGCGGGCCCGAGGCGGACTTCCTGCTCGCCTCCGCCCACCGTGAGACGGAGCAGCTGATCCTCGCGTCCGGGCTGCCGTACACGTTCCTGCGCAACGGCTGGTACACCGAGAACTACACGAGCCGGCTCGACACGGTGCTGGAGCACGGCGCCGTCGTCGGCAGCGCCCGCGAGGGCCGGGTCGCCAGCGCGGCCCGCCAGGACTACGCCGCCGCGGCCGCTGTCGTGCTGGCCGGGGACGGTCACGAGAACACCGCCTACGAGCTGAGCGGCGACACCGCCTGGACGCTGGGCGAGTACGCCGCCGAAGTGGCGAAGCACTCCGGCAAGGAGGTCGTCTACACCGACCTGCCCACCGAGGACTTCCGCGCGCTGCTGACCGGCACGGGCATGCCCGCGGACTTCGCCGAGATCTTCGCCGACGTGGACGACGCGATCGCGCGCGGCCGGCTCGCCATCGCCACCGGCGACCTGGCCCGGCTGATCGGCCGCCCGACCACCCCGTTCACGGTGACGCTCGCCGAGGCACTGAAGGTCTGACCCGCCCGCCGGCCCTACCGCTCCGACCTGCGGATCCTGGGCCGGCATCTGTTAAGCCCCACCTGTCATGACCGTTAAGCAAGACGGCCATGACAGGTGGGGCTCGACGGCGCTACCTTCGAGCATTGGCATCTGCCCGAGGAGCATCCGTTGTCGCCACCAGTGAACGAGCACCGCGCGGGCCTTGCGTACGGATTCGGCGCCTACGGGCTCTGGGGCACCTTCCCGCTCTTCTGGCCGCTCCTCGAGCCCGCCGGAGCGCTGGAGATCCTCGCCCACCGGATGGTCTGGTCGCTCGCCGTCGTCGCGGTGATCCTGCTGGTCATGCGCCGCTGGGCCTGGATACCCGAGCTGCTGCGGCAGCCCAAACGGCTCGGCCTGCTCGCGGTCGCCGCCACCGTGGTCTCCGTCAACTGGGGCCTGTACATCTGGGGCGTCAACTCCGGCCATGTCGTCGAGACCTCGCTCGGCTACTTCATCAACCCGCTGGTCACCATCGCCATCGGCGTCCTGGTGCTGCGCGAACGGCTGCGGCCGCTGCAGTGGACCGCGGTCGGCATCGGCGTCGCCGCCGTCCTCGTCCTGGCCATCGGGTACGGGCGGCTGCCGTGGATCGCCCTCACCCTAGCCTTCTCGTTCGCCACCTACGGCTTCATCAAGAAGAAGGTCGGCATGGGCGGGCTGGAGTCGCTGGCCGCCGAGACCTCCGTGCAGTTCCTGCCCGCGCTCGGCTATCTGATCATCCTCGGCGCCCAGGGCAACGCCACTTTCACCGGCGAGGGCCCCGGCCACGCCGCTCTTCTCATGGCCTGCGGCCTCGTCACCGCCGGCCCCCTCATCGCCTTCGGCGCCGCCGCCATCCGCCTCCCGCTCAGCACCATCGGGCTGCTGCAGTACCTCGCTCCGGTCTTCCAGTTCCTCCTCGGGCTGGTCTACTTCCACGAGGCCATGCCCCCCGAGCGCTGGGCCGGGTTCGCCCTCGTCTGGGGTGCCCTCGCCCTCCTCACCTGGGACGCCCTGCACAACGCCCACCGCACCCGCACCGCGGCCCGCGACGCCGCGACGGCGATGGCCGCGAAGGCAACAGCCCCGGCGTAAGCCGCCCTGCGCCCCCGGAAATCCGCTGGCCCGGGCCGGGACGCGATGCCAAGGTTGGGGGCATGATGCGCAGCTTCGAGGAACTGGTGGCCGAGGCCGAGACCGTGTCCGTCGACGGCTGGGACTTCTCCTGGCTCGACGGGCGGGCGAGCGAGGAACGGCCCTCCTGGGGCTACGCGCGGGCCATGGGCGAGCGGATGGCACGGGCCACCGCGGCCCTGGACATCCAGACCGGGGGCGGAGAAGTGCTCGCCGGGGTGCCGCGGCTTCCGGCGCTGACCGTCGCCACGGAGTCCTGGCCGCCGAACGTCGCCAAGGCCACCGCGCTGCTGCATCCGCTCGGGGCGGTCGTCGTCGCCGACGAGGACGAGCCGCCGCTGCCGTTCGGCGACGCGGCGTTCGACCTGGTGGTGAGCCGCCATCCGGTGACCACGTGGTGGACCGAGATCGCGCGGGTACTGCGGCCCGGCGGAACGTACTTCTCGCAGCAGGTAGGCCCCGCGAGCGTGTTCGAGCTCGTCGAGTACTTCCTGGGCCCGCTGCCCGCCGAGGTAAAGCGCGGGCGGCATCCGGACGACGCCCGGACCGCGGCCGAGGCCGCCGGGCTGGAGGTCCTCGATCTGCGGATGGAGACGCTGCGCACCGAGTTCCACGACATCGGCGCGGTGATCTACTTCCTCCGGAAGGTCATCTGGATGGTCCCGGGCTTCACCGTCGAGCAGTACCGGACCGAGCTGAAGGCCCTGGACGAACAGATCCGGACGGACGGTTCATTCGTCGCTCATACCACTCGTTTCCTCATCGAAGCACGCAAAAGCTCCTGACGCCGACGCATCCACGCCTGGGGGCAGTTCGGCGAGGGCGACCCGCTCCAAGCGCGGTTGCTGCGCTACCCGCTCATGACGGACTCGCTGGAGACGTACGCGCACCTCGCCCGCTGCGGCTACCGCCATGAGCCGATGCAGCAACTGCTCCGGCACGTCACCGGATTGCGGTCGGTGCGCAACGTGGAGCACCATCCAAACCGCGCCCTCGCCGTCGCCAACGCGGTGCGCGTCGCCGGCCTCGAAGGCACCGGACGGGCGGGCGACCGGGAGGAGTTGATCCGCGCCACCTGGCTCGGGAACACTCCGGAACCCTGGCTCATCGACTGGATGACCGGCTACAGCATGACGCACACGGTCTTCCATGCGACCGACCGGGGCCGCCGGCCGGAGGACCTCCCGGACGACATCGGCGACTATCTCGCCGCGTGGCTCCCGGCCTGGATCGACATCTGGGCCGAGGTCGGCGAGTGGGACCTGATGGGCGAGGAGATGATCGTCTGCAGCTGTCCGAAGGAGCCGTACCTCGATCCGGGGACCTGGGAGCTGATGGCCGGCATCCAGCACGAGGACGGCCTGGCGCCACGCGACACGTCCGCCGTCTCCGACGACCCCGACGACGGGTTCGCGGACCAGCAGCACACGGCGGTCGTCGCCGCGATCGCCGGCACCCTGGCGCTCTCCCGCACCCTCGACGGCGGTTCCGGCGGCGGTTCTCCCGAGGCCGACGGCACTCCGGCCCGGCCGTGACGCGATGGCGATACACCGCTCCCGCCATGAACAGCACGTTCATCCAGCGCGCGTACGACGCGCTGCGCTCGCTGGCGGCCCGGCGAACCCGCTGACGCTTCCCACCGGATTCCGGCACCTTCGGCGTGCTGAGCCAGTTGAGTGGCCATCAACCGGATACCGTCGTCAGCGACATGGCGATTGGTTACAAATGTCTGGTACATCCCACTAGCATGTGAAGGAATGGATGCGCCTCCCGGGCGATTGATCACTACCTGTCCAGTCCGCCGACTCCGGGTCGCCACGAAGACCACCGCAACTCAGCGGCAGGGTCACGTTCAGCGGCCCGCAGATGACAGCATCTGCGGGCCGCAGCCCAACGCCTCACCCCTTCCCGCCTCGTTCCGTCCCCGCGCCGACCCATCTCGACCGGCCTCGACGCGCTACGACCGAACGGCCTTGACGAGAATTACATGCGCGTGCAATAAATGCGTATGCACACTCAGCGGACGTTCCTCTTCCTTCTCGGCAGCCCTCGCGCGGACGGCAACACCGAGCTCCTGGCGCGGCACGCCGCAGAGCAACTGCCCCCCGGCGCCGAGCAGCAGTGGCTGCGGCTGACGGATCTGCCGCTGTCGGACTTCGAGGATCTGCGCCACGAGGGCGACGGCCGCTACCCCGCGCCCACCGGCCACGGCAAGGTCCTGCTGGACGCCACCCTCGGCGCGACCGACCTCGTGATCGCCTCGCCGCTCTACTGGTACAGCGTCTCGACCGCCACCAAGCGCTATCTCGACCACTGGTCGGGGTGGATGCGCGTACCGGGCGTGGACTTCAAGCCCCGGATGGCCGGACGGAAGCTCTGGGGCATCACGGCCCTGGCGGGGCAGGACCCCGCCGACGCCGACGCCCTCGCGGGCACGCTGGAGAAGACGGCGAACTACCTGAGGATGGAGTGGGGCGGCGTGCTGACGGGCAACGGCAGCGAGCCCGGCGACGTACTGAAGGACACCGCGGCGCTCGGCCGGGCGAAGGAGTTCTTCGCGGAATGACGGTGCTTCGGCGGGAAGCGGATGCCGCACGGGGCGGCCCGCTTCACGCGCCGAGGTTCACGCGCCGAGGTTCACGCGCTGATGTCCCGCGAGGTGAACCGCGCCCACGCGGCGGAGCCGAACACCGCCGCGTACAGCGCCTGCAGACCGAGATTCTTGACGATGTCGTCCCAGTAGACCGGGGCCCGCAGGACATCCGCGAAGCTCAGCCAGTAGTGCGGGAAGAGATACGGCTGGACGACGTGCAGCTGCGGGATCGTGTCCACGATCTGCACGGTGATCACCAGGCCCACCGTCGCCGCCATCGCGCCGATACCGCTGTTGGTGAGGGTCGAGATGAACAGCCCGATCGCGGCGACGCCCACCAGCGAGGCCGCGACCAGCGCCGCGATCATCAGGGCGCGCACCAGGCCGTCGGAGAACGAGATGGTCGTGCCCGACAGCAGCGTCACGTCCCCCAGCGGGAAGAGCGCCGCGCCGACCGCCAGTGCCGCACCCGCCACGACCAGCGTCGCCACCGCGCAGAAGGCGGCCACGGCGGTGAACTTGGCGAGCAGCAGCCGGGTCCGGCCGGCGGGGGCCACCAGCAGATAGCGCAGCGTGCCGGAGTTCGCCTCGCCGGCGACGGAGTCACCGGCGATCACGCCGACCGCCATCGGGAGGAAGACCGGGAGGGTCGCGGCGAGCGAGGCGAAGCTCAGGAACAGGCCGTTGTTGCTGACCTGCGAGATGAACGCAGGACCGGCGCCGTCTCCCCCGCCGCCGCCTCTGCCGGCCGAACCGCCGTTGCGGGTCTCGATCTTCACCGCGATACCGACCAGCAGCGGCACGGCGGCGAGCACCGCCAGCAGCGCCACGGTCCGCCAGCGGCGGAAGACGATCGTCAGCTCGCTGCGGAACAGCCCCAGCGACCAGAGGGCGCTGCTCAGCGGACGGACGACGGGGACCGTTCCGGCCTCAGCCCGCGACATCGAAGCCCTCCCCGGTCAGCGCCACGAACGCGTCCTCCAGCGAGGCCCGTTCGACCCCGAAGCCGCGGACCCGCACCCCGGCGGCCACCAGGGCCGCGTTGAGGTCCGCGAGGTCCAGCGGTCCGGCCGGTGCCGCCGCTTCGGACGGCGCTGACGGATCGGACGGATCGGGGGCGTCCGGCGGGTCGGGCGGCAGCTCGCCGGTGACCTTGTCGTCCAGGACGATCAGATCCGTCACGCCGTGCTCCTTGAGAATCCGTACCGCGTCCGCCGGATCGGGGGTCGTCACGGCGAGCCGGCCGCGCGTGCCGGCCGCCAGTTCCGCGACGGTCCCCTGGGTGATGAGCCGCCCGCGGGCCATGACGGCGACGTGCGAGCACACCTGCTCGATCTCGTCGAGCAGATGCGAGGAGAGGAACACGGTCGTGCCGTCGGCCGCCAACTCCCTGATCAGGGACCGGATCTCGCGCATTCCCTGCGGGTCGAGACCGTTCGTCGGCTCGTCCAGCACCAGCAGCTCGCGCGGTTGCAGCAGCGCGGACGCGAGGCCGAGCCGCTGCTTCATGCCGAGCGAGTACGCCCGCGCCTTCTTGCCCGCGGCGGCCGCCAGGCCGACCCGGTCGAGCGCGTCCCCGACCCGCGCGGTGCGCGTGCGGGGGTCCGCCGTGGGATCGGCGGAGTCGTACCGCACCAGGTTGTCGCGGCCGGACAGAAAGCCGTAGAGCGCCGGTCCCTCGATCAGCGCGCCGACCTTCGGCAGCACCGTGCGCCCGGCGCGCGGCATCGGGCGGCCCAGCACCGCGGCCGTCCCGGCCGTCGGCTCGATCAGGCCCATCAGCATCCGGATGGTGGTCGTCTTGCCCGAGCCGTTGGGCCCGAGAAAGCCGAAGACGCTGCCGCGCGGCACCGTGAGGTCCAGGCCGTCCACGGCGAGCGTCCCCCGGTACTGCTTCGTCAGACCACGGGTCTCGATCACGGCCTCGGCATCGGCCGCGGTCCCGGGCCTCCCGGTCCCGGCCCCGGCGGACGGCTCTTCCATCGCACTTCCTCTGCAGGAGGACAAGAGCCCGCCCGGCCGGTGACACGGCCGGGCGGACGAAGGGGCTTACTTGGCAGCCGCGTTGGCGGCCTTGAGCAGAGCGTCCTGGTTGACGGCACCGACGTACACGGTGCCGTTGTCGGTGATCAGGGCGTTGACGAGCCGGGTGGAGAAGACCGTGCCGGAACCGAACTTTCCGGTGACGTGCTTGCCGAAGCTGTCGATCAGCCCCTGCACGTTCTTGTCGTTCCGGCCGCGCCCGGACTGCGATCCGGAGTCGGACCCGGGCAGGGCGCCCTTGGGCGCCTTGATCTCGGCGACCGCATTCCAGTCCGCGCCCAGGACGTTCAGGCCTTCGAGGGCGGACGCGCCGTCCTTGCCCGCCCGCTTGTCGTTCAGCGCGGCCCCGTCGGCCTTGTCCTCCGTCACCTTGGCGCCCTTGGGCGGGGTGAACTGGAAGGTGCCGGCCTCGGGCTTGCCGAAGTCCACCTTGGTGAAGCCGATGTCGATCGCGGCCTTGCCACCGGTCTTCGGCGTCAGCGTGAACTTCAGCGGCACCCCGGTCGACGCGTCCACCGCGACACGGATCGTGCCGACCGTGGAGTCGCCGCCCTTGGGCTGGACGAGAAGCTGGTAGGCGTTGCGCCCGGCGACCTTCGCCGTGCCGTCGACGGAGACGGACGTGTTGGGGCCCGCCGCCTTGAGCGCCTGCTGGGCCGCGGCCTGCGGGGTGCTCGGGAAGTCGTCGGGCAGCTGCTTGGCGTGATCGGTGCCGGCCTTGCCCGCGGACTTCGGCAGCGTCGAGTGGTACGCCTGGTTGGACGAACTGTCGTACGCCCAGACCTGGTCGCCGTTGTGGATGACGCTGTACTCGGCGGCCTTCTCGATGATCGAGACGCGCTGCTTGTCCGGTCCGTCGGCCGCGATGTGCAGCGTGTGGCTGCCGGCCAGCAGCTGGGTGAGCTGCGCCTTGGGGTCGGCGGCGGAACCGCTGCCCTTGCGGCCCTTGCCGCTGTCGTCCCCGCCCGCACCGCCGAAGGGGCTGCCGCCGCCGGTGGCGCCGCCGAGGAAGGACGGCAGTCCGAGGTCTGTGGTGATCTTGACCGAGCCCGAGACCGTCTGGGTGTCGGACGCGGCTATCTTCGTCAGCAACTGCTCTGCCGTGATCTTCGGCAGATCGGGGTTACCGGAGTCGGCGAGAGCCGGGACGAGGCTGATGGTCGCCGCCGCCACCCCCGCCACCGCGACAGGGACCGCGTACCGCATCGCCTTGCGGCGACCTGGACCTCTGCCCTCTCCCCCGGTGCCTCCGGTGTCTCCCGCTTCCGGGACCTGCGTCGGTTGGATCCGTGCCATTGCGTTCCTACCTCCGTCGTCAGCGGCGGCCACGATGCCGTGCACTCGTCCACCTCTCGGGTCCATTGTCACCCGATCCGCCCCTGAGGTGGTGATACCAATCCCACCAAACCGGAAGCCCCAGCACATCAGCCGCCGGGAGCAACCCTGTGTACGCCCCCGGGATGACGAACCCCGAGGGCGTACACGGGTCGGTGGAACGCCCGGAGGTACCGGAGAGCCCGGCGGGGGCCCCGTTCGGAGGCATTCGCACCCGTTCAGCCGGGTTCGGCCGGCCCTCCGGCGCCCAGGAGCTCAGGGGCAACCCTCACTTGCCGATGAAGAGGTAGTCGGCGCGGTAGTCCACCCCGACCCTGGGGGTCTTGTACGGGTCGCAGCTGCCGGCCGGGGCCACGCCGCCGGCCGTGTTGAGCCGCAGGATCTCCTGGGTGCCGGCGAGCACCCCGTCCCGCTTGCCGGACTGGGTGGCCCGCAGGTCCAGCTCGGGGATGTTGCCCTGGCCGTTCGGCGTCCTGGTCAGGACCGCGCCGGTGACCGCGCTGCCGTCGGGGGCGATCCACTGCGGCGGACCGGCCGCGGGCCGCACGAAGGAGTGTTCGATACCGGCGCCGAGGTGCGCCTTCACGTTGTCCTGGGTGAACGCGTACCCGCCACCCGGCTGCTTGGTGCACGCGTAGATCTGCTGGCCCTTGACCACGGAAGCCTGCAGGTCGGAGAGCGCCTTGGAGAAGTCGATCGACGAGCTGAGCGCGTGCAGCTGGCCGCGGACCGCACCTCCCGGGAACTCGGCGGTGTGCAGATTGGCGTAGAAGCCGCCCGGGTTCGTCCGCAGGTCGGAGAGGAGCTTCGCGTCGTCGACGGTGACCGAGCCGGTCACCGAGTAGACGCTGCCGGGCAGCTTCTCGGCGAAGAACGGGATCTTCACACCGCCGTTGCTACCGGCGGCGCCCTGATGGATGTGCGCGGCGGTGGGCGGGGCGATGCCCTTCCACTTCATGGCGAACGAGACCTGGTTGCCCTGGATCTTCAGGAACTCCACGGCCTTGCCGTCCTTGTCGCCGACCGCGGGGCCGTTCGCCACCGGCACCTCGTTGGCACCGGTCAGACTCGCCACGAAGTAGACGGCCTTGCCGCGGTCGGCACCGCCGCTGCTCCCGCCGCTGCCGCTCTGCGTGCTGATGCTGTCGTCGCCCCATCCGGCCGACCCGGGCAGCGCCATCGACGCCATGGAGCTCATGTCGTGGCCCGCGTTCCCGTTCCCGGCCGCGTTGCCGTCCGCGGAGGCGGGCAGCACGGCCAGCGAGACGCCGCCCGCGACCGCGGCGGCGGTGACGGCGAGCGCGATCGCGGTGCGACGGTTCCCGATGCGGTTCCTGATGCCGTTCATGAAAAGTCCTCCCCTGTGGCCGGTGCCCCACGCCCCGGCGTCTCAGGGGTTCATACGCGCCCTCCGGCGGCCGTCGCTCAACGCGGAAGTGCGGTGAGAATCACGGCTCCGGCGTTGAGTCGGACGGGAGCCGTTTGCGTATACCGCACAATCACCGGGCCAGGATGGGTTGTTGAGCGAATCTCCCAAAACTTTTTTCGCGGATCGTTGAGTGGGCGGGCGCGGCCGCTGCGTATGGATGGAGGCGAACGTCGCACCATCCACGCACTGCCACCAGGGGGAACCGCCATGTCCAAGTCCATTCGCACCAGCCGTATCCGTCTCTTCGCCGCTTCCGGAATCGCGGTTCTCGCGCTCGCCGTCACCGCCTGCGGCCCGACGGACTCCGACGCGTCGGGTTCGCAGGACCAGCCCTCGACGCCGCCGGCCACCTCGCAGCCGGGCTCGCAGCAGCCCGCGGGCAAGCCCGCAGCGCAGCGGCCCGCGCCCACCGGCGCCCTGATCGCCGCGAAGACCCCGTCCTTCGCCGCGATGGTCACCGACGACCAGGGCCGCACGCTCTACCGCTTCGACAAGGACACCGCGCACCCGTCGGCGTCGAACTGCTCGGGCGACTGCGCCGTGAAGTGGCCGCCGGCCCTCGCCAAGGACAGCGTGACCGTGACCGGCATCGACAAGAGCCTGGTCTCCACCGTCACCCGCGCCGACGGCAGCAAGCAGCTCACCCTCGGCGGCTGGCCGCTCTACCGCTTCGCCAAGGACACCAAGGCCGGCGACACCCTCGGTCAGGGGGTCGGCGGGACGTGGTTCGTGAGCAGCCCGCAGGGCAAGAAGGCGGCGAGCAGCGCCGGCATGAGCACCGGCGGCGACACCTCCGGATACTGATCCGGATACTCATCCGCTGTTGATCAATCCCCAGACGGTCTCGACCTGGAGGATCGGGTGCGGAAGGATTCGCCCGTGGCCACGGAACCGAGCGAAGAGCTGATGCGGACGCTCTACAAGGAGCACGCAGGACCCCTGCTCGCCTATGTACTGCGGCTGGTCGCGGGGGACCGGCACCGGGCCGAGGACGTCGTGCAGGAAACGCTGTTGCGCGCCTGGCGCAACAGCGACCAGTTGGAGCGCGCCACCGGATCCGTCCGTCCCTGGCTGGTGACGGTGGCGCGCCGGCTGGTCATCGACGGCCATCGCAGCCGGCAGGCCCGCCCCCAGGAGGTCGATCCCGGCCCCCTGGAGCTGCTGCCTGCCCAGGACGAGATGGACAAGGTGCTCCGGCTCATGACCATCTCCGACGCGATGGCCGATCTGACGGCCGCCCACCGGCAGGTGCTCGCCGAGACCTATCTGCGGGGGCGCACCGTCGAGGACGCCGCCGCGGTGCTCGGCATACCCGCCGGAACAGTGCGGTCGCGGATCTTCTACGCGCTGCGCTCGCTCAAACTGGCGCTCGAGGAACGAGGAGTGACGACATCATGACGTCGCCGCAGGAGCAGCACGCGGACGTGGGGGCGTACGCCCTCGGGCTCCTCGACGACGCGGACGCCACCCGGTTCGAGACACATCTGGCCGGCTGCGAGCTCTGCATGGCGGAACTCGACTCGCTCGCGGGCCTCGAACCCCTGCTCGCCGAGTACGCGGCGGCGACCCCCGGCCCCGGCGCGTTCCTTCCCGTTCCCGGCAGTACCGACGACGCCCTGCTGGGCCGGCTGCTCGACGAGGTCGCCGAGGTCCGCGCCAGGACGCGGCGCCGCCGGATGTTCCTGGTCGCGGCCGCCGCCGTCCTGATCATCGGCGGCCCGCTGATCGCCGTCCAGGCCACCTCCGGCGACAGGACCTCGGCGGTCGCCGAACATGCCCACGGCGGGCCCGCCGAGGACGCCTTCAACCTGATACCGGCCTCCGCCAAGGTCTCCGGCACCGACCCCGCCACCAAGGTCAGCGCCACGATCGGCGTCGAGAAGAAGGCCTGGGGCAGCCACGTCGTCCTCCAACTCGGCAACGTGAAGGGCCCGCTGCGCTGCAGCCTCGTCGCCGTCGGCAAGAACGGCGACCAGCAGACCGTCACCACCTGGGCGGTCGGCCCCTGGGGCTACGGCATCCCCGACAGCCCGCACGAAACCGCGCGCACCCCGCTCTACATGCACGGCGGCGCGGCCATGCAGCCGAACGAGGTCGACCACTACGAGGTGCGGACCCTGGACGGCAGAACGCTGGTGGACGTCAAGGCGTGAGATCCCCTCGCGGGGCCGGTGCGAGAACGGCCGTCGAGCGCCTCAGGCGTTCGACGGCCGTTCGGGTGTCTGCGGCTGAAGCGAGGGCGGGGGTCAGCCCGCGCGGTACACCACCGCGTCGCACAGGCCCTCCAGGGCCTGCTTCGCGGCACAGTCCGGGAGCGGGGCGAGGGTGGCGCGGGCTTCGTCGGCGTACCGGACGGTGTCGCGGCGGGCCTGCTCCAGCGCCGGGTGGGCGCGCAGCAGGCGCAGTGCCTCGGCGTGCCGGTGGTCGTCGGTGAGGTCGCCCGCGAGGAGGTCGACGAGGTGGCGGTCGGCCGGGGAGGCCGAGCCGTTGGCCGCGGCGACCCGGGTGCGCAGATGCAGCACCGGGAGGGTGGGGATGCCTTCGCGCAGGTCGGTGCCGGGGGTCTTGCCCGACTCGTGGCTGTCGCTGGCGATGTCGAGGACGTCGTCGGCGAGCTGGAAGGCGGTGCCGATGCGCTCGCCGTACTGGGTGAGGATGTCGACGACCGACTCGTCCGCGCCGGACATCATGGCCCCGAAGCGGCAGGAGACGGCGATGAGCGAGCCGGTCTTCCCGCCGATCACGTCGAGGTAGTGGTCGATCGGGTCGCGGTCGTCGGCCGGTCCCGCGGTCTCCAGGATCTGGCCGGTCACCAGCCGCTCGAAGGCCTCGGCCTGGACGCGGACGGCCTCGGGGCCGAGGTCGGCCAGTATGTGCGAGGCGCGGGCGAACAGGAAGTCCCCGGTGAGAACGGCCACCGAGTTGTCCCAGCGGGCGTTGGCACTGGGGACGCCGCGGCGTACGTCCGCCTCGTCCATGACGTCGTCGTGGTAGAGCGTCGCGAGGTGGGTGAGCTCCACGACCACCGCGGCCGGCACGATGCCCGGCGCGTTCGGGTCGCCGAACTGGGCGCCCAGCATGACCAGCAGCGGCCGGAACCGCTTGCCCCCCGCACGGGCCAGATGGCGCGCGGCGCCGGTGATGAAGGGGACGTCGCTCTTGGTGGCCTCCAGGAGGCCCTCCTCCACGGCAAACAGCCCGGCCCGGACGTCGGCTTCGAGAGCCTCGTCCCGCACGCTCAACCCGAACGGCCCGACGACGTTCACGAGGGGTACTCCATTCGCTGAGATGGCGTCTGAGGGGTGGCACTGCTTACACGGGCAGCGTAGCCGGTCCCCTCTCGATCTTTGCCGGGGCATCGCCCCTATATGGCCGGGACAGGTCATACACATCAGGCCGTTCGGGATCTTGCCTCATATGATCCGTATTGATGCCATTTATTCCGACCGATCGGGAGGCCTATCTCGCCCTGGCTGCGCCGCACGAGGCACCCCGCCCCACGGAAACCGCCCGCTGACCCGCACACCGACCCCGTCCACCGATCCGCCGCCGACGTCGTAGGGAGCCCCGCCGATGCGCATCCGTACCGATTTCCCCTACACGACCTTCGTCGAGGACGTCCGGATCCCGCTGCCCGACGGCACCCGGCTGTACGCGCGCATCTGGCGGCCGTACGCCGACGAACCGGTGCCCGCGCTGCTGGAGTACCTCCCGTACCGGCTCTACGACTGGACGGCGCCTCGCGATTCGCAGCGGCACCCCTGGTACGCGGGTCACGGCTACGCCTCCGTGCGGGTGGATGTACGGGGCCACGGCAACTCCGAGGGGCTGCCGGGCGACGAGTACGACGCCGCGGAGCTCGCGGACGGCGTCGCGGTCGTCGAATGGCTGGCCGCGCAGTCCTGGTGCACCGGCCGGGTCGGAATGTTCGGCATCTCCTGGGGCGGCTTCAACAGCCTGCAGATCGCCGCGCTCGCGCCACCGGCCCTCCAGGCCGTCGTCACCGTCTGCTCCACCGACGACCGCTACGACAACGATGTGCACTACATGGGCGGCTCGGTCCTCGCCGTCGACATGCACGCCTGGGCCGCGACGATGCTCGCCTTCGTCTGCCGGCCGCCCGATCCCACGGCGGTCGGCGACAGCTGGCGGCAGATGTGGCTCGAACGGCTCGAAGCCGTCGATCCGTTCATCCATACGTGGCTCGGCCACCAGAGCCGTGACGCCTACTGGCGGCACGGCAGCGTGTGCGAGGACTACTCCGCCGTCAAGGCGGCCGTCCTCACCGTCGGCGGCTGGCACGACCCGTACCGGGACACCGTGCTGCGCCTCGTCGAACATCTGGACGCACCGGTCCGCGGGTTGATCGGCCCCTGGTCCCACCAGTACCCCGACCGGGGGCGGCCGCCCGGGCCCGCCATCGGCTTCCTCCAGGAGACACTGCGCTGGTGGGACCACTGGCTGAAGGACAAGGCCACGGGGGTGATGGACGATCCCCTGCTGCGCGCCTGGATCAGCGAGTCGCACCCGCCGGCCACGGTCTACGACGAACTGCCGGGCCGCTGGGTCGGCGAGGACAGCTGGCCGTCGCCCGCCGTCACCTACACCCCGTACGCGCTGCCCGGCGGCCCGGTGCGGGTCGACTCCCCGCAGCACACCGGGATCGACGCCGGCCGCTTCTTCCCGTTCGGCAACGACGCCGACCTGCCGCCGGAGCAGCGCGAGGAGGACGGCCGCTCGGTCTGCTTCGACTCCGCGCCGCTCACCGACCGTGTCGAGGTCCTCGGCCGCCCCCGGGTCCGGCTGCGGCTGCGCTGCGACGCGCCGCGCGGCCAGGTCATCGCCCGGGTCTGCGACGTGGCCCCGGACGGCTCCTCCACGCTCGTCACCCGTGGCGCCCTCAACCTGCTGGCGCGGCACGGCCGGGACCGGGCGGTGGAGTGGACCCCGGGCCACACCGAGGACATCACGTTCGAGCTCAACGGCATCGGCCACGCGTTCCCGCACGGCCACCGCATCCGGCTCGCCCTGTCCTCCGCCTACTGGCCGTGGATCTGGCCGCACCCGCAGCCCGAGCACGCCTCCGGCTTCACCATCGAGGCCGCCGACAGCGCCCTCGACCTGCCGGTCCGCGCCCCGTCGCCGTCCGCGATCCCGCTGTACTTCGAGGAACCGGAACAGGCTCCGCCGCTCCCCGTGATCTTCCCCGGCGCGCCCGAGCCGCGCCCCGAACGGCTCGTCACCCGCGATGTCGCGACCGGTGCCTGGCAGCTGGACGTCGACCCGCGCCACGGCGGTACCCGGATCTACCCCGACGGCCTCGAATTCACCGAGGACGCCCTGGAGACCTACCGCATCGAGTCCGGTGACCCGCTCTCCGCCGCCACCCGCTCCCTGTGGCACGTCCGGCTGCGCCGCCCGGACCTCGGCTGGGACGTCAGCGTCGACACCAGATCCGAGATCCAGGCGGACGCGACGCACTTCGTCACCTTCAACGAGGTCACCTGCCACTCCGGCGACGAGACCGTCTTCCACCGCACCTGGAACCGCCGCATCCCGCGCACGGCGGGCTGAAACGAGGAACGGCCGCCGAACGCCTGAAGCGTTCGACGGCCGTTCCAGTGGTGCTCCTGTTCAGCGGACGAAGACGCCCGCCTTGTCGGCGAGGTCCAGGAAGTACTGCGGCATGACGCCCAGCGCGAGCGTCACCGCCACGCCGATGCCGATGGCCGTGGAGGTCCAGGCGCTCGGGACGGCGACGGTGGGGCCGTCGGGCTTCGGTTCGCTGAAGAACATCAGCACGATGACGCGGATGTAGAAGAACGCGGCGATGGCCGAGGAGAGCACACCCACGATGACCAGCGGCATCGCGCCGCCCTGGGCCGCCGCCTTGAAGACCGCGAACTTTCCGGCGAAGCCGGAGGTCAGCGGGATGCCCGCGAAGGCCAGCAGGAACACCGCGAAGACCGCCGCGACCAGCGGCGAGCGGCGGCCGAGGCCGGCCCAGTGGGACAGGTGGGTGGCTTCGCCGCCCGCGTCGCGGACCAGGGTGACGACGGCGAAGGCGCCGAGCGTCACGAAGGAGTACGCCGCGAGGTAGAAGAGCACCGACGAGACGCCGTCCGGCGTGGTGGCGATGACACCCGCGAGGATGAACCCGGCGTGCGCGATCGACGAGTACGCCAGCAGTCGCTTCACATCGGTCTGGGTGACGGCGACGATCGCGCCGACCAGCATCGTCAGGATCGCGACGCCCCACATCACCGGCCGCCAGTCCCAGCGCATGCCCGGCAGGACCACGTACAGCAGCCGCAGCAGCGCGCCGAAGGCGGCGACCTTGGTGGCGGCGGCCATGAAGCCGGTCACCGGGGTCGGGGCGCCCTGATAGACGTCCGGGGTCCACATGTGGAACGGCACGGCGCCGACCTTGAACAGCAGCCCCATCGCGACCATCGCGGTGCCGATGAGCAGCAGCGCGTCGTTGCCGGTGGTGGCGGCGAGCGCCGGGGTCATCTTGGCGGTGCCGTCGACGACGGCGGCGATGCCGGAGTACGAGACGGTGCCCGCGTAGCCGTAGAGCAGCGCGATGCCGAACAGCAGGAAGGCCGACGAGAAGGCTCCCAGCAGGAAGTACTTCATCGCGGCTTCCTGCGACATGAAGCGCCGGCGGCGGGCCAGCGCGCAGAGCAGGTACAGCGGCAGCGAGAAGACCTCGAGCGCGACGAAGAGCGTCAGCAGGTCGGACGCGGCCGGGAAGATCAGCATGCCACCGACCGCGAAGAGCAGCAGCGGGAAGACCTCGGTGGTGGTGAACCCGGCCTTGACCGCGGCCTTCTCGGCGTCGCCGCCGGGCACGGCGGAGCCCTGGGCGGCGAAGGAGTCGACCTTGCGGCCGTGCGCCTTCGGGTCGAGCCGGCGTTCCGCGAAGGTGAACACCGCGACCAGCCCCACCAGCAGGATCGTGCCCTGCAGGAAGAGCGCGGGGCCGTCGACGGCGACCGCTCCCATGGCCGCGACATGCGCCTTGGTGGTGCCGTAGCCCCTGGCCGCCAGCGCCACCACGGCGGCGAAGGCGGCGGCGAGGCCGATGACGCTGACCGCGATCTGTCCCAGGTAGCGGGACTTACGGGGCAGGAACGCCTCGACGAGGATCCCGACGACGGCTGCCCCGAAGACGATCAGGACCGGCGACAGCTGGGTGTACTCGATCTTCGGGGCGGGGATCTTGTCTGCGGCGGGGGCCGCCATTGTCCACAGGCTGTGGACGGCTGTTCCGCTCACTTGGTCGCCTCCAGCGCGGGCTTGGGGTCGGTCTTGTGCACGTCGGAGAGCGTCTGGCCGACCGCCGGATTGACGATGTCCGTGAGCGGCTTCGGGTACACGCCGAGGAAGAGCAGCAGCGCGATCAGCGGAGCCACCACGGCGATCTCACGGACCTTGAGGTCCTTCATCCCCTCGACGCCCGCCTTCACCGGCCCGGTCATCGTCCGCTGGTACAGGACGAGGACGTAGAGCGCGGCGAGCACGATGCCGACGGTCGCGATGATGCCGAGCGCCGGGTAGCGGCTGAACGTGCCGACGAGCACCAGGAACTCGGAGACGAACGGGGCGAGCCCCGGCAGCGACAGCGTCGCCAGTCCGCCGATCAGGAAGGTGCCCGCGAGCACCGGCGCCACCTTCTGCACACCGCCGAAGTCGGCGATGAGCCGCGAGCCGCGCCGGCTGATCAGGAAGCCGGCCACCAGCAGCAGCGCGGCGGTCGAGATCCCGTGGTTGACCATGTAGAGCGCGGCGCCGCTCTGTCCCTGGGTGGTCATCGCGAAGATGCCCATGATGATGAAGCCGAAGTGCGAGATGGACGCGTAGGCGATCAGCCGCTTGATGTCGCGCTGGCCGACGGCCAGCAGGGCACCGTAGATGATGCTGATCACCGCGAGCACCAGGATCACCGGCGTCGCCCACTTGCTGGCCTCCGGGAAGAGCTGGAGGCAGTAGCGCAGCATCGCGAAGGTGCCGACCTTGTCGACGACCGCGGTGATGAGCACCGCGACCGGCGCGGTCGACTCCCCCATCGCGTTCGGCAGCCAGGTGTGCAGCGGCCACAGCGGCGCCTTCACCGCGAAGGCGAAGAAGAAGCCGAGGAAGAGCCACCGCTCGGTGGAGGAGGCCAGGTCGAACTTGCCGGCCGCGCGCGCCTGGAGGATCTCCTGGAGCGAGAACGTGCCGTGCCCGAGCTGGTCGGCACTGGCCGCGTACAGCCCGATGACGGCGGCCAGCATGACGAGGCCGCCGACCAGGTTGTAGAGCAGGAACTTCACGGCGGCGTACGAGCGCTGCTTGGCCGCCTCGTCGTCGCCGTGCTCGTGCGCCTGGTCCCCGAAGCCGCCGATGAGGAAGTACATCGGGATGAGCATGGCTTCGAAGAAGATGTAGAAGAGGAAGACGTCGGTGGCCTCGAACGAGACCACCACCATCGCCTCGACGGCCAGGATCAGGGCGAAGAAGCCCTGGGTGGGCCGCCAGCGGCGGTTGGGGTTCTTGTCTTCGAGGGGGTCGGCGTCGTGCCAGCCCGCCGCGATGATGAACGGGATCAGGAGCGCGGTCAGCGCGACCAGCGAGACGCCGATGCCGTCCACGCCGAGTTCGTAGCGGACCCCGAAGTCCTTGATCCACGCGTGGGACTCGGTGAGCTGGTAGCGCTCACCGCCCGGTTCGAACCGGACGAGGACGATCATGGCCAGTACGAACGTCGCGACCGAGAAGCCCAGCGCCGACCACTTGGCGACGGTGCGCTTCGCGGCCGGTACGGCGGCGGTGGCGATCGCGCCGACCGCCGGAAGGGCGGCCGTGACGGTAAGGAGGGGAAAGGACATGAGTTATCAGACCGCCCTCATCAGGAGAGTCGCGGCGATCAGGACCGCCGTGCCACCCAGCATCGACACCGCGTACGAGCGGACGTAGCCGTTCTGCAGCTTGCGCATGCGGCCGGAGAGGCCGCCGACCCCGGCGGCGGTGCCGTTGACCGCACCGTCCACCAGGGAGTGGTCCAGGTAGACCAGGCTGCGGGTGAGGTGTTCGCCGCCCCGGACCAGCACGACGTGGTTGAAGTCGTCCTGGAGCAGATCGCGCCGGGCGGCGCGGGTCAGCAGCGAGCCGCGCGGAGCGACGGCCGGTACGGCCCTGCGCCCGTACATCAGCCAGGCCAGCGCGACCCCGATGACCAGCACGACCATCGTGCCGGCCGTCACCGTCGTGGCGCTGAGGGGCGAGTGCCCCTCCTCGTGTCCGGTGACCGGCTCCAGCCACTTCAGGAAGGAGCTGTTCAGACTGAACAGCCCGCCCGCGAAGACCGAGCCGAAGGCCAGCACGATCATCGGGATGGTCATCGACTTGGGCGACTCGTGCGGGTGCGGCTCGTGGCCTTCCGCGTCGGCCTCCCAGCGCTTCTCGCCGAAGAACGTCATCAGCATCACGCGCGTCATGTAGAACGCGGTGATCGCGGCGCCCAGCAGGGCCGCGCCGCCGAGGATCCAGCCCTCGGTGCCGCCCTTGGCGAAGGCCGCCTCGATGATCTTGTCCTTGGAGAAGAACCCGGACAGGCCGGGGAAGCCGATGATCGCCAGGTAGCCGAGGCCGAACGTGACGAACGTGACCGGCATGTACTTCCGCAGGCCCCCGTACTTCCGCATGTCGACCTCGTCGTTCATGCCGTGCATGACCGAACCGGCGCCGAGGAAGAGTCCGGCCTTGAAGAAGCCGTGGGTGACCAGGTGCATGATCGCGAAGACGTAGCCGATCGGGCCGAGCCCGGCCGCCATGATCATGTAGCCGATCTGCGACATCGTCGAGCCCGCCAGGGCCTTCTTGATGTCGTCCTTGGCGCAACCGACGATCGCACCGAACAGCAGCGTGACCGCGCCAACCGTGACCACCGCCAGCTGCGCGTCCGGGGCGCCGTTGAAGATCGCGCCGGACCGGGTGATCAGGTACACGCCCGCCGTCACCATCGTCGCCGCGTGGATGAGGGCCGAGACCGGGGTCGGGCCCTCCATCGCGTCGCCGAGCCAGGACTGCAGCGGCACCTGGGCGGACTTGCCGCACGCGGCGAGCAGCAGCATCAGGCCGATGGCTGTCAGCTTGCCCTCGCTCGCGTCGCCCGCGTGCGCCAGCACCGGCTGGAAGCTGAACGTTCCGAAGGTCGTGAACATCAGCATGATCGCGATGGACAGACCGACGTCACCGACACGGTTGACGAGGAACGCCTTCTTCGCCGCCGTGGCCGCGCTCGGCTTGTGCTGCCAGAAGCCGATCAGCAGGTACGAGGCGAGGCCGACGCCCTCCCAGCCGACGTACAGCAGGAAGTAGTTGTCGGCGATGACCAGCAGCAGCATCGCCGCCACGAACAGGTTGAGATAGCCGAAGAAGCGGCGGCGCCGCTCGTCGTGCTCCATGTACCCGATCGAGTAGATGTGGATCAACGTGCCCACACCGCTGATCAACAGCACGAAGGTCATCGACAACTGGTCGAGCTGGAAGCCGATGTCGGCCTGGAAGCCGCCGACCGGCACCCAGCTGAACACGTGCGAGTACATCGCGCGGTCTTCGCCGCTCTTGCCGAGCATGTCGAAGAAGAGCACGGCGCCGACACCGAAGGACACCGCCGCGAGGATCGTGCCGAGCCAGTGGCCGATACGGTCCAGCCGGCGGCCGCCGGTCAGCAGGATCGCCGCGCCGAGCAGCGGTACCGCGACGAGCAATCCGATGAGGTTCTCCACTGTCGCTACCCCTTACAGCTTCATCAGATTGGCGTCGTCGACCGAGGCCGAGTGCCGGGAGCGGAACATCGTCACGATGATCGCGAGCCCGACCACGACCTCGGCGGCGGCGACCACCATCGTGAAGAAGGCGATGATCTGGCCGTCGAGGTTGCCGTGCATCCGGGAGAAGGTGACGAACGCCAGGTTGCAGGCGTTCAGCATCAGCTCGACGCACATGAAGACGATGATCGCGTTGCGCCGGATCAGCACCCCGGCGGCGCCGATGGTGAACAGCAGCGCGGCCAGGTACAGGTAGTTGACCGGATTCACTTGCTCGCCTCCTCTGGCGCTGTGACCTCGGGCGCGGACCGTTCCAGCCAGCTCTCCGAGCGCTGTTCCAGCTCGGCGAGATCGGCCAGGGCCTCGTTCGACACATCACGGATCTGGCCTCGGTCCCGCAGCGTGGCGCTGACCGACAGGTCCGAGGTGGTGCCGTCCGGCAGCAGGCCGGGGACGTCCACCGCGTTGTGCCGGGCGTAGACGCCGGGGGCGGGCAGCGGCGGCACCTGGGTGCCCGCGCGGACCCGCGCGATCGACAACTCGCGCTGCGTGCTGCGCTCCTCGGTCCGCTCGCGGTGCGTCAGCACCATCGCGCCGACGACCGCCGTGATCAGCAGCGCGCCGGTGATCTCGAAGGCCCAGACGTACTTGGTGAAGATGAGCCGCGCCAGGCCCTCGACGTTGCCGCCCGCGTTCGCCTGGCCGAGGCCGGCGAAGGTGTCGAGCGAGGCGTTGCCGATGCCCGCGATCAGCAGGATCCCGAAGCCGAGACCGCATCCCGCGGCCAGCCAGCGCTGGCCCTTCAGCGTCTCCTTCAGCGAGTCGGCGGCGGTGATGCCGACCAGCATGACGACGAAGAGGAAGAGCATCATGATCGCGCCGGTGTAGACGACGATCTGGACGACCCCGAGGAAGTACGCGCCCTGCGCCAGGTAGAAGACAGCCAGGATGATCATGGTCCCGGCCAGACAGAGCGCGCTGTGCACCGTCTTCTTGCTCAGTACGGTGCCCAGCGCACCCAGCACGGCGACGACGGCGAGCACCCAGAACTGGAACGCCTCACCCGTCGAGGTGGTGGAAGCGGCGGCGGCGAACGTGCTCACGCCTCCACCTCCTTCTCCGCAGGAGTGCGCTCCTGGGTGACGGTGCCGGGCGCGGCCTCACTGACCAGTCCCCGGTAGTAGTCCTGCTCGTCGGTGCCGGGGAAGATCGAGTGCGGTGCCTCGACCATGCCCTCCTCCAGGCCGGCGAGCAGCTGCTCCTTGGTGAAGATCAGCGACTCACGGCTGCTGTCGGCGAGTTCGTACTCGTTGGTCATCGTCAGCGCCCGGGTGGGGCACGCCTCGATGCACAGCCCGCACAGGATGCAGCGGGCGTAGTTGATCTGGTAGACGCGGCCGTAGCGCTCACCCGGGGAGTAGCGCTCCTCCTCGGTGTTGTCCGCGCCCTCCACGTAGATCGCGTCGGCCGGGCAGGCCCAGGCGCACAGTTCGCAGCCGACGCACTTCTCCAGCCCGTCCGGGTGCCGGTTGAGCTGGTGCCGGCCGTGGAAGCGCGGCGCGGTCGGCTTCTTCTCCTCGGGGTACTGCTCGGTCAGCCGCTTCTTGAACATGGCCTTGAAGGTCACGCCGAAGCCCGCGACCGGGCCCAGGAACTCAGGCATCGTCGGCCTCCTTGTCATTGTCCGGGGCGTCCGGGGCACCGACGAGCTGCGGCTCGCCAAGGCTGCGGCTGCGACGGCGCGGCACCGGTGGCAGCGTCTGCCCCGGCAACGGCGGTACGGGGAAGCCGCCCGCCATCGGATCGAACGGTTCCGGCGGTGCCGCGGCGGCTTCCGCCTCGTCCTTCTTCCGCCCGCGGTCGCGGAACACATCGACCACGAGGGAGATCAGCAGCAGGCCGACGACGGCCCCGCCGACGTACAGCACGATGTCGCGCAGGCCGTAGTTCTCGTTCCGCATCGCCCGGACGGTCGCGACCAGCATCAGCCAGACCATCGAGACCGGGATGAGGACCTTCCAGCCCAGCTTCATGAACTGGTCGTAACGCACCCGCGGCAGCGTGCCGCGCAGCCAGATGAAGAAGAACAGCAGCAGCTGGACCTTGATCGTGAACCAGAGCATCGGCCACCAGCCGTGGTTCGCGCCCTCCCAGAAGGTGCTGATCGGCCACGGGGCCCGCCAGCCGCCCAGGAAGAGGGTGGTCGCCACCGCCGAGACCGTCACCATGTTCACGTACTCGGCGAGCATGAAGAGCGCGAACTTGATCGACGAGTACTCGGTGTTGAAGCCGCCGACCAGGTCGCCCTCGGACTCCGGCATGTCGAACGGGGCGCGGTTGGTCTCACCGACCATCGCCACGATGTAGATCAGCAGCGAGACCGGCAGCAGCACCGCGAACCAGCGGTCGTGCTGCGCCTCGACGATCGCCGAGGTGGACATCGACCCGGAGTAGAGGAAGACCGCCGCGAAGGACAGCCCCATCGCGATCTCGTAGGAGATCATCTGGGCCGAGGCGCGCAATCCGCCGAGCAGCGGGTACGTCGAGCCGGAGGACCAGCCCGCGAGCACGATGCCGTAGATGCCGACGGACGCGGTGGCCAGGATGTACAGGACGCCGATCGGGAGATCGGTGAGCTGCAGCGCGGTGCGGGTGCCGAAGATCGACACCTCGTTGTCGGCCGGGCCGAAGGGGATCACCGCGAAGGACATGAAGGCGGGGATCGCCGCGACGATCGGCGCGAGGATGTACACCACCTTGTCCGCGCGCTTGACGATGATGTCTTCCTTCAGCATCAGCTTGATGCCGTCGGCGAGCGACTGGAGCATGCCCCACGGGCCGTGCCGGTTGGGGCCGATGCGCAGCTGCATCCACGCCACGACCTTGCGCTCCCAGACGATCGAGAACAGCACGGTCAGCATGGCGAAGGCGAAGCAGAAGACCGCCTTGAGGAGGATCAGCCACCACGGATCGGTGCCGAACATCGACAGATCTTCGGCGGAGAGGTTGTTCACTGGGCCACCTCCGTGGCAGCGGCGCCGACCTTGACGACCTGGCCGGGCAGCGCGCCGGTATCGCTGGCGACGCCCCCGCCCGTGGAGTTCAGCGGCAGCCACACCACCCGGTCGGGCATCGGAGTGATGCGCAGCGGCAGCCGTACCGAACCGGCGGGCCCGGAGACCTCGGTGAGGTCGCCGTTGGCGAGCCCGGCCTCCGCGGCGGTCGCGGCCGACAGCCGCACCACCGCCTCGTGCCGGGTGCCGGCCAGCGCGTCGTCGCCCTCCTGGAGCTTGCCCTGGTCGAGCAGCAGCCGGTGCCCGGCGAGCACCGCCTCGCCCGCGGCGGGCACGGGCAGCGTCCGGGACGTCTCCAGCGGCTGGGAGGCGTGCGGCCCGTCCCAGGGGGAGAGCCGGTTCAGTTCGGTGCGGGCGGCGCGGACGTCGCCCAGTCCGAGGCTGACGCCGAGCGCGTCGGCGAGCATCGTCAGGACCCGGGCGTCCGGCAGCTGGTGCCGGTTGACGACCTGGTCCGGCTTGATGGCCGCGTCGAACAGCCGAGCCCTGCCCTCCCAGTTGAGGAAGGTGCCGGCCTTCTCGGCGACCGCGGCCACCGGCAGGACGACATCCGCCCGGTCGGTGACCTCGGAGGGCCGCAGTTCCAGGCTGACGACGAAGCCGACCGCGTCCAGCGCGAGCCGGGCGCGGGCCGGGTCCGGCAGGTCCGCGACCTCGACGCCGCCGACGACCAGCGCCGCCAGCTCGCCGCTCAGGGCGGCCTCGACGATCTGGCCGGTGTCGCGCCCGAAGCGGTGCGGGAGTTCGGCCAGTCCCCAGACCCGGGCGACCTCGTCGCGGGCCCGCGGGTCGGTGACCAGCCGGCCACCGGGCAGCAGCCCCGGCAGCGCGCCCGCCTCGACCGCTCCGCGCTCACCCGCGCGGCGCGGGATCCACGCGAGCTTCGCGCCGCTCGCCGTGGCGAAGCGGATCGCCGCGGTCAGCGCGCCGGGTACGGCGGCCAGCCGTTCGCCGACCAGGATCACCGACCCTTCGGCACGCAGCGCCTCGGCGGCCTTCTCGCCCGCCTCGTCGAGACCGACCCCGCCGGCGAGCGCGTCCAGCCACTCGGGCTCGGTGCCGGGTGCGGCGGGCAGCAGCGTGCCGCCCGCCTTCGTCAGGCCACGGGTCGCGAACGGCGCCAGTGCGAAGGTCCGCTGGCGCCGCTTCTGGTTCGCTTTGCGAAGCCGGAGGAAGATCCCCGGAGCCTCCTCCTCGGCCTCGAGACCGACGAGCAGGACGGCCGGCGCCTTCTCCAGCGTCGTGTACGTGATGCCGTCGCCGTCCAGGTCCCGGCCGCGTCCCGCCACCTGCGAGGCCAGGAAGTCGGCCTCCTCGGCGCTGTGCACCCGGGCCCGGAAGTCGACGTCGTTGGTGTCGAGGGCGACCCGCGCGAACTTGGCGTAGGCGTAGGCGTCCTCGACGGTCAGCCGGCCGCCGGCCAGTACCGCGGTGCGGCCGCCGGCCGCCGCGATCCCGGCGGCCGCGGCCGCCAGTGCCTCGGGCCAGCTCGCCGGCTCCAGCTCACCGGTCTCCTTGTTACGGAGCAGCGGGTGCTTGAGGCGGTCGGGGCGCTGTGCGTAGCGGAAGCCGAAGCGCCCCTTGTCGCACACCCATTCCTCGTTGACCTGGGGGTCGTCGGCGGCCAGCCGCCGCATGACCTTGCCGCGCCGGTGGTCGGTGCGCGTCGCGCAGCCGCCCGCGCAGTGCTCGCAGACCGACGGCGACGACACCAGGTCGAACGGCCGGGACCGGAAGCGGTACGCCGCCGAGGTCAGCGCGCCCACCGGGCAGATCTGGATGGTGTTGCCGGAGAAGTACGAGGCGAACGGGTCGCCGTCGCCGATTCCGACCTGCTGGAGGGCGCCGCGCTCGATGAGCTCGATGAACGGGTCGCCCGCGATCTGCTCCGAGAACCGGGTGCAGCGCGCGCACAGCACACAGCGCTCCCGGTCCAGCAGCACCTGCGTGGAGATCGGCACCGGCTTCTCGTACGTGCGCTTCTTGCCCTCGAAGCGGGTGTCCGCCTGGCCGGTGCTCATCGCCTGGTTCTGCAGCGGGCACTCGCCGCCCTTGTCGCAGACCGGGCAGTCCAGTGGGTGGTTGATGAGCAGCAGCTCCATCACCCCGCGCTGCGCCTTCTCGGCGACCGGCGAGGTGAGATGGGTCTTGACGACCATGCCGTCGGTGCACGTGATCGTGCAGGACGCCATCGGCTTGCGCTGGCCCTCGACCTCGACGATGCACTGCCGGCAGGCGCCGGCCGGGTCGAGGAGCGGGTGGTCGCAGAACCGCGGGATCTCGATGCCCAGCAGCTCCGCCGCACGGATCACCAGGGTCCCCTTGGGGACCGAGAGCGCGACGCCGTCGATCGTGACGGCGACGAGATCCTCCGGCGGAACCGCCGCCTCTCCCCCTCCGGAGGGGGCAGACGTGGTGACTGTCATGCGTTCACCTCCAGGTGAGACGTTCCGGCGTCGGCCCATACGGTCGAGGCGGCCGGGTCGAAGGGGCAGCCCTTGCGTTCGATGTGCTCCTCGTACTCCTCGCGGAAGTACTTGAGGGAGGAGAAGATCGGGCTGGCGGCGCCGTCGCCGAGCGCACAGAAGGACTTGCCGTTGATGTTGTCGGCGATGTCGTTGAGCTTGTCGAGGTCGGACAGCTTGCCCTTGCCGGCCTCGATGTCCCGCAGCAACTGGACCAGCCAGTACGTGCCCTCACGGCACGGCGTGCACTTGCCGCAGGACTCGTGGGCGTAGAACTCCGTCCAGCGCGTCACCGCCCGCACCACGCACGTCGTCTCGTCGAAGCACTGCAGCGCCTTGGTGCCGAGCATGGAGCCGGCGGCGCCCACGCCCTCGTAGTCGAGCGGTACGTCCAGGTGCTCGTCGGTGAACATCGGGGTCGACGAGCCGCCGGGGGTCCAGAACTTCAGCCGGTGGCCCGGCCGGATACCGCCGCTCATGTCGAGCAGCTGGCGCAGCGTGATGCCGAGCGGGGCCTCGTACTGGCCGGGGCTGACGACGTGCCCGGACAGCGAGTACAGCGTGAAGCCCGGGGACTTCTCGCTGCCCATCGACTTGAACCAGTCCTTGCCGCGCTGCATGATCGCGGGCACCGAGGCGATGGACTCGACGTTGTTGACGACGGTCGGGCAGGCGTACAGGCCCTCGACCGCCGGGAACGGCGGGCGCAGCCGGGGCTGGCCGCGGCGTCCTTCGAGCGAGTCCAGCAGCGCCGTCTCCTCGCCGCAGATGTACGCGCCGGCCCCGGCGTGGACGGTCAGCTCCAGATCGAAGCCGCTGCCCTGGATGTTCTTGCCGAGGTAGCCGGCCTCGTACGCCTCGCGCACCGCCTCGTGCAGCCGGCGCAGCACCGGGACGACCTCGCCGCGCAGATAGATGAAGGCGTGGTTGGAGCGGATCGCGTGGCAGGCGATCACCATGCCCTCGATGAGCGAGTGCGGGTTCGCGAACAGCAGCGGGATGTCCTTGCAGGTACCCGGTTCCGACTCGTCGGCGTTGACGACCAGGTAGTGCGGCTTGCCGTCACCCTGCGGGATGAACTGCCACTTCATACCGGTCGGGAAGCCGGCGCCGCCACGGCCGCGCAGTCCGGCGTCCTTCACATACGCGATGACGTCGTCCGGCGGCATCGCGAGGGCCTTGCGCAGGCCCTCGTAGCCCTCGTGACGGCGGTAGGTGTCGAGCGTCCACGACTGCGGGTCGTCCCAGAAGGCCGACAGAACAGGGGTGAGCAGCTTCTCGGGCGACACGGTCATCATTTGCCCTCCTCGCTCTCAGGTCCTGCCGGGTTGGCGGGGTCCGACACGGCGGTCTCCTGCGGTGCGTCGTGCGAGCTGGCGTGCTCGGCGGGGCTGGGCTGCCCGGGGGTGCCCGACGGCGCGGCCGGCGTCTCGCCCTGCGGCGGTACGGACGACCGGCGGGCCGGCTGTCCGGCGCCCGGGCCGGGCAGTGCCTCGCCGCGCGACAGCCGCAGTCCCGCGAGCGACGCGGGGCCGGCTCCGCCGGTGGCCTCGACGGCGCCGGGGCGCTCGTCGGGGAAGCCGGCGAGGATGCGGGCGGTCTCCTTGTACGTGCACAGCGGTGCGCCACGGGTCGGCCGCACCTCGCGGCCGGCGATGAGGTCGTCGACCAGCTGCTTGGCGGAGCCCGGTGTCTGGTTGTCGAAGAACTCCCAGTTCACCATCACCACCGGGGCGAAGTCGCAGGCCGCGTTGCACTCGATGTGCTCCAGCGTGACCTTGCCGTCCTCGGTGGTCTCGTTGTTGCCGACCCCGAGGTGCTCCTTCAGCTCGTCGAAGATGGCGTCGCCGCCCATCACCGCGCAGAGCGTGTTGGTGCAGACCCCGACCTGGTAGTCGCCACTGGGCTTGCGCCGGTACATGGAGTAGAAGGTCGCGACCGCGGTGACCTCGGCGGTGGTGAGGTCGAGCTGCTCCGCGCAGAACCGGACGCCGGTGCGGGTGACGTAGCCGTCCTCCGACTGCGTCAGGTGCAGCAGCGGCAGGAGCGCGCTGCGGCTGCCGGGATAGCGGGCGATGATCTCCTTCGCGTCCGCCTCCAGCCTGGCGCGTACATCGGCCGGATAGTCGGGCGCGGGCATCTGCGGGATGCCCAAAGACACGTCGGTCATCGGTCGACGCCTCCCATCACGGGGTCGATGGACGCCACGGCCACGATGACGTCGGCGACCTGGCCGCCCTCGCACATCGCCGCCATGGACTGCAGGTTGGTGAAGGACGGGTCGCGGAAGTGGACCCGGAAGGGGCGGGTGCCGCCGTCGCTGACGACATGCACGCCCAGCTCGCCCTTGGGCGACTCCACCGCGGTGTACGCCTGGCCCGGCGGAACCCGGAAGCCCTCGGTCACCAGCTTGAAGTGGTGGATCAGGGACTCCATCGAGGTGCCCATGATCTTCTTGATGTGGTCCAGGGAGTTGCCGAGGCCGTCCGGGCCGAGCGCGAGCTGCGCGGGCCAGGCGATCTTCTTGTCCTCGACCATCACCGGTCCTGGGGCCAGCTTGTCCAGTGCCTGCTCGACGATGCGCAGCGACTGCCGCATCTCCTCCAGGCGGACCAGGAAGCGGCCGTAGGAGTCGGCGGTGTCCGCCGTCGGGATCTCGAAGTCGTAGTTCTCGTAACCGCAGTACGGCTGCGCCTTGCGCAGGTCGTGCGGCAGGCCGGCGGCGCGCAGGATCGGGCCGGTGGCGCCGAGCGCCATGCAGCCGGCCAGGTCCAGGTAGCCGACCTCTTCCATCCGGGCCTTGAAGATCGGGTTGCCGGTGGCGAGCTTGTCGTACTCGGGAAGGTTCTTGCGCATCTTCTTCACGAGCTCGCGGATCTGGTCCACCGCGCCCGGCGGCAGGTCCTGGGCGAGGCCGCCCGGCCGGATGTACGCGTGGTTCATCCGCAGCCCGGTGATGAGCTCGAAGACGTCCAGGATCAGTTCACGGTCGCGGAACCCGTAGATCATGATCGTGGTGGCGCCGAGCTCCATACCGCCGGTGGCGATGCACACCAGGTGCGAGGAGAGCCGGTTCAGCTCCATCAGCAGCACGCGGATGACGCTGGCCCGGTCCGGCACCTGCTCGGTGACGCCGAGCAGCTTCTCGACCGCGAGGCAGTACGCCGTCTCGTTGAAGAACGGCGTGAGGTAGTCCATGCGCGTCACGAACGTGGACCCCTGGGTCCACGTCCGGTACTCCATGTTCTTCTCGATGCCGGTGTGCAGGTAGCCGATGCCCGACCGGGCCTCGGTGACCGTCTCGCCGTCGATCTCCAGGATCAGCCGGAGCACACCGTGGGTGGACGGGTGCTGCGGCCCCATGTTGACGATGATGCGCTCGTCGTCGGACCTGCCGACGGTCTCGGCCAGCTCGTCCCAGTCGCCACCGGTGACGGTGAAGACCCGGCCTTCGGTGGTGTCGCGTTCTTCCGCCTGAGCGGGTGCGTGGTGAGTGCTCATCAGGAGTACGACCTCCGCTGGTCGGGAGCCGGGATCTGGGCGCCCTTGTACTCGACGGGGATGCCGCCGAGCGGGTAGTCCTTGCGCTGCGGGTGGCCGGGCCAGTCGTCCGGCATCATGATCCGTGTGAGGGCCGGGTGGCCGTCGAAGACGATGCCGAAGAAGTCGTACGCCTCACGCTCGTGCCAGTCGTTCGTCGGGTACACCGGGACGATCGACGGGATGTGCGGGTCGCTGTCGGGGGCGCTCACCTCCAGCCGGATCAGCCGGTTGTGCGTGATCGAACGCAAGTGGTAGACGGCGTGCAGCTCACGGCCCTTGTCCTCGGGGTAGTTCACCCCGCTCACGCCCGTACAGAGCTCGAAGCGCAGCGCCGGATCGTCGCGGCAGGTCTTGGCGACCTGCACGAGGTGCTCGCGGGCGATGTGGAAGGTCAGCTCGTCACGGTCGATGACGGTCCGGTCGATCGCGTTGGAGGGGAGCAGTCCCTGCTCCTCCAGCGCGCCCTCCAGCTCGTCGGCCACCTCGTCGAACCAGCCGCCGTAGGGGCGGTGGGCCGGGCCTGGCAGCCGGACGGTCCTGACGAGGCCGCCGTAGCCGGAGGTGTCGCCACCGTTGTTGGCACCGAACATGCCCTTGCGGTGACCGATGACCTCGCCGGCGTCGTCGCGCTGGCCGGGGAGGTTGTCGGTCTGCAGGTCGCGGTCGGGGTTGGTGCCGTTGGCGTCTGTCACCGCAGCAGCCCCTTCATCTCGATCAGCGGGAGCGCGTTGAGTGCGGCGGACTCCGCTTCGCGGGCCGCCTCCTCACGGTTCACGCCGAGCTTCTCGCCCTGGATCTTCTGGTGGAGCTTGAGGATGGCGTCCATGAGCATCTCGGGCCGGGGCGGACAGCCGGGCAAATAGATATCAACGGGGACAATGTGGTCAACACCCTGCACAATGGCGTAATTGTTGAACATTCCACCCGAAGAAGCGCAGACCCCCATGGAGATGACCCACTTGGGATTCGGCATCTGGTCATAGACCTGCCGCAGCACCGGCGCCATCTTCTGGCTGACCCGGCCGGCCACGATCATCAGGTCCGCCTGCCGCGGCGAGCCGCGGAAGACCTCCATACCGAAACGGGCCAGGTCGTAGCGCCCGGCCCCGGTCGTCATCATCTCGATGGCACAGCAGGCCAGGCCGAAGGTGGCCGGGAAGACCGACGCCTTACGCACCCAGCCCGCGGCGGACTCCACCGTGGTCAGCAGAAATCCACTCGGCAGTTTTTCTTCGATACCCATGCGTTGGCCCCTTGTCCCCTAGTCCCATTCCAGGCCGCCGCGCCGCCACACGTATGCGTAGGCGACGAAGACGGTGAGCACGAAGAGGAGCATCTCCACGAGCCCGAAAATCCCCAGGGAGTCGAACGTGACGGCCCAGGGATAGAGGAAGACGATCTCGATGTCGAAGACGATGAAGAGCATCGCCGTCAGGTAGTACTTGATGGGGAAGCGCCCGCCGCCGATGGGCTGCGGAGTGGGCTCGATGCCGCACTCATATGCTTCCAGTTTGGCCCGGTT
Organism: Streptomyces sp. SID13666; assembly: GCF_010548325.1. Classification (NCBI taxonomy): domain Bacteria; kingdom Bacillati; phylum Actinomycetota; class Actinomycetes; order Kitasatosporales; family Streptomycetaceae; genus Streptomyces; species Streptomyces sp. SID13666. Next base: position 109,945 of record NZ_JAAGLX010000018.1, on the reverse strand, counting down.
ATACCGTTTTGGTCCGACGATCGAGGCCGTGATCACGGAGAAGATCGCGAAGCCGGCCCCGAGGCCGCCCAACACGAGGATGGGCGCATAGGCGTTCATCGTCCCCCGCTCCTTCCAGTCGCCGATGACTGCGTGGGGGTCCCCCCGCCGGGGGAGGGACCATGCGCTCGGGTCGTGTCCACCTCACGAAGATCGCGTTCATGTGAAGATCGCGTCTATGTGAGGCAGTTCACAAGCCCAAGCCGCCTGCATCTTATGCCCGGCGGTCTGTGATCTGCGACACGGGGTGGGCCAACGGCTTTGTGATCTCCACCACCTGACGAATGATCATGAAGGCTGATGAGCGGTGATCTTGCACCGCATGCGGCACAAACAATCACTTGACGTCACATTCATCTACGTTACCCCTGGTCACAGCGGCGCGCGCATTATCAAGGGCCCCTCGCGAGACGCAAATTCGCCCTGGACCGAATGGCGTGATAGCGACGGCCGCCCCCTTAGGGGTGAACGGGACGAAGGTCCCGCTGACGCACGTGAACCCACTCACGAGCGCTCCGCGGCGGCTCGGGAACGAGTCGGACATATGGTCCGGGTGAGCAAGATCCAAATAAGGACATTCGGCCGTGCACACGACAACTGTGTCGCATCCCACCTTTGTTGAACGGAACCGGCGCATCCTGATAGCCAGGACTCCATGTCCCCAAACCTGAACCGGACCACCAAATCCGAATCGCATATACGCCGCCGACGGCACGCCGCTCCCGGTAACCCGAACTGGGTCCGCCGGGCCGGAATCGTCGGCGGCGTCGTCAGTGCGCTCGCCCTCAGTGGTGCGGCCGCTCCGGCCATGGCCGACCACTCGAACCACACGCCCGCTCCGGTCGGAACCGCGACGACCGCCGAGCAGACGCCCGCACTGAGCACCACCGCCTCCGCCGCGCAGGCCGCCGCAGCCATCGACCAGACGGTCGTCCAGCTGAAGCTGCAGGCCGCCGAGGACGCCGCTGCCGCCGCGGCCAGGAAGGCCGCAGCCGCGACGAAGCGGGCCGAGCTGAAGAAGGCCGCCGACGCCAAGGCTGCCGCCGCCAAGGCCGCGGACGAGCGCGAGGCCGCCACCCAGGCCGCGTCCCGCTCCTCGGAGCGCACCAAGCTTTCGGTGTCGTCCTCGTCCAGCTCCTCGTCCTCGAAGGTGTCCTCCACCGCCTCCAAGGCGAGCGGCAGCATCGCGAGCGTCATCAGCTTCCTGCAGGCCCAGGTCGGCAAGGCCTACGTCATGGGCGGCACCGGCCCGTCCTCGTACGACTGCTCGGGCCTGGTCCAGGCGGCGTTCAGGACGATCGGCGTGGACCTCCCCCGCACCTCCCAGGAGCAGTCGAACACCGGCACCCCGGTCTCCATCAGCTCCCTCCAGGTCGGCGACCTGGTCTTCTGGGGCGGCCAGGGCAGCGCGTACCACGTCGGCGTCTACATCGGCGGCGACCAGTACCTCGACGCCGCCAACCCGAGCACGGGCATCGGCGTCCACGACATGAGCTGGTCCATGCCGGACTTCGCCACCCGCGTGGTCTGACGTCCAACCCCCAGCTCCCCCGCTTCCCCCCACGTAGGGCCGCCGTCCCCCGCTCGGGCCGGCGGCCCTTCCGTATGGGCCTCATGACCGGCCGGGTCGGCCGGGTCGGCTGGGTCGGCCGCTCCGGCCGCTCCGGAGTGCGGGGCGTTCGGGGCTGGGGTCAGAGCGATGCGGGGTGCGGGGCGTTCGGGGCTGAGGTCAGAGCGATGCGGGGTGGTTCTTCTGCGGCGCTGCGCACCTTGACCGGGCGGAGGGGAGGCCCCGGCGCTGCGCGCCTGCCAACGAAGCGGTCCGCTGCGCGGCCCGGTGAGGTGGAGGGAGTCCGGTCCGCTGCGCTCCCCTCGCGGGGTGGGGGCGGGTTTGACCCGGCGGGGCTCTGCGGGTGGTGCGCCCGAAGAGGGGCAGACGTTTGGCCCGCCTTCCTCGCGCCGAAGTGGGGTGGGTGTGACGGGGGATGCTCTACGGGGCCTGAGGGGCGGTCCTTTGGTGGGTGGGGATCACTAAGGTCGGCCAAAACTCAATATGGCGGGGGTCCGGCCACACAGGTTCGAGAGCCGAGGCTCGATCGTCATCCCGCTGCCCGCCGGGCTGGAGCTCGCGCCCCGTCCCGAAGTCGCGCCGCCTCACCGACCGTATCCGACCCCCCACCCCGCGAGGGGAGCGCAGCGGACCGGACTCCCTCCACCTCACCGGGCCGCGCAGCGGACCGCTTCGTTGGCAGGCGCGCAGCGCCGGGGCCTCCCCTCCGCCCGGTCAAGGTGCGCAGCGCCGCAGAAGAACCACTCCGCATCGCTCTGACCCGAACCCCGCGCCCACCCGCGCCGGCTACGACCGACCGGCCTCGTCGGCCTTGATCGCGCGGAGGAACGCCGCCCAGTGAGCGGGGGTTGTGGTGAGGACCTCGCGGGGGCGGTCGCTTTCACGGAGGTGAATGCGGCCGGTGGTCCCTGCCACCTCTACGCACTCGCCCGACGTCCCTCCCCCGCTGAAAGTGGACTTCTGCCAGGCGAGTTCCGTCATGGTGTTTCCTTCACAGGATGTACAGCAGATGCTGGACCAGTCCCAGCGAGTCCTTCTTTGCGTAGAACTTCGACTCGGGCTGAGGTTCGAGCGGGGGCAGCGCCACCGTACCCAGCCGGTCGAGGGCCTCGGCGAACTGGGTCAGGTGCTCCTGGTCCGCCAGGAACGGCGAAGAGACCGGGTGCTCGACATAGACCGTGCCCAGTGCGGGGACGGACGACTCGAAGAAGACGAAGGGCGTGCCGAACCTGGCCGGATACGCCGGTGCGGCGAACGGGAGGATCTGGATCCGGACATGCGGGTGCCGGGCCATCTCGACGAGATGCTCGATCTGCCGCCGCATGACTTCCGCACCGACGAACTGCATGAGCAGCGCGGCCTCGTGGATCACCGCGTGATAGATCGGTGGCGAGTCGCCCACGAGTACAGCCTGCCGCCGCTGCCGGAACTCGACACCCCGGTCCAGCTCGGCAGGGCTGGCGTCGGGTTCGCCCGCTCGCATCAGCGCGTACATGTACTCCGGCGTCTGCAGCAGACCCGGCACATAGACCCACTGGAAGGTCCGGTGGGCGGAGGCTGTCGCTTCCAGCTCGGCCAGATCGATGGCTGACGCGTCGAGGGACTCCCGGAAATCCAGCCACCACCCCTTCCCCGACGCCTGCCCCATCGCCACCAGTGCGTCCACCAACGGTTCGTCCATGCAACCGTAGGCGGTAGTCAAAGCGCGCAGCTTGGCCTCGGGGATGGCCGTGCGGCCCGTCTCGATGTGACTCATGTGGGCTTGGCCCAGGTCGGCGAAGGATCCGGCCTCGGCGGCGGACATGCCGCTCGACTCGCGGAGTCTGCGCAGTTCGGCCCCCAAGCGCCGTTGCCGCTGTGTCGGATTCGCACGGAGCCCCATCGGAGCCACCTCCCCTGGATCATGCGCAGTCTGCCCGGCCCAGCCTGGGGCGGTCCACTCATTAGGGGCATTTCTTCTGTTCGGGTTGCATGTACAAACCCGTGTGCTCTCTACCGTCAAGAATGACCAGCCCACCCCTTGCGAAATGGAAGTACCGCTTCTCCAGGGTGAATTGACCCTGCGTCAATACATTGAGGGCAACCGGACACCCGGAGGCATCACGTCATGCCAGGACCCGACTTCTCCCTAGTCTTCCCGCCCGACCCCGTCTGGGTGCGGTCCGCTCGTGAAGCCGTTCGCGCACTCCTGCGGAGTGCGCGGCGGGACGATCTCACTGATACGGCGCTGCTGTTGACGTCCGAGGCGGTGACGAACGCGGTCAACGCGTGCCACAGCAGCGGCTGTTCGATACCGGTGACGCTTTCGGCCGAGTGGACCGGTCGCCGCACCCCGACCGACACCGGAGCCGTCACCGGAACCGGAGCCGTCACCGACCCCGCCACCACCCACGGCACCAATCCCGGCCCCAGCCCCGCTGCCCCCGACTCCTGCGCAACCCTGCGCGTCCTCGTGCACGACTTCGCGCCCGGCCTGCCCGCCGGGCGGGCGGCCGAAGGGGGTGACGAGTCGGGGCGGGGGCTGGCGCTCATCGGGGACTGTGCCACCGACTGGGGGGTGCGGCCGGCCGGGGCGGGGCCGGGGAAGGCCGTCTGGTTCGAACTGTGAAAGGCCAGGTCAGAGCGGTCGACGGGCGGGCCGGACCCCCAGGAATCGGCCGGTGGCGGCTCGGGGTGTCAGGATGGGGGCATGACGATCAGCGTGTACTTCGACATCACCATCGACGACGCCCCCGCCGGGCGCATCACCTTCAACCTGTACGACGACGTGGCTCCCAAGACCGCGGAGAACTTCCGCGCGCTGGCCACCGGCGAGCAGGGCTTCGGCTACAAGGGGTCCTCGTTCCACCGCGTCATCCCGGGCTTCATGCTCCAGGGCGGCGACTTCACCCGCGGTGACGGCACGGGCGGCAAGAGCATCTACGGTGCGAAGTTCGCCGACGAGAACTTCACCCGCAAGCACTCCAAGCCGGGTCTGCTGTCGATGGCGAACGCCGGGCCGAACACCAACGGCTCGCAGTTCTTCATCACCACCGTGGCCACGCCGCACCTGGACGGCAAGCACGTCGTCTTCGGCGAGGTCGCCGACCAGGCCAGCCAGGACCTGGTCACGAAGATCGAGGGCTTCGGCTCGCGGAGCGGTAAGACCTCCGCCAAGGTCACCATCTCCGACTCCGGAGTCGTCGGCGCCTGACCTGGCATGACTGACGTACGCGCCGGGGCGGCGGAACCCGCCTCCCGGCGCGCGTCGGCCTTCAGGCGTCGTTTCAGCTCGGCTCCAGCTCGCGAACGGCGTTCGTCAGCTCTCCCCCCGCGTCGCCGGTGTTGACGACCCCGGCGGGCTCCAGCAGCAGGATGGACGTCTCCTCCTCCGCGGCCGTGCAGTGCTCCACCCCGCGCGGGACCACGACGAACTCGCCCGGGGCGAGGATGCGGTCACCCTCGCGGAACCGGACCGTGAGCCGGCCGCTGATGACGAGCATGAACTCGTCGGTGTCCTCGTGGGTGTGCCAGACGAACTCCCCGTGCAGCTTGGCGATCTTGACCTCGTAGTCGTTGATGCCGGCGATCTTCCGCTGCGCCCAGTGGTCGCTGAACCGGGCGAGCGCGTCGGAGATGTTCACCACGGCGGGCACAACAACGGGTATCGGGGTGGTCATGAGAAAACCCTTCCTGATGCGGCTGACCGGTCCGGCCGACCCGTCCGGCCGACTGGTCCCCCTGAGCGTGTCCCGGCGCGCGCCCGCCGGTCTTGTACGTTCCTCGCATGGGCGGAGAGCGGACGGACTCACGCATCACCGCTTGGCGGCCGGCGGTTCCGGGCATCGCCGAGGTCTTCCACGCGCACTTCCTGGACCACGCCTATCCCGCGCACACACATGACACGTGGACGCTGATGATCGTCGACGACGGGTCGGTGGACTTCGGCCTCGACCGGCACCGGCACGGCGTCTCCGGAACCGACACCGCGGCGCTGCTGCTGCCGCCCGGGGTCTTCCACGACGGCCGGACGGCGACTCCCGCCGGATTCCGCAAGCGGGTGCTGTACCTCGACCGGAGCGTGCTGCCCGAGAACCTGACGGGGACGGCCGTCGACCGCCCGGTGCTCATCGACGGGCTGCTGCGCCACCGCATCGGACAGCTGCACGACGCTCTCGGAGACGCAGGGCACGCAGGAGCCGCGGGGGACGCTCCCGACGTCTTCGAGGGCGAGTCCCGGCTGGCCTTCGTGCGGGAGCGGCTCAACGTCCATCTGGCCGCCGCCCGCACCCGCCGGCCCGGCCGCGAGGCGGCCCGGCTGGCGGTGGCGCTGCGGGAACTGCTGGACGCCCGGGTGTCGGAGGGCATCGCCCTGCACGAGGCGAGCACGCTGCTGCGCTCGCACCCCACCCATCTGATCCGCTGCTTCAAGCAGACGTACGGCCTGCCGCCGCACGTCTATCTGACCGGGCTGCGCATCGACCGGGCGCGGCGGCTGCTGCTCGCGGGCGGGCGCCCGGCCGACGTCGCCACCGAGGTGGGGTTCTACGACCAAGCCCACCTGAACCGGCACTTCCGACGGCACGTGGGCACCACGCCCGCGCGCTACGCCGCCGATCCCCAGGGCAACCCCAAGGGCAGGGGCTTCCCGAACAGCTAGGAGTTCGGGGCTACCTTGCTCAGGCCGTTGATGATGCGGTCCATCGCGTCGCCGCCGGTCGGGTCCGTGAGGTTGGCGAGCATCTTGAGGGTGAAGCGCATCAGGACCGGGTGGGTGAGACCTCGCTCGGTGATGACCTTCATGACCCGCGGGTTGCCGATGAGCTTCACGAAGGCGCGGCCCAGCGTGTAGTAACCGCCGTACGTCTCCTTCAGGATGCGCGGGTAGTTGTGCAGCGCCAGTTCGCGCTGGGCGGGGGTCTGGCGGGCGTTGGCCTGGACGATGACGTCGGCGGCGATCTGGCCGGATTCCATCGCATAGGCGATGCCCTCGCCGTTGAACGGGTTGACGAGGCCGCCGGCGTCGCCGACGAGCAGCAGGCCCTTGGTGTAGTGCGGCTGGCGGTTGAAGGCCATCGGGAGGGCCGCGCCGCGGATGGGGCCGACCTGGTTCTCCTCGGTGTAGCCCCAGTCGGCGGGCATGGAGGCGCACCACGTCTTGAGGACCTCGCGCCAGTCCAGCTCCCGGAAGGCCTTCGACGAGTTGAGGATGCCGAGGCCGACGTTGCTCGTGCCGTCGCCCATGCCGAAGATCCAGCCGTAGCCGGGCAGCAGCCGGTCCTCGGTGCCGCGCTTGTCCCAGAGTTCCAGCCAGGATTCGAGGTAGTCGTCGTCGTGGCGGGGCGAGGTGAAGTACGTACGGACCGCGACGCCCATCGGGCGGTCCTCGCGGCGGTGCAGGCCCATGTGCAGGGACAGCCGCGTCGAGTTGCCGTCGGCGGCCACGACCAGCGGGGCGTGGAAGGTGACCGGGGTCTTCTCCTCGCCGAGCTTGGCCTCGACGCCGATGATGTGGCCGGTGCGCTCGTCACGGATGGGGGCGCCGACGTTGCAGCGCTCGTGCAGCCGGGCGCCGGCCTTCTGCGCCTGGCGGGCGAGCAGCTCGTCGAAGTCCTCGCGCTTGCGGACGAGTCCGTAGTCCGGGTACGAGGCGAGGTCCGGCCAGTCGAGCTGGAGGCGAACGCCGCCGCCGATGATGCGCAGCCCCTTGTTGCGGAGCCAGCCGGCCTCTTCGGAGATGTCGATGCCCATGCCGACGAGCTGCTTGGTGGCGCGCGGGGTCAGCCCGTCGCCGCAGACCTTCTCGCGCGGGAACGCGGTCTTCTCCAGGAGGAGGACGTCGAGTCCCGCCTTGGCCAGGTAGTACGCGGTCGTCGAACCGGCGGGCCCGGCGCCGACGACGATCACATCGGCGCTGTTCTCGGACAGGGCTGTGTCGGTCACGGTGGGCTCTCCGGTTTCGGCGAGGGGTCTTGGCTCCTGCCGAGTCTATGAGGCCGCCGCCCGGGTGCGGGCGGCGGCTCTCGGTGCGGGACGCCCCGAGCTCCCCGTGTGCCTCAGACCGAGCCGCTCGGGAGGCCGGCCGGGGCGTTCGACGTGCTGCCGAACGGATCGTCGGCCGGGGTGTCGGACGGAGTGTCGGACGACTCCTCCGTCGGACTGCCGAAGGGGTCGCTGGTCGCGCTGTCGGAGGGAGCGTCGGACGTGCTGTCGGACGGGCTCGGCTCGTCGGACGGGGTGCCGTCGTCGCCGGGGGACGGGGACTCGGCGCACAGCTCCGTGCGGTCCCCGGAGGAGGCGGGCGCGGACGGGCAGGAGGACGGATTCGCCGGCTTGTCGTCGTTCCGGTTGAACATGATCACGCCCGCGGTGGCCACACCCCCGATCGCGAACGCGCCGAGCATGATCAGCCCGACCACGAGCAGCCGGTTGCGGGGCGCCCGGGCCGGCTTCTCGGGCGAGGCGTTGAGGTTCAGCAGCAGCTCGGGTTCCGTGAAACCCCCGGCCGACGGCGCGTCGTACGGCTGTCCGCCATAGGACGGCAGTCCCTCTGACCGCAGGTCCTGTGCCGGCAGGCCCTGCGGCGGCACGAAGCCCGGCTGCGAAGGCTGGGAAGGCTGGGAGGGCTGGGAGGGCTGCCCGTATCCCGGCGGGTAGGCGGGCGGGTAACCCTGCGGGTAGCCGGGAATCCCACCGGGGCCGCCCTGACCGCCCGGCCCTCCCGCGCGCACCCGGAGGATGAACGTCACGGCGAGCACCCCGCCGAAGGCCCACAACAGCCCGAAGAGCAGCGCTTCCGGAACGCTGGAGGCGGCCTCCACCGTCGCGGACCTGCTGCCCTCCGTGTACTCGCCCTTCGTGCCGCCGATCGCGATCAGCAGCACGAAGAGCCCCGCGTAGAAGCCGGCCGCCAGCCACTGCTCGCGCCGGTCGGCGCAGCGGCGGACGGCCACCACACCGAGGATCAGCGCGCAGACCGCACCGGCGGCGAGGGCGCCGGGAATGGGCCAGCCGTCACCGAACTGCCCCAGGTCGGAGAGGCCGAACCGCTCGCTGTCGTAGCCCGATCCCGACCGCGTCGCTTCGACCGGCACTCCCCAGGCGAGGGCCAGAGCCGAGAGCCCCCCGTTCACGATCAGCAGCGAGACGCCCATCCAGCTCCCGTTGTCCATCTCGTCGGAGTGGTCGGCCAGGACGATCAGGGCGATGAGCGCGCACACGCCCACCCCGATGCCGAGCGCCAGGATCGCGGCCCGCAGGGCGCGGGTCGCGGCGGCCAGGCCCGGGCTGGTCGCCAGGTGTCCGTCCAGCCGGTCGCGGCACAGCACGAACAGACCCACCAGCAGGCTGAGCACGAAGGTCCACAGCAGCACGGTGAACGGCCCGGACGTGATGTCGATCCGGTCCCCGGACTCCCCGTCCGTCACCGTGAGACTCGGCTGGCCGACGAGCGCCAGGACGAGGGCGCCGGCGGTGCACACCGCCGCCACCCGGATCGCCGCCTCGGCGCCGGTCTGGGTGCGGCGGAGATGGCGCAGGGCCAGGACGAGGGCGAGGCCCCACAGGATGGTGACCACCAGCGGCACGATCGACAGGGTGAGGGTGTCCTGGGTCGACGATCTCAGGTAAGGGGCGGCGGTGCTGCCGTCGTAGTCGTCGTAGGACGAACCACCGTCACCCGGTGTGACCTTGGCGCCGAAGATGCCGCCGACGCCCGTGAGGACCATGGCGAGGTAGCCGCGCAGCCGGTCGCCGTAACCGAGGTCGGCCGCGTCGGTCTGCCGGTTGGACTGCGTCGCCATCACCGCGGCGAACGCCAGCAGCACCGCGGTGGGCCACAGGCCCGCCTTGAGCGGTCCGGTCCAGTCGCCGGAGACGGTGCGGCGCAGGAACAGGGCGATGGGCGAGGGCCCCTGCGGCGCGGGGGCGTACGCGGTCGGGGCGTACGCGGTCGGGGCGTACGCGGTCGGAGCGTACGGAGGTGGCGCGTAGGCGGGCGGGGCGTAGACGGGCGGCCCGGACGCCGGGGACCCGTAGGGCGGCCCGCCGTACGTGGGCGGGGCGGTCGGCGGGGCGGGCGGCTGCCCGGGGACCGGCGGGGCCTGGCCGCTCACCGGCGGCTCCTGCCGCTCGGGAGGCTCCTGGCCCTCGGCCGGCGGCTGGGCCGGTATCGGAGGCGCCCCCAGTTCACGGCCGCATTTCATGCAGAAACGTGCATCGTCCGACGACGCGTTGCCGCAGGCTGGGCAGAACGGCATGGGGCACTCCGGGTGTCGGGATCGTGTGTCGGGGAACGGCCGTCGGGAACGGCCGTCCTCGTTCAGACCCCGGAGTTTATTGTCACCGCCCTCACAACTGCCCGGTTATTGACCGATCTTCGCTGCCCGGTGCAGCGCGACGACACCGCCGGTGAGGTTGCGCCAGGCGACCTTGGCCCAGCCGGCCTCCTGGAGCCGGGAGGCGAGCGCCGCCTGGTCGGGCCAGGCGCGGATGGACTCGGCGAGATAGACGTATGCGTCCGGGTTGCTGCTCACGGCGGTCGCGACCGGCGGCAGGGCCCGCATCAGGTACTCGGTGTAGACGGTGCGGAACGGCTTGAAGGTCGGGCTGCTGAACTCGCAGATCACGACGCGGCCGCCCGGCTTGGTGACGCGCAGCATCTCGCGCAGCCCGGCGTCCGTGTCGTGCACGTTGCGGAGCGCGAAGGAGATGGTGACCGCGTCGAAGACACCGTCGGCGAACGGCAGCCTGGTCGCGTCGCCCGCGGTGAGCGGCAGGGACGGGTGGCGCTTCTTGCCCTCGCGCAGCATGCCGACGGAGAAGTCGCACGGGACGACCTGGGCGCCGGCCGCGACGAAGGGCAGCGAGGAGGTGCCGGTGCCGGCACCGAGGTCGAGCACGCGCTCGCCGGGCCGGACGTCGAGGGCCTGCGCGACGGCCTTGCGCCACAGCCGGGCCTGGCCGAGTGACAGCACGTCGTTCGTCAGGTCGTACTTGGCGGCTACGTCGTCGAACATCGCGGCGACTTCGTGCGGCTGCTTTTCCAGGGAGGCTCGGGTCACGGGCCCATTCTCCACCCCGCGCCCGCCACCCCGGCCCGGGGTCACCGGCGGATCCCCTTTTCCGACGCGGATCAGGCGACGATCAGGCGGCGATCAGGCGACGATCAGCGGCGGAGGGCCTCCGCCGGCTGGATGCGCGAGGCCCGCAGCGCCGGGTAGAGGCCGGCGAGCAGGCCCGTGAGCAGCCCGATCACCGGGGCGGCGGCGATCGTCGCCGGATGGACGACGGGCGTCCAGTCCCGTACGAGGGCGACGATCACGACCGTGAGGCCGCCGAGGCTGGTGCCCACCAGCCCGCCCAGCGCGCCGAGGGCGCCGGACTCCGCCAGGAACTGGGCGGTGATGTGCCGGCCCCGGGCGCCCAGGGCGCGGCGCAGCCCGATCTCGCCGGTGCGTTCCAGGACGGCGACCAGGGTGGTGTTGGCGATGCCGACGGCGCCGATGACCAGGCAGATCGCCGCGAGCAGGAGGAACAGCTGGTTGAGGTCGCCGGTGACGGTGCCGCGCAGCGTGCGGGGGTCGGGCGGCGGGACGGCCTTCAGGTATTCGGGGTGGTCGGGGCGCAGCGCGGTCGGGGCCTCATGGGCGATCTGTCCGGCGGCGCCGACCCTGGTGGCGATCAGCATCCTGGCGTCGCCGCCCTTCGGCGGGCCCCAGATCCGCTCGGCGGTGGTGCGCGGCACGATCACCGAGAGCAGCAAGTCCGCCTTGCGGCGGGTGTCGTCGATGATCCCGACCACCGTGAACGGCTGGTCGCCGATGAACACCGCCGGATACGTCTCCAGGGTGGTGATGCCGAGGCGGGCGGCGATGCCCGAGCCGATCACGGCGACCGGCTGCGCGCCCCGCGACAGGTAGGCGTCGTAGAGCCTGCCCTGCGCGAGGTGCGGGTCCGCCGCGAGGAGGGCGCCGGGGGACGCGGCGACGATGCCGATCTCCTCGCCGCCGGAGTCGGCGCCCACCGGTGAGGAGCGGACGGTGGCGCTGCCGGCGGGGTGCACCGTCCAGTAGACGCCGGCGTGCTCCACGCCGCCGAGCCGGCCGATGCGTTCGTCGGCGTCGGCCGGGAAGACCGGACCGGCGAACGCGTTCTGCTGGACGCTGGTGTCCTCGACCGTCACCTCGGTCGCGGTGAGCAGGTCGAAGCGGGAGTCGATCTGTGAGGACGTGGTGGCCGTCAGCCCGAGGATCGCCACGAACGTGCCGACGCCGAGGACGGTGCCGAGCGCGGTGAGCGCGGAGCGGCCGGGGCGCTGCAGCATCCCGGCGAGCGACTCGGAGAGCAGCTCGCGCAGCGGGAGGACGGACGGCTCGACGGGACTCCCCCCGCGCGCAGCGCGCCGGCGGAACCTCACACCGTGGCCCGTTCGGTCAGCACGCCGTCGCGGATCGAGACGGTGCGCGCGCCGCGGGCGGCGACCAGCGGGTCGTGGGTGATGACGACGATCGTCATGCCGTCGGCGTGCAGTTCGTCGAGCAGGCCCAGGATCGCGCCCGCCGTGGCGGTGTCGAGGTTGCCGGTCGGCTCGTCGCACAGCAGCAGCGACGGGCGGGAGACCAGGGCCCGCGCGATGGCCACCCGCTGCTGCTCGCCGCCGGACAGCCGGGTGGGCACGGCGTCCAGCCGGTGGCCGAGACCCACCCTGGCCAGTGCCTCGCGGGCCCGCTCGTGGGACTCGGCGCGTGGCACGGCGCCGTACAGCAGGGCGAGCCGGACGTTCTCCACGGCACTTCGGTACGGCAGGAGATGGAAGGACTGGAAGACGAAGCCGATGCGCCGGCCGCGCAGTGCGGTGCGGTCGGCGTCCTTGAGCGCGCCGGTGTCGATGCCGTCGAGCAGATAGCTGCCGGAGGTGGGCACGTCGAGCAGGCCCACGATGTTCAGGAAGGTGGACTTGCCGGAGCCGGAGGGGCCGACGACGGTCACGAACTCGCCTGCTCCGACCGTCAGTTCACATGCGGTGAGCGCGGCGACGGGCGGCGGGCCGGGATAGGTGAGCCCCGCCTGCCGCAGTTCGATGACCGCGCGGGCCTCGACTGCGGGGACCTCAGCGACCACTGGACGCGTCCTTGGAGACGTCCCCGGCAGCGTCCTTGGACGGAGTTCCGGAGGAGGTGTCCCTGACTCCGGTGACGACCCGGTCGCCTTCCGCGAGCACGCCGCCCCCCAGCGGGACGACCTCCACGAAACCGTCCCCTGTGGTGCCCGGCCTGACCTCCACCCGGCGCTGCGCGCCACCCTTGGCGACGACCGTGACGACGGTGCGGCCGTCCGCGCCCGCCGAGATCGCGGTGACGGGGACGACGAGCGCGACCCCGTCGGTGGAAGCCGCCTCCACGGTCAAGCGGACGTCCTGACCTGCCAGTTGTGTATCCAGCGGCTGGTCGGGGCGGACCACCATCGGATATCCGCGCGGCCCGGAGGTCCCGCCCTGGTCCTGCCCCCGTCCCTGATCCTGGTCCTGCTGCCCCTCGGACGTCTGCCCCGGCGCCTGCCCGCCGTCGACGGCCGTGGCGACCGAGGCAACCGTCGCCGCCGCGGTCACCCCGCTGACCTCCGACAGGATCTGGACCCGCTTCCCCGGCCGTACCAGCCCCTTCTGGTACTCCTGCAGCGTGCCCTGCACCACCAGCGCGCCGGCCGACACGGTCATGACCGCGGCTCCCGACACCTTCGATCCCACGTGCGCGGGTATGGAGTCCACCCGGGCCGGAAAGCCGTCCAGGTAGACCACTTCGGCCGCCGGCAGCATCGGCCCGTCGGTGGCGAGGACCGCGGCGAGGTCGGTCCTCGCGCTGCCGAGATCCTCCCGGGCCCGCTGCACGGCGCGCTTGGCGGCCTTGCTGGTGGCGGGCTTCCCGGCCGGCGGATTTCCGGTCGACGGGTTTCCGGTCGACGGGTTTCCGGTCGACGGGTTTCCGGTCGGGGACAGGAACGGCTCGTTCGCCGCGTCCATTTCGTCCTGTGCGTCCTGCGCGTCCTGGAGGGCGCGTTCGGCCGCGGTCACCGCGTCCCGCGCCGCCTTCAGTGCCTCGCCGCCGTCCGCGTGGGCAGGCAGCGGGTCGTAGCCGATCGAGGCGTAGAACCCCGTCAGCGCCGCCTTCGTCCCGGGCCCGAAGGTCCCGGGCGGGTCGTCGCCCGACCGGTGGCCCAGTTCCCCGAGCGAGCGCTGCAGTTGGGCGACGTCGTCGCCGGTCGCGCCCGGCTTCAGGTCCCGGTACACCGGCAGCGCGCCGCGCAGCGCGAACACCGGCCGCCCGGACACCTCCAGCAGCACCTTGCCGTCGGTCACCGTCGCGCGGGGAGCCACCAGCAGTTTCGTCACGACCGGTGTGGCGGCGCCCTCCCCCGGCGTGACGGAGGGCGAGACGTCCACCGACTGGCCGGCCCGCACCGTGCCGCGCAGGATCACCGAGTCCTTGAGGACCCGGCGTTCCACCGGCGCGGTCAGCAGGTCGGGGGCCGGCGCCGCGCGCTCCGCGGCCTCCTGGGCGGGCGACTTGATGACCAGCGACGCCCCGGCGGCCGTGCCCGAGAGCGCCAACGCGCCCACCGCGACGGCGATCACCCAGATCCGGCGCCGTGCGAGGACCGGTGCGTCAGCCACCCTGGATCCCGTCGCCGCCGGACTTCGCCTGGCAGGTGTGCCAGATGGCGGCGGTCGACGGATCCTGCTTCAGACGCTGCCCCAGTTCGGCCGGGTACTGGAACTCACCGGTCGCCGGGCTGGGGTCCGGATAGTCCGTGATCCCGTGCTCACGCATGCACTTCGTCTCCTGCCGCATCGCTTCCAGGAACGCCGCGGGGACCGGGTCGACCGTCGTGGTGTTGCCCTTGACCTGCTCGCTCCCGCCGGAGTTGCCGGGTGTCCCGGGCCCGGAGTCCACCGAACAGCCACCGGCGCCCAGCGCCGCGGCCAGCAGCACGGGCAGGAGCAGCGGGATCGGGCGGCAGGAGGTACGGAGAGTACGGGACGAGGTCCGGTCTGCGCTGTGCACGATCGACCAGCGTAGCCGCGGTCGAACAGCCGCTCTACTGTCCCAAAGGACAGTAGATACAACGACATTCCCTCTGGTCGCATAGTGCGCCGCCGTCGCGGCTTCACGCACCACGCATCAGGGAGGAACGCCGCATGACGCCCGTCAACCGCACCACTCTCCGCCGGACTCTCGCCACGACCCTGGCACTGGCCGCGCTCGGCACCGCCTCGCTCGTCTGCGCGGGACCGGCCGACGCGCTGGGCAAGGACGGCAACCTGGAGCCGGGTGAACTGGGCCTCTACTACGCCCAGAACCGCACCAACCTGCTGTTCGACCTGTTCTACGCGGGTAACAACTTCGCCGGTGACCGGTACGCCGCCAACTTCAGCATCTCGCCCAACGACAACACCGAGTCGTACTGGAACCGGGACGCGCAGACGTGGAGCGTCTGGACGGACGCCTACCGCGCCGGGGTGCACGGGTGGATCCCGGCGTACACGTGGAGCAACGCCAGCACCAACTTCAAGAACAAGATCTCGTCCGCCAACCCCGGCTGATCCGCGGTCCCGCCGCTCCGTCCGCACCGCGGGCGGGAGCGGCGGAGCCCGTGCGCCGACCTGCGCCGATCCGCGCCGCCCGCACCTCGCGTCCCCCGGAGTCCGCCGATGCCCAGCCGCCGTGCCACCGCCCCCGCCGTCCGCCTCGCCCTGCTCGCCGTTCTCCTGACGGGCCTCACGGGCTGCGGATCCGCTTCCGGCGCGGGTTCCGAGGAGGCGAAGTCCGGTGCGCCCGGGGACCGGGCGGAGCCGGCGGTCGGCGCGCCGCCCCAGCTCCTCGACAGCAACGGGCTGACGTTCCCGATGGACGTCTACCTCGTCCCGGCGGAGCAGCGGCAGGAGTTGCAGAAGGCCCAGGACGTCCTCATCGACCAGTGCATGCGGCGCTACGGCTTCCGCTACACCGCACCGGAATCCACCGTCGGCACGGATGTCTACGGTGAGAACGGCCGCCGCTACGGCGTGTCCAGCCCGTCCCTGGCCGCCAAGTACGGCTACGGCGACCCGCCGCAGCAGGCGCCGGTCCGCGCTCCGCGCCCGGCCAGGGGGACCAATGAGTCCCTCGTCCTGGACGGACCGCCCGATCTGGACCCCAAGTCCCTCCCCGCGAACCTGGAGGAGGCGGAGAAGGCCCGGACCTCCGACAAGAACACCGGGGTCGTCAACGGCATCAAGATCCCCGTCGCGGGCTGCACGGGCGAATCGGGGCTCAGGCTCTACGCGCCCGACGCCGCCGCCGTCGACATCACCTTCCCGCAGAACCTCAACGCCGAGGCCAACGAGCGCTCACGGCAGGACTCCCGGGTGGTGCGGGTGATCCGGGACTGGTCGGCGTGCATGGCCGGGCACGGCTACCGCGTCCCGTCGCCGCTGGGGGTCCCCGCGGCGCTGGGGCTGACCGATCTGTCGGGTGCGCGGGCGGTCACCACCGCCACCGCCGACGTCGCCTGCAAGCAGCAGGTGAACCTGGTGGACGTCTGGTACGCCGTCGAGTCCGCGTACCAGAAGGTGCTGATCGAGAAGAACGCGGAAGTCCTGAAGAACTTCAAGGATCAGCAGCAGGCGCGGATGCGCCTGGCCGATTCGCTGTCCGGCTGAGTCGGGCTGATATAGCCTTCCGTTGCTCAAGTCCAGGCTTCCGGGGGGAATCCGTGCATCTGCTCTGCCCGGTGTGCGAGGTCTGCGGGACCGGACTGCGAGACGATCCCCACCCTCATGGCAGCGCGGTCCTGGCGGGGCTGCGGCTGATCCCCGATCTGACGGGCCGTGAGCACGAGGTGCTGATGAGCCTGCGGGACGGCGCCTCGAACCGGGAGCTCGCCGAGGAACTCGGCATCACCGAACGTACGGTGAAGCTGCACGTCGCGAGCCTGCGCTTCAAGCTCGGCGGTGTCTCACGGCTGCAGCTCAGCCTGATCGCGCTGGTGCACCACGCCCGCGGCGGTCATGCGCGCCGGTGCACGAGCCGTCCGCCGACCACGGTCGCCACACAGGCGCCGCCGGCGTCGAACACCGCCAGGTCCGCCCGGCCGCCGGGGACCAGCGCGGGCGGCACGGATCCGGCGGGCACCCGCGTCAGACCGCCGCGGGCGGCGGCGGCCCGCAGGGCGGGATCCGTCAGATACCCGTCCACGACCGCCGTCGCCCCGAGCCGCAAGAGGGCGTGAATCCGCTCCCGCGGGCTCGGCGCGTCCGGTACCGGTGCCGCGTGCACCAGCGCGGGGCCCAGGGCCCCGTGCCATTCCCGCACCCTCGCCTGCGGAAACTGCACGCGTAGCTCATCGGCCGTGCCGACCGCCACGATCCGGTCGCCGGAGACGGCGACCGCCCGTCCGGTGCCGCTGTCTCCGCTGTGGATCGTGAGCATTCAGTTGGCGGCGAGCAGCTTCAGCTCGGGGTGCGCCGTGCCGCCCTCGATCGCCGTCGACGACAGGTGCGAGACGGCGTGGTCGTTGACCGGGTCGTTCGCCGGGTCGTCGTGCACGACGAGGTGCTCGTAGGTGGTCGCGCGCTGCGCGGGCACCCGGCCGGCCGAGCGGATCAGCTGGATGATCTCCATCCGGTTCGAGCGGTGCTTGGCACCGGCCGAGGAGACCACGTTCTCCTCCAGCATGATCGAGCCGAGGTCGTCCGCCCCGTAGTGCAGCGAGAGCTGGCCGACCTCCTTGCCCACCGTGAGCCAGGAGCCCTGGATGTGGGCGACGTTGTCCAGGAAGAGCCGGGCGACGGCGATCAGCCGCAGGTACTCGAAGATCGTGGCCTGCGTCTGTCCCTTCAGCTTGTTGTTCTCCGGCTGGTAGGTGTACGGGATGAAGGCGCGGAAGCCGCCCGTACGGTCCTGTACGTCACGGATCATGCGCAGGTGCTCGATGCGCTCGGCGTTGGTCTCGCCGGTGCCCATCAGCATCGTGGACGTCGACTCGACGCCCAGGTTGTGCGCGATCTCCATGATCTCCAGCCAGCGCTCGCCCGACTCCTTGAGCGGCGCGATGGCGGTACGCGGCCGGGCCGGGAGCAGCTCGGCGCCCGCGCCCGCGAAGGAGTCGAGACCCGCGGCGTGGATCCGCCGGATCGCTTCCTCGGCCGTCACCCCGGAGATGCGGGACATGTGCTCGATCTCGGACGCGCCCAGCGAGTGGATGACCAGCTGCGGGTACGCCTTCTTGATCGCGGCGAAGTGCTCCTCGTAGTACTCGACGCCGTAGTCCGGGTGGTGGCCGCCCTGGAACATGATCTGGGTACCGCCCAGCTCGACGGTCTCCGCGCAGCGGCGCAGGATGTCCGCGATGTCGCGCGTCCAGACCTTGTCACTCTGCGGCGCGGCGTAGAACGCGCAGAACTTGCACGCGGTGACGCACGAGTTCGTGTAGTTGATGTTCCGCTCGATGATGTACGTCGCGATGTGCTCGGTACCCGCGTACCGGAGGCGGCGCGCGGCGTCGGCGGCCGACCCGAGGGCGTGCAGCGGGGCGGAGCGATACAGGTCCAGCGCCTCCTCCGGGGTGATGCGGCCGCCGGCGGCGGCGCGATCGAGGACGGCTGCGTAATCGCTCACCGGTGCTGTCCCTTCCGAAGGGGTACAAGACGGACCAGCTCAGCGTACGCCAGGCGTCGGACAAGCCCCTGGCCGGGCCGCCGGGTGTCCGGAGCGTCACATGCTTGTCACGGGGTGCCCTGCGCCCGGGACATCGCCCTCGCGGGCCGGATAATCTGCAGTCTCAAGGCAAATGCTCGGTGACGACGGCTTGTGGTGCGGGACGGGGTTGGATATGTCGGGGGCCGGATCGACGAGGGGACTGCGTCCGCGCAGGCTCAGCGAAGAGACACTCGCCGCGGCGCCGGCGCCGGGTCGCGGGGCGGTGCTGAGACAGCGAGCGGGCTCCGCCGCCACCACCCTGTGGGCGACGATGCGCCCCACCCGTAACCGCAGTACCGGCTATCTGGCGATCGGCGCGGTCGGCGCCCTCATCGCCACCTCCGTCGCGGTCGGGGTCGGCGCCGCGGGCTCGATCCCGCGGCTCGCGGACATCGGCGCCTGGCTGGGCAGCAGCGGCTCCGGCGAGGCCTCGCACGCCAACGGCCTGACGGGTGATGTGGACGGCAAGGTCAAGCTGCCGGGCATGAACGGCCACTCCGTGACGATCGCGCAGGACGGCAGGACCGTCCTCGTGCTGGACCGGAAGACCGGCAAGGTCGTCCGGATCGACCCCTCGCAGCTCACCGCCGAGCAGTCGACGAACTACGGCACCAGCGGACTGCAGCTCGTCTCCGGCGGCACGTACGCCTATGTCGTGGACGCCGCGAAGGGCACGGTCCAGCGGATCGACCCGGCGCTGACGACCCCGACCGGGGACAAGGTCCAGCTGGGCCCGGGGCTCGGCACCGCGGCCGTCGACTCCCAGGGCACGCTCTGGGTTCCGCAGCCCGCCAAGGGCACCGTCGTCCCGTTCGTGAACGGGGCGAAGAGCGCCGAGGTCAAGGTCGCCGCCCCGGACCACGACCTGGTCCTCACCCTGGCACAGGGCCGGCCGGTGGTGACCGACCGGACGGACGCCGTCACCAAGGTGCTGACCGTCGCCGGCACCCAGCAGACCTTCAACCTGCAGGGCGGGATCAACGACTCCGCCCCGGCGAAGATCCTGGTGCCCGCCACGACCGACAGCCCGATGGTGCCGATCCTCGCCTCCGACAGCGGCGCGCTCGCGCTCGTCGACGTCACGAGCGGCCAGTCCATCAACGCGAAGGTCCCGATCCAGGGGCACGCGCTGGGCGCGCCGCAGGTGCTGGGCAAGAAGGTGTACATCCCGGACGGGACCACCGGCAGCCTGCTCGTCTACGACACCGCGACCTCGGCGTTCCAGGACTCGGTGAACGTGACGAAGAAGCCGGGCAACCTGGAACTCTTCGTCCGCAACGGCCTGCTGTGGGTCAACGACCAGAACAACAGCTCCGCCGCCGTCATCAACGCGGGCGGCGACGTCCACACCATCGGCAAGTACACGGACAAGGTGCCGACGGCCCGGAAGAAGAACGACAAGCCCGTCGAGGACAACGTGCCGTCCTCCCGGCCGACCCACCAGGCGCAGCAGCCGACCCGCCCGGGCAAGGGCCAGGGCGGCAACACCCGGCCGCCGACGCACGCGCCGGCCACCACGCCGCCGCCGACCCAGGCGCCGCCGACCACCCCGACGAAGAACTGCGCCATCAACTGGGAAGCGGGCTGCCCGGAACCGCAGACCCCCGGCACCCCGCAGGCCCAGTCCGGCGACGGTTCCATCACGCTGACGTTCCAGCCCGCCTCCGGGCTCACCCCCAAGCGCTATCTGCTCAAGGGAGTGGGCAGCGGCCAGACGGCGACGCCGTCCGAGGTCGGCCCGAACGGGCCCTTCACCTTCCAGGTCGACGGCGGCGCCTGCGGCACGGAGTTCAGCTACACGGTCGTCGCGGAGTACGCGGGCGGCGCGGCGAGCAAGGAGTCGAAGTCCTCGGCCCCGGTCCGCCCCTGTGTCGCCCCCGGCGCCCCGCAGAGCCTCAAGATCAGCAACAACGGCGGCGGGCACGGCGCGAAGGTCAGCTGGAAGGCGCCCTCGGGCGGATCCGGTGTCACCTACAAGGTGACCTGGCCCGGCGGCAGCGAGTCCACGCAGAGCACCAGCCAGTCGGTCACCGGCCTGGAGAACAGCAAGCAGTACGACGTCACGGTGAGCAGCAGCAACGCGGCGGGCTCGGGCGCGTCCACGAGCGGCACGATCGACCTGACGCCGCCGGACGTGACGATGAACATCACGCACAACAGCAACGACCCGGACCCGCTGGCGATCCGCAGCGACCCGAGCACCAAGACCGGCACCCGGGTGAATCAGTTCCCGGCGAACCACACGGGCTCCGTCACCGTGCACTGCCGGACGACCGGCAGCTCGGAGACCCAGCCTTACGACCACGTCACCAGCGACGTCTGGGGCAAGATCTCGTCCAGCTACGGAAACGGCTATGTCGCCGACATCTATCTGGACTCACGCTTCAACTCCGCCGTCTGGGAATGCCAGTGACCCCCCTCCCCCCCACCGACAACCGAAGTGCGAGCACGTCATGAGCGTTCCCCCGCAGTACCAGCAGAACGACGCCGTCGCGCTCTTCGCCCAGTGCTTCCACGCGCTCGGGGACAACATCGAGCGGGTCGTCAAGGGCAAGCGCGACACCGTCGAGCTGGCGCTGACCTGCCTGTTCGCGGAGGGGCACCTGCTCATCGAGGACGTGCCGGGGACGGGCAAGACGACGCTGGCGCGCTGCCTGGCCGCATCGATCGAGGCGAACTTCGCGCGGGTGCAGTTCACCCCGGACCTGCTGCCGTCCGACATCACCGGCGTGACGATCTACCGGCAGAACACCGGGACGTTCGACTTCCTGCCCGGCCCGGTCTTCGCGAACATCGTGCTCGGTGACGAGATCAACCGCGCCTCGCCCAAGACGCAGTCGGCGATGCTGGAGGTCATGGAGGAGCGCCGGGTCACCGCCGACGGCAAGACCCACCCGGTGCCGCGCCCCTTCATGGTGCTCGCCACGCAGAACTCCGTGGACATGGGCGGCACCTACGCGCTGCCCGAGGCGCAGCTGGACCGCTTCCTGATGCGCGTCACGGTCGGCTACCCGGACCACGCCTCGGAGGTCGCGGTGCTCACCGGCTCCGCCGCCAACACCTCGCCCGACTCCCTCTCGACGATCGCCTCCTCGCACCACATCGCGGAGTTCATCCAGGTCGCGACGCAGGTGCAGGTCGCCGAGCAGCTCTACGACTACATCGTGCGGGTCGTCGCGGCGACCCGGACGCTGCCCGACGTCCGGCTGGGCGCGTCCCCGCGCGGATCCGTCGCGCTGCTGCGCGCCATCCGGGTGCGGGCCGCCTCCCAGTCGCGCGGCTACGCGCTGCCCGAGGACGTCAAGGCGCTCGCCGTGCACGTCCTCGCGCACCGGCTGATCCTGACCCCGGAGGCCGAGTTGAGTGGCCGTACGGGCGCGGACGTCATCGCCGAGGTCCTGGCGACGGTGCCGGTGCCGCAGGCGGCCGGCGGGGCGCGGATCTGATGCCCGCGGCCGACGCCACCCGCCGTTCGGGCGCCGGCCCGCTGTCCGCCACCGGCTGGGGCACGCTGCTGGCCGGTGCCGCCCTGCTGGGCGCCGGCTACGGGTACGGGTACGGAGAGGCCGCGGCGCTCGGGCTGACCTGCCTGGCCGCGGTCGTCACGGCCGTGATCTGGACGGTGCCGAGGCCGCAACTGGCCGCGGACCGCCGGATCGCGCCGCGCAAGGTCGGCCGGGGCGACCCGGCGGACGGCATCGTCACCCTCACCAACACCGGCACCCGCACCCGGCGCGGGCTGCGCGCCACCGACCTGTGCGGCGACCAGCCGCTCACCATGGACGTGCCGGTGCTGCGCGCGGGCGGCTCGCAGGAGCTGCACTACGCGCTGCCGACCGCCCGGCGGGGCAGGATCACCGTCGGCCCGCTGCGGCTGGAGCGCACCGACCCGCTCGGTCTCGCGCGCCGGATCCGGTCCTACGGCGCCGCCGACACCCTCGTCGTCCGACCGCGCATCTGTCTGCTGCCGGTGCTGCCGTCCGGCAAGGCGCACCATGTCGAGGGCCCGACCTCGGACACCGCCGACGACGGGTCGCTGACCTTCCACGCGCTGCGCGAATACGTGCTCGGCGACGATCTGCGCCGGGTGCACTGGCGGTCCACCGCCCGCACCGGCACGCTCATGGTGCGGCAGATGGTCGACGTGTCGCTGCCGCACACCACGCTGGTGCTGGACACCCGGCCCGGCGCGTACGTCTCCGACGACGACTTCGAGCTGGCCGTCGACGCGGCCGCGTCCATCGCGTACGCCGCCGCCCGCTCCAACTTCCCGGTGCACGTGCTCAGCGAGGCGGGCCCGATCCTGCACACCGACGGTTCCGGCAACGACGCCGACGCGCTCCTCGACCGGCTCGCGCTCATCGGCCGCTCCGACCGGACGTCGGCGGCGTCCGCCTTCGACGGGCTGGAGCACCACCGGGGCGGCGGCTCGCTCGTCGTCGTCACCGGCACCGGAGACACCGACGGGCTGACGGCGCTCGGCCGGGTCCGGCGGCGCTTCGACCGGGTGACGATGCTGCGCGCCGGTGAGGACAGGACCGCGCCCGACGCGCAGGGCGTGTCGAGCGCCACCGTCGACGTACCGCAACTGCACATCGCGTCCCTGGACGCGCTGCTGGCCGGCTGGCGCTGGGAGGCCGTCCGTTGAGCGCCACCACACGTCCCGCACGTACCGCGCCGCTGCCGCCGCAGGGCGGCGGCCCGAACTGGGACTGGGCCGCGCCCGCGCCCACCGGGCCGAGCACCGACCGTCCGAAGACCCCGGTCGCGACCCGCGGCGACGGCCTCGGGCGCGCCCGCCGCCTGTGGTCGCTGCTGCCGGTCGCCGCGCTGCTCGCCGCCTCCGGCCTGGGCTGGCACCGGGTGTTCAGCACCCGCGACCTGCTGCCGGTGCTCGCGGTGTCCGTTCTCGCGCCGATCGCCCTGTCCGCGCTGCTGTCGGGCGCCCTGTCCCGCAAGGGCCGCACCGGTCCGCTCTGGCCGTCCGTCGTGCTGACGGTCGCCGCCTGGACCGGCACGGTCTGGCTGACGATGTTCCGGGACGGCGGGCCGCGCGCCATCTGGCCCGCGCTGCTCGACGCCCCGCACGCCGTCCTGACCACCATCCTTCCGGTCCCCGGTGGGGCGCGGCTGCTGGTGCTGCCGCACGCGGTGCTGTGGCTCGCCGCGTTCGCCTCCGCCGAACTGGCGCTGCGCACCCGCACCCCGCTGCTCCCGGCGCTGCCCGCGGTGCTCGCCTTCGGCTTCCCGCTGGTGCTCGGCGTGGACGGCCCGGGGTCCAACTACCCGGTGGTCGCCGCGCTGGCCGCGCTCACCGCGCTGCTGGCGCTGGTCCGGTCGCGGGTGAGCCTGTCCGTCCGCGGGCTGGCGCTCGGGCTGCCGGTCGTCCTCGGCCTCACCCTCATCGCCGCGCTGGCCGGGACCGGCTTCCCGGGGATGGGCGCCTCGTACGACCCGCGGGACGCGATCACCCCGCCCACCGTCCGTCCGGAGTCCATCAGTCCGCTGGACCAGGTCGCGGCGCTGATGCGCAGCGGCGACGCCAAGGTCTTCACCGTCCGCTCCACCGCCGAGAGCAACTACCGGCTGGCCGTGCTGGACGCGTACAACGGCACCACGTGGTCCAGCACCGCCAAGCTGGCGCGCACCGGCGGCCGGGTCCCCGCGGAACACGGCGTCGATCCTGGCAAGCGGCAGGAAGTCACCCAGCGCTTCACCGTCCAGTCGCTGCCCGGTATCTGGCTGCCCGCCGCCGACCGGCCGTCGGCGGTGACGCTGCCGGACCACACCGACCTGTCGGTGGACCCGGCCGCCGGTGTACTGGCCACCGACCGGACGGCACCCAGCGGCTTCAGCTACACGGCCGTGTCCCAGCTGCCGGTCTACGACGTGCAGCGGCTGCAGTACGCGCCGGCCGCCGACGACCCGGCGCTCGTCGAACTCCCGCGCACGGACGCGGCCGACCAGCCGATCCCGTCCGTCGCGTCCTTCACGAAGATCGCCGCGAAGGCAACCGAGGGCAGCTCGTTCCCCTACGAGCAGGCGGTGAAGCTCGCCGACTGGCTGCGTGAGTCCTACCAGTTCGACCCGCGGGCCATCCCCGGTCACACCTACCGCGGTCTGGAGTTCTTCCTCACCGACGGCAAGCGCGGCACGTCCGAGCAGTTCGCCGCGTCGTTCGCGGTGCTCGCCCGCACCCTGGGGCTGCCCTCCCGGGTGGTGGTCGGCTTCCGGCCCGGCACGAAGACCGGCGACGACACCTGGCAGGTGACGGGCAAGGACGTACTGGCCTGGCCCGAGGTGGAGTTCAAGGGCATCGGCTGGGTCCCCTTCTACCCGACCCCGGGCACCACGTCGAAGGACGGCAGCTCGGTCGCCCCGGCCGGCCAGACGAAGGACCGCAAGACGGTCGACCAGCAGATCACCGACCAGCCGCGGCCGTCCGCACCGCCCAAGGCCGCCGGCACCCCGCAGCCGACGGCCGCCCCGGCGGCCGGCACCCCCTGGTGGATCTACGCCCCGGCCGGCGCCCTGCTGCTCGTCCTCGGCTATCTGCTCTACGCGGCCTGGCTGCCCTGGCGGCGGCGGGCCAGGCGGCGCGGCGCCGCCGACGTACGGCAGCGGGTGCTCGGCGC
Source organism: Streptomyces sp. SID13666 (assembly GCF_010548325.1). Classification (NCBI taxonomy): domain Bacteria; kingdom Bacillati; phylum Actinomycetota; class Actinomycetes; order Kitasatosporales; family Streptomycetaceae; genus Streptomyces; species Streptomyces sp. SID13666. The sequence continues at coordinate 84,986 of NZ_JAAGLX010000018.1, read as the reverse complement.
CTGGCAGCAGATCGTCGACCGGCTCACCGAGATCGGGCTGCCCGCCACCGGGGCGCACACCGCGGAGGAGGTCGCCGCCTTCGGGGCGACCCGGGTGGGTGGCGCCGCCGGCGAGCATCTCCCCGATCTCGCCCGCCTGGTGAACGAGGTCGGCTACGCCGGCCGCACCCCCGACCCGGCGTCGGCCGACGCCGCCTGGGCGCACTGCGACGCCATCGAACGCGTCGTGCTCCGCACCATCCCCAGACGCGACCGGATCGGCCGTGCCCTGCGGCTGCGGAGGGGCTGACCGCCTCCGGCCGGCGGGCCGCAGGGGGTACAGGCGCCGACCCCGCAGAGGGGCGGAGGCGGTAGGTTGTCGTGAAACGGGTGAGGCACGGGAGGACAACGGTGGACCGGACGCCGGGAAGGCGCGGCCAGGGCGCGACGGAGAACCCGGAGAGTGACGAGGGTTCCGTCGCCGTACCCCAGCAGACGTCGGCGGACGGATACCGTCTCCCGCCGGGTTACAAGCTGCTCCGGCAGGCGGGCACCGGCCGCCACAGTTCCGTTCTGCTGTGCGCCGAGGAGGCGACCGGCGCCGAGGTGGCCGTCAAGCTGCTCGCCGTCACGGTCGACGACGAGAGCACCCGGCTGGCCGCGCACTCCGAACTCCTGTCGGCGGGCGCCGCCGCGCGGCACCCCTGCTCGGTGACGGTCGAGGACGCCGGCTTCACCGCCGACCACCGCCCGTACCTGGTGGAGCAGTTCTGCCGCGGCGGCAACGCGCAGGCGAAGCTCGCCAACTCCGGGCCGTTCCCCGTCGACGAGACGATCGTCATCGGCACCCGCCTGGCGCTGGCCCTGCACTCCGCGCACCGCCGCGGGGTGCTGCACCTGGACGTCCGCCCGGCGAACATCCTCTTCGACGAGAACGGTGACGCGCTGCTCGCGGACCACGGTCTCGCGCGCGTCCTGCAGCGCTCCGCGCCGCAACTGGGCGCGGTCTTCGACCCGATGTTCGTGCCGCGCGAGCTCTTCGGCTGGGAGAAGCCGGGCCCGGCGGCCGATGTGTACTCCCTCGGCGCGACGCTCTACGCGCTGCTCAACGGCGAACCGGCGTACGCGGACGCGGGCCGCACCTCGTGGTCCGCGCTCTACGCGGAGGTGCTGCGCGGCGAACTGCCGTACCCCGCCCACCGCCACGACATACCGGACCCGCTGCTGATCCTCGTCCGCAGGATGATGTCGGCGAACCCGGAAGGGCGCCCGCCGCTGACGGAGGTGCACCGCTCCCTGCGGTCGCTGCTGTCGCCGTCGTCCGCGACGAAGGTGCCCGCGCTGGAGCCGGAACCGGCGATGGAATCGCCGCTGCCGGGCTGGGACCCGGCGGACGATCTGACGCCGGAGGAGCAGGCGGCCGTCGAACAGGCGGGCGCGCGGGCGCAGGACGAGGCCAAGCGGCAGTCGCGCAAGCGGCTGATCGCGGCGACCACCGCGCTGGTGGTGTTCGCCGCGGCGGGGACCGCGGCCACGCTGGTGCTGCGCGACCGCGGCTCGAAGCCCGAGCCGAAAGCTTCCTCCAGCGCTTCCACGGCTCCCGGCCCGACGTCGAGCGCCGCCCCGGTGCAGGTGCCGTCGGACAAGCTGGCGGGTCTGATGCCACTGAACGTCCAGGCCGTGAAGGCCAACGGAAATGTGCAGATCACGTGGAAGCCGCCGAAGCAGGCCGCGCAGGTCGCCGGCTATGTCGTGCGGGCCGTGGTGCCCGGTGGCGGCGAGCCGCTGCAGAAGACGCCGAACGGCAATGAGCCCGCGGTGGTGTTCACGGCCGGGTCGGTGACGGCCGACACCTGCTACACCGTCAACGCGGTGATCTCGGTGGACGGGAAGTTCCAGTTCGCGCCGTCCAAGGAGCTCTGCAGGACGACCGGCTGAGGACCGTCCGGCCCTGCGCCATCGGCGGCTATTTGATCTTCTTCAGGTCGCCGCTGGGCCGGCCGGCCCCCGCGTCGTTGGTGGTGTAGGTCAGCGTCGTGGGGTCCTTGAGGGTCAGCCGTTCCGCCGTGGCGCCCTTGGAACAGCCGCTCGTCGCGCCCGGATCACCGGCCGTCGAGTCGAAGACCAGCACCTTGGTCGTCGCGGACACCAGCTTCCAGGTGCCTCCGCAGTTGAGGACGCCCAGCAGGTCCACAGTGCTGTCACCGACGTTCTCGCCGATGCGTCCCGCCTTGACGGTGACCGTCAGGACCCCGTTGGGGACGCCGTTGGTGGAGACGGTGTTGCCTTGCCAGGTGCCGATGAACGCGGCGGGCACGGATCCGGTGACCGCGCCGGTGTTCGCGTCACTGGACGGCGTACTGCTCCCCGGCCCGCCGCCGGTGGCGCCGGTGGCGCCGCCCGGCTTGTCCTCCGGCCGCAGCAGGACCACCACGGTCGCGGCGACGACGGCGACCAGCAGCACGGCCACCGCGGCCAGCAGCCGGCGGCGCCCGCGGCGTACGGAAGGTTCCGGCGCGGAGCGCGCACCGGGGGCCGGGGCGCCCGGTACCGCGTCGCGCGGCCCCGACGCCTCCATGCCGAAGGAGTGCGAGGGCGCGCGCGGCGGGCCGAACGAGCCGTAGGCCGACCCGAGGTGCGCGCCCGCGGGCGTCACCTCGGAGCGGGCCGACAGCGGAGCCGCCTCCAGGTCCAGCAGTTCGACCGCATGACGGCCGAGCTGCGCCATCAGTGGCCGGGAGAGCCAGCCCTGGCGCACCAGCGCGGCGGCCCCGTCGGGCGACAGCCGGGCCGCGAGCTGGGCGGGAGTGGGGCGGACGGCCGGGGCCTTGGCGAGGCAGGACTCCACCACGTCGCGCAACTCGTCGGGCACACCGTCGAGTTCCGGTTCCTCGTGGGCGACCTTGTAGAGCAGTGAGGCGGCGCTGTCCCCGCTGAACGGGCCGTGTCCGGTCGCCGCGAAGGCGAGCACGGCGCCGAGCGCGAAGATGTCGGATGCCGCGCCGAGCGGCCGGGCGAGCACCTGCTCGGGCGACATGTAGCCCGGCGAGCCGACGACCACCCCGCTGCCGGTGACGGACGCGCCGGAGGCGTCCATGGCGCGCGCGACACCGAAGTCGATGAGTACCGGACCGTCGAGCGAAAGCATCACGTTGGACGGTTTGATGTCACGGTGCAGCAGGCCGAGCCGGTGCACCGCGTCCAGCGCCTCGGCGAGCCCGGCGCCCAGCGTCCGCACTCCGCTCGGCGGCAGCGGCCCGAACTCGGTGACGGCGTCGGCGAGGGTGGGTCCCGCGATGTAGCCGGTGGCGATCCACGGCACCGGCGACTCGGTGTCCGCGTCGAGCACCGGAGCGCTCCAGGCCGCGCCCACCAGCCGGGCGGCGTCCACCTCACGGCGGAAGCGGGTGCGGAACTCGGTGTCCTCGGCGAGCTCGGAACGGACCACTTTCACCGCGACCGTGCGCCCGCCGGGGCTGCGGCCGAGATAGACCCGGCCCATCCCACCCGCTCCGAGCCGTCCGAGCAGACGGTACGGGCCGATCGACGACGGATCTGTCGTAGCCAACGGCTGCATCAGAGCCTCCTCTGAGCGGAGTGTGCCCCCGGGCGGCGCCCGTGACGCACGATGCGCCGCAGCGGTGATCCGCTGCGGCGCATCCGTTGCCGCTCGATCAGTGGCCGAGGCCCTTGGCGAGCTCCTCGTCCGCGGACTGGAACGCCTGCGCGGCACTCTCGAGGAACTTGCCCATGCCCTCAAGACCCTCGATGGTCTTGGTCGCACCGGTGTTGAACTCGGTGTACGACTGGTCGAACTGCTTCGAGGAACGGTCGGTCACATAGCCGCCGTTCACCAGGCCCTGAACAAACTTGTGCAGCGTGTTCAGCTTCTCGGTGATCTCGGCCTGGCCCGTCTTGAGCTTGCTGGCCGCGTCACGCATGTCCTGGTATGTAACGTTCACATTAGACATAGAGGAAATACCTTCCATTGGCCTTGCCGCAGGGCCGACCCCCGTGGCCTTTGAGTCGCAGATTGATGTGATGGTCTGCGGAAGCCTCAGCTTACGGGTGAGGACGGCGCGGGTGCAGCCTGCGGTTCCCGGTAGCGGAACGTCGAGGTCACAGCGTCGAATACGTCGAAGAACGAGTCCGCGAGATCGAGCACCGGACTGCTGCAGGCGACCAGCGCGACCCGGTCCCCGCCGCCCGGCAGCGGGATGAATGTCTGCATCAGCACCGTGCGTACGGTTTTGCTGTCGCCGGGGATCTCGATGTCCTCGATCCCGTACGTACGGGCGGCGGCTCCGGTCTCCGGGATCTCCACCGTCGTCACCTTCCGCCACGCGTCCCCCTCGCGCCGGGCCGGCTTCTCCCGCAGTCCCGCGACGATCGACGCGGGATCCGTGGCCAGCAGCTGCCCTTCGGGCGTCCGGGCCCCCACCAGCGACACGGTGACGGACGCGGTCAGCGGTATCCCGCCGAAGTTCTGCGCCATGCAGCCGATGTACACCGCCCCGCTGTCGTACGCCTCACGCGCCGCCCTGCGCAGGAACTTGGCGAGCACGTCACGGTGCTCGCCGATCGCCGGGTTCTCCTGCACGCGCTGCGCCATCAGCTTGCGGACGCTCTCGTCCCGGCTGGCCGGGTGCAGGTCGAACTCCCACCATGTCATCGGCACGGTGAGCGAGAAGCCCTCCCGCTCGACCGGCATCACCCGCGGAGTTGCACTCACTACTTGCCGCCCTCACCCTTTGCCGCTTTCGCCAGGTCGTCGGCGAGTTGCTTGTCGGCCTTCCGGATCTCGCGCACCGCGGTGTTGGCCATCTTGGCCAGCCCCTCCAGGTGCCCGTCGATCTCCTTCCGGCCGTCCTTCCAGTTGTGCTCGAAGCTGTCCAGCGCGTCCGCGACCTTCCCGGAGCCGAGCTTCGCCTCGTAGGACTCGAAGAGCTTGCGTGTGCCGTTCATCGTGGTCCGCACGGCATCGAGGTTGGAGGCAAAATCCTCCAAACCGCCGAGATCCACCTTCAATCGGTCAGGACTACCCATACTTCCCCCGTCGGTTCTGCTGCCGCCCGCCGCACGCGGCTTCCGCGTCCAATGCCCGTCAATTCTCTCACTCTTGACCCACCTACCGTCAGGACACCTCCTGGCGGCGGCCCGGTTCCGGCCGATGCGGCCGGTGCGTTGTCGGGCACCTGTTGCATGATGGTCAACAGCAAATACCAGTGGTGCTCAGTGGTGCAGGGGGACGGCAGTGGAACTCCAGCTCAGCGTGATCGACCCGGTCCGTGACGACCGTGCGGACATGCTGGTCGACGCCGACCCCGCGGCGCCCGTCGGCGCGCTCGCGGCGGAGATCGGCCGGCTGCTCGGACGTCCGGACGACGGACAGGGCCCGCCCGCCCTGCACATCAACGGCTTCCAGATCGACCCCGAGCTGAGCCTGGACGCCTCGCCGGTGCGTGACGGCGCGGTGGTCAGCGTCGCCGCGCCCGACGCCTGCCCGGCGCCCGACGCCCAGGGCACGGTGGAAGTACGGATCGTGGGCGGTCCCGACGCGGGCGGCGTGCACCGGCTCGGTCCCGGCGTCGCGGTCGTCGGCAGCGGGCCCGACGCGTGGATCCGGCTCAACGACCCGGCGCTGCCGCACTCCGCGGTGGAGGTGGACGTCGCGGTCGACGGGACGGTCACCGTCCACCCGTCCTTCGGCAGCTCCGCCACCATCGACGGCAAGCCGCTCACCGACGCGAGCCCCTGGCGGCCGCGCAGCGTCGTCGCCGCCGGACAGACCTTGCTGGAACTGAGCCTGCCGAGCTTCCCCGACACCGCGCTCAAGCCCTCCGAGGACGGCACCGGCCTCGACTACAACCGGCCGCCGCGCATCACCCCGCCGCCGCGGCCGACCAACTTCCAGCTGCCGAGCAAGCCCAAGCAGTCCGAGAACCGGCCCATGCCCTGGCTGATGGCGATCGTGCCGCTGTTCGGCGCGGTGCTCATGGCGATGATGATGCACCAGCCGCGCTTCCTCTTCATGGCGGTGCTCAGCCCGGTCGCCATGGTCGGCAACTACATGAACGACAAGAAGCACGGCAAGAAGTCGTTCCGCCAGACCAACGCCGACTACGAGACGCACAAGGAGTCGATCGAGCGGCAGGCCCGCAAGGCCATGGCCGCCGACACCGCCGCCCGCCGCACCCAGGCCCCGGACCCGGCCGAGGTGCTGGTCGCCGCGACCGGGCCGAGCCAGCGGCTGTGGGAACGGCGGCGCTCCGACCCGGACTACGGGATGCTGCGCGTCGGCACCGGCACCCTCCCCACCGAGGTCCAGGTCTCGGACCCGGCCCAGGAGGAGCACAAGCGCAACGAGGCCCGGAAGCTGTCCGACGTTCCGGTGACCGTCCCCATGCAGCAGCACGGTGTGCTCGGCGTCGCGGGCCGCGGTGAACTGCCGCGCGCCATCGGCCGCTGGCTGGTGGCCCAGGCCGCCGCCCTGCACTCCCCCGCCGATCTGCAGATCTGCGTGCTCACCGACCCCAGCGGCCGCGAGGGCTGGGAGTGGGTGCGCTGGCTGCCGCACGCCAGGGCCCGCGAGGGACAGTCCGCACTGGCCCTGATCGGCACCGACGCCGACAGCGTCGCCCGCCGGATCAGCGAACTGCTCGCCCAGGTCACCTCCCGCCAGGACGCGGCCCGCGAGGCCGGCTCCCAGCCCAACCAGGCCTGGGGCGGCCCCACGATCCTCGTCGTCCTCGACGGCTCCCGGCGGCTGCGCGCACTGCCCGGCCTCACCCAGGTGCTGCGCGACGGCCCCCGCGTCGGCATCCACCTCATCTGCCTCGACGCCGACCGCCGGCTGCTCCCCGAGGAGTGCCGTGCGCTCGTCGAGGAGGACTACTACGGGCTGCTGCAGGTCTCGATGGCCGGCGTCGAGCCGGTCTCCGGGGTGCGGCCCGACTGTGTGACCGCCGCGTGGGGCGAGCAGATGGCCCGCGCGATGGCCCCGATCCGCGACGTCAGCGGTGACGAGGGCGCGGCCCTGCCGGACTCCTGCCGGCTGCTCGATGTGATCGAGATGGAGCCGCCCACCGTCGGCGGCATCGCCGCCCGCTGGAGCATGGGCGGCCGCTCCACCCAGGCCGTGGTCGGCTCGTCCTTCGACGGCGCGTTCGCCATCGACCTGGTCCGCGACGGGCCGCACGGCCTGGTCGCCGGCACCACCGGTTCCGGCAAGTCCGAGCTGCTGCAGACCATCGTGGCGTCGCTGGCGGTCGCCAACCGGCCGGACGCGATGACGTTCGTCCTCGTCGACTACAAGGGCGGCGCGGCCTTCAAGGACTGCGTGAAGCTGCCGCACACCGTCGGTATGGTCACCGACCTCGACACGCACCTGGTGGAACGGGCCCTGGAGTCGCTCGGCGCCGAGCTGCGCCGCCGCGAGCACACCCTCGCGGCCGCCGGTGCCAAGGACCTCGAGGACTACATCATCGCGATGCGCACCAACCCGGGGCTCGCGGCGATGCCCCGGCTGCTCATCGTCATCGACGAGTTCGCGTCCATGGCCCGTGAGCTGCCCGACTTCGTGACCGGCCTGGTCAACATCGCCCAGCGAGGCCGTTCGCTCGGCATCCACCTCATCCTCGCCACCCAGCGGCCCTCGGGTGTGGTCTCCCCCGAGATCCGCGCCAACACCAACCTCCGCATCGCGCTGCGCGTCACCGACGCCAGCGAATCGTCCGACGTCATCGACGCCCCCGACGCCGGATACATCGCCAAGTCCACCCCGGGCCGGGCGTATGTGCGGCTCGGCGCCTCCTCGCTGCTGCCGTTCCAGTCCGGACGCGTCGGCGGCCGGCGCCCCGGCCAGGTCGCCACCAAGGCGCCCGCGCCGTGGACCGTGCAGATCGGCTGGGACGGCCTCGGCCGCCCGGTCCCCGAACGGCCGTCCGGTCCCCGTACCAACGACGACGACCTGCTGACCGACCTCGCCGTCCTCGTCGAAGCCATCCAGGGCGCCAACGAGCAGCTGGGGCTGCCGCCGCAGCACAGCCCGTGGCTGCCCGCGCTCACCGAGCGGATGGTCATCGACGAGCTGGAGACCCCGGTCAACGTCTCCCGCGACGGCCTGCTGCCGGCCCCGTACGCGGTCGACGACCTGCCGAGCGAGCAGGCGCGGCGCACCGCCTCCATCGATCTGACGACCTTCGGTCACCTGATGATCGCGGGCGCCCCGCGCATGGGCCGCTCGCAGACGCTGCGCACCATCGCGGGCTCGCTGGCCCGCTCCAACTCCTGCGCCGATGTGCACCTGTACGCGTTGGACTGCGGGAACGGCGCGCTGCTGGCGCTGTCCGCGCTGCCGCACTGCGGCGCCGTGGTCCGCTCCAACGAGGCGGACCGCGCGGTCCGGCTGATCGGCAAGCTCGCCGCCGAGGTGCAGCGCCGGATGGCGCTGCTCGGCGAGGGCGGCTTCACCGACATCAACGAGCAGCGGACGGGTGTCGCCGAGGCGGACCGGCTGCCGCACATCGTGCTGCTGCTGGACCGCTGGGAGGGCTTCACCCCGTCGCTCGGCGATCTGAACAACGGCTCGCTGACCGACACGATCTTCCAGCTGATGCGCGAGGGCGCGTCCGTCGGTATCCACGTGATCATGACGGGCGACCGGTCGCTGCTGCTCGGCCGGATCTCCACCCTCACCGAGAACAAGATCGCGCTGCAGCTCAGCGACTCGGGCGACCTGTCCCTGATCGGCCTCAACCCGCGCAAGATCCCCGCGAAGATCCCGCCGGGCCGGGCGTTCCGCGCGCAGGGCGCCACCGAGACCCATGTGGCGCTGCTCACCGAGGACCCCAGCGGCCAGGCCCAGTCCGCGGCCCTGCACGCCATCGGCGCCGCGGCCAAGGACCGGGACAGCGCCGTACCGCGCTCCCGCCGGCCGTTCCGGGTCGATGTGCTGCCCTCCCGGATCGAGTTCGAGGAGGCGTGGGAGATGCGCGACCCGCAGGAGATGCAGGCCATGCGCGGCGGCGGCCGGCTCTGGTCGATGGCGGCCATCGGCGGCGACCAGCTGACCGTGCTGGGCCCGAACCTCGCCGAGGGCACGCCCGCCTTCGTCATCGCGGGCCCGGCCCGCTCCGGGCGCAGCACCGCGCTGCTGACGATGACGCGCTCGTTCCTCACCGCGGGTACCCAGATCATCCTGGCCACCCCGCGCCGCCAGTCACCGCTGCGCCGTCTCAAGCACGCCCCGGGCGTCGTGGGCTTCTTCGGCACCGACGAGATCACCACGGCGGAACTCCAGGAGGCGCTGGCCCGCTTCAGCGGCCCCGGCGTGATCATCGTGGACGATGCGGAGCTGCTGCGTAACTGCGAGGCGGGGGACGTCTTCCAGTCCGTGGTGCGCAACGCGACCGGCAAGGACATCGGTCTGGTCATCGCGGGCGACGCGGACGACATCTGCGGCGGCTTCAACGGCTGGCAGGTCGAGATGAAGAAGGCCCGCCGCGGCCTTCTCCTGTCCCCGCAGAACATGTCGGACGGCGACCTGGTCGGCGTCCGGCTGCAGCGCGGCTCCATCGGCCAGGCCATCCAGCCCGGCCGCGGCCTGCTGCACCTGGGCGACGGCGAGGTCCGCACCGTCCAGGTCCCGCTGACCGCCCTGTAACAGCGGTCGCTCGGGGAGCACCGGTCACTCCGGGCGACAGCGGTCGCTCCGGTCCCGGGAGGCGCGTGGTCAGAGCAGTTCGACGCGCGCCTCCTCGGGGAAGCCGACGCGACGGGCGAACTCGGCGATGCCGGTGAGCTGCCCGGCGCCGAGGGAGAAGTCGAGCGTCGTGAAGTACCGGCTCAGCAGCTCGGAGTCGAAGGACTCCCAGCGGGCGGCCTGCTCGGCGACCTTGTCGACCTCCTCCAGCGAGAGGTCACGCGAGGCGAGGAACGCGCGGTGCACCTCGCGGACGGCCTCCGGCTCGCGCGCGAAGTAGTCGCGGCGGGTGGCCCAGACGGCGAAGACGAACGGCAGCCCCGTCCAGTCCTTCCACATCTGGCCCAGGTCGTGCACCTGCAGGCCGAGCCGGGGCGCGTCGTGCAGGGAGGCCCGCAGGGCCGCGTCACCGATGAGGACGGCGGCCTGTGCCTCCTGCATCATCAGCGACAGGTCGGGCGGGCAGCTGTAGTACTCGGGGCGCACCCCGTACCGCTCGGTGAGCAGCAGCTCAGCGAGGCGCACGGAGGTCCGGCTCGTGGAGCCGAGGGCGACCCGCTGGCCGTCGAGCTGGTCGAGCGGCAGTTGGCTCACGATGACGCAGGACATGACGGGGCCGTCGCAGCCGACGGCGATGTCCGGGAGCGCCACCAGTTCGTCGGCGTGCCGCAGGTACTCCATGAGCGTGACGGGAGCGACGTCCAGGTCCCCGCGCACCAGCTGGGCGCTGAGTTTCTCCGGGGTGTCCTTGGTGAGTTCCAGGTCGAGGAGAGCTCCTGTCCTGGCAAGCCCCCAGTACAGGGGCACGCAGTTCAGGAACTGGATGTGGCCGACCCGCGGACGGGTCCGGCCGCTTTCGGCGTCAGGTGCAGATTTGTCCACATCAGGAGGCTAGTCCTGGTCCTTGCGGATCTTGTGGCCGGGCGGCGGAACAGCCCCTGGAAGGGCCTCGAAAGGCCGATCTTGAGACCCTTCCCCACCCCTGAACCTGCGTGCTACTCTCCTCGCAAGTTGCAGTTTGGTTTCCCTTGCAGTACAGAGCCTGCGGAGCATGTGACCCCGTAGGCTTTTGTAGTTTTCAGACTTCGCAGTTGCAGGTTCTGGAGCAGGGCAACCCTTTGGGCCCAAGGAGGGCTTTATGGCTACCGGAACCGTGAAGTGGTTCAACGCTGAAAAGGGCTTCGGCTTTATCGCCCAGGACGGCGGGGGCCCCGACGTCTTCGTTCACTACTCCGCGATCAACGCCGCTGGGTTCCGCTCCCTCGAGGAGAACCAGCAGGTCAACTTCGACGTCACCCAGGGCCCGAAGGGCCCCCAGGCGGAGAACGTAACCCCGGTCTGATCGACGGGATCGCCTCACAGCATTGCCAAGGAGCCCCGCACCGGTTGTGCGGGGCTCCTGCCTTTCCCGCCGCTACCGCGGGCCCGGCACGGGTTCCGGAGTTTCCCGGCCTTCCCCGCTTTCATCGCGTTCTGTGCTTTCTCCGCGTTCCGTACTTTCCACGTGTTCCGGGCGTCCCGCCAGCTCCGCGTAGAGCGCGTCGATCCGGTCCCGGTACCGCTCCGCGACCACCGAGCGGCGGAGCTTCAGCGTCGGGGTGAGTTCACCCGCCTCCACCGACAGGTCCTCGTCGAGAATCACGAACGCCCGGATCCGCGCCGGCCGGGCGACCTGCTCGTTGGCCGCGTCCACGATCTCCTGCACCAGGGCGTGCACCTCCGGGTGCCGGGTCGGGCGGGCGCCCAGGATCTTCTTGGTGCGCGACGCCCAGCCGATGATCTCGTCCGGGTCCAGGGTGAGCACCGCGACCGGGTAGGGGCGGCGGTCGCCGATCATCACCGCCCGGGAGACGTAGCGGGACTGCTGGATGGCGAACTCGATCTGGGTCGGGGTGAGGTTCTTGCCGGCCGAGGTGATGACGATGTCCTTCTTCCGGCCGGTGATCGTCAGATAGCCGTCGGCGTCGAACGCGCCGAGGTCCCCGGTGTGCAGCCAGCCGTCGGAGTCCAGCGCCTCGGACGTCGCGTCCGGGTCGCCGTGGTAGCCGGGGAAGACGTTGGCGCCCCTCGCGAGTACCTCCCCGTCGTCCGCGATCCGCACCTCGCAGCCGTCGATGGGCCGGCCGACCGTGCCGTGCCGGAAGTCGGTGGCGTGGTTGACGGCGATGATGCCGCCGGACTCCGTCATGCCGTACCCCTCCAGGACGGCCAGCCCGCAGGCCCGCAGAAAGTCCATGGTCTGCGGGGCGATGGGCGCGGCTCCGGTGGTCGCCCAGCGCAGCCGGCCGCCGAAGACGGCGCGGACCAGGCTGAAGAGCGCGGCGTCCGCGGCGTCGTAGGCCTCGCGCAGCTCCGGCGGCAGCTCCTCGCCCCGGTCCCGCAGCTCGGCCGCCCGCACGCCGAGCGCGACGGCCGCCTCGAACCGTTCCCGGCCGCCCTCCTGCGACTCCGCGAGCGACAGCACCTGGGAGTGCACCTTCTCGAACAGCCGCGGCACGGACGGCAGATGGGTGGGCCTGACCTCGGCGAGCTCGGCGACGATGCTCTCGATCCGCCCGCCGAAGAAGCACAGCGCCCCGCCGACCAGCAGCGTCGTGAACTGGATCAGCTGGGCCAGCATGTGGGCGAGCGGCAGGTACAGATACGTGGTGTCGCCGGGGAGGCCGCCCTCGATGTGCGGCACGGTGGCGTCCTGCACGGCGCCGAAGTTGCCGTGGGTGAGCCGGCACCCCTTGGGCATCCCGGTGGTGCCGGAGGTGTAGACGATGGACGCCAGGTCCTCGGGCTTGCGCGCCCCGGCACGGGCCAGCAGTTCGGCGAGCAGGTCGTCGTCCAGAGGGGCGGGCGTCCCGGCCGAGCCCTCCGCCACCGTGTCCTCCGCGGCGATGCCGCCCGCCGCGGTGCCTTCGGCTGCGGTGCCTTCAGCCGCAGCGCCTTCAGCCGCAGTGCCCGCCGCCAGCCCGTCGAGCTCGCTGAGCACCAGGACCTGCCGGAGCTGCGGCAGCCGGTCCCGCAGCCGCTCCACCTTGGCGGCCTGCCGGTCGTCCTCGCAGAGGATCACGGAGGTACCGGAGTCGCTCAGCACCCAGGCGACCTCCTCGTCGCCGGCCGTCGGATAGACCGGCACGACGACCGCGCCCGCCGCCAGCGCGGCGAGGTGCGCGTACGTCCACTCCGGCCGGGTCTCGGACAGGATCGCCAGCCGGTCACCGGGCTCGACGCCGAGCGCGACGAGCCCGCAGCCGGCCCGCCGTACGGTGTCGCGCAGTTGCGTATAGGTGATGTCGCGCCAGCCGCCGCCGGCGCGGAAGCGCAGTGCGGGACTGTCGCCGTGCCGTTCCGCCACCCATTCCGCTGTCAACGCCAGCGTCCCTGGCCGATCGGTCTGCGGTGCCATGGTGCCCATCGCGCGCCTCCCTTGGTCGTGTAGCCATGACGCTATGAAGCACGAGACCCCACGAAGATGACACGAACCGTCACACGGGTTGACCCTGCCGCTCAGCGGGAGCACCGTTGAGTGTCATGGGCACGCATACGATCACGGTGCACCGGGTCAGAGCGGCGTTACGCGGTGCCCAGCGGCTCGGCATCGACACCGCCCCGCTGCTCCAACGGGCCCAGATCGCACCCCTGTTGCTCGGCGACGACCGGGCCCGGGTGACCGACGCCCAGTTCACCTGCCTCGTCAAGGAACTGCACCGGGCCACGAACGACGAGTTCCTCGGTCTCGGCCCCGCGCCCAGCCCGCGCGGCACCTTCGCCATGATGTGCTGCACGGCCCTGGGCGGCCGTGACCTGGGCGCCGCGCTGGACCGGGCGGTGCGGTTCTACGGGCTGTTCCCGAGCGGCCCCGCCCTCGGCGTCGGCGCGTCGGACGGTGTCGCGCGCTTCACCGTGCGCGGCGAGCTCACCGACGACCCGGACCACTTCCTCTCCGAGTGCCTGGTCGTCATCTGGCACCGGCTCTCCAGCTGGCTCGTCGGCAGCCGCATCCCGCTGCGGCGCGCCGAGTTCGCCTATCCGGCGCCCCCGCACCGGGCCGAGTACGACCTGCTCTTCGGCTGCCCGGTCCGCTTCGGCGCGGAGCACACCGGCGCCTCCTTCGACGCGCACTGGCTCGACGCCCCGCTCATCCAGGACGAGTCGGCGCTCGGCGAACTGCTGCGCCGGGCGCCCGCCGACCTGCTCAGCCGGCGCGACTACGGCACCACCGTCACCGAACAGATCCGCCGCACGATGGCCCGCGCCCTGATCACCCGCACCCGGCTGCCGGAGGCCCCGGAGATCGCGGCGCGGCTCGCGGTCAGCCCCGCGACCCTGCGCCGCCGGCTGACGGCCGAGGGCACGTCCTTCCAGCGGCTCAAGGACTCCGTCCGCAGGGACGCGGCCATCGCCGGGCTCAGCGAGGGGCACGAACCGATCGCCCAACTGGCGGCGCGGCTCGGATTCTCCGAGGACACCGCCTTCCACCGGGCCTTCCGCCGCTGGACCGGAACCACCCCCGGCGCGTACCGCCATGCGGCCCTCGGGGCGCATCCCTCGGAGTGAGGCTCCCGCGCCGGGTCCCCTGGCGCGAGCGCCCGGAGTGAATCCTTTGGGATGAATGCGGTTCCGGGTCAGCAAAGGTGAGCGGCGTGGTCAACGCCGGGGCTACCCGCAAGTCACTACGGTCCCTGTACCCCACACCTTCCACCGTATTGATGGGAGAGCCGCAGTGCAGAGCACCGTACGACGCATCCGGCACACCGTCCTGGCGGCCCTGGCCGCCCTGGCACTGACGACCGCACTGACCGCCGCCGCAGCCCCGGCCGGAGCAACGACAACGGCGGCACATGCCGCCGCGTCCGCCGCGTCCGCCACGTCCACCGCGTCCGCCACGTCCACCGGGCAGCCCGGCGACATCGTCAGCGCCGAGCCGAGCCGCTTCATGCCCAACCCCCTCGTCCTCACCAGCACCAGGGCCTGGAAGATCCGCTACCGGTCCACCACCGCCACCGGCGCCCCCAACGTCGTCTCCGGCACCGTCCTCGTCCCCGACGACGGCCGCACCGGACAGCGCCCCCTCGTCACGTACGCCGTCGGCACCGTCGGCCTCGCCGACAGCTGCGCTCCCTCCCGCGGCTTCCCCACCGGGACCACCGCCGAGGGCAGTCTCATCTGGCAGGCGCTGCTGCGCGGCTGGGCCGTCGCGGTCACCGACTACGAAGGGCTCGGCACCCCCGGCACCCACACGTACACCGTCGGCCGGGCCGAGGGGCAGGCCGGGCGAGACGCGGCCCGCGCCGCCGAACGGCTGCCCGGCACCGGCCTGAACGCCGACACGCCCGTCGGCATCATGGGCTACTCGCAGGGCGGCCAGGCCTCCAGCTGGGCCGCCGAGATCCATGACTCCTACGCACCCGGCCTGAACGTCAGGGGCACCGCCACCGGCGGCGTCCCCGCCGATCTCCTCAAGGTCGCCGACTTCAACAACGGCGGCGTCGGCGCGGGCCTGATCCTCGCCGCGGCCGTCGGCCACGACGCCGCGTACCCGGCGCTCGACCTCGCCAAGTACCTCAACGACAACGGCCGGTCGGTGGTGAACATCGTCAAGACGCAGTGCGTCGCCATAGACGCCATCGCCGGTCTCTTCCAGCGCATCGACCAGGTGACCGTCAGCAACCCGCTCTACCAGGCCGACTGGCAGAGCGCGCTGCGCGCCGACGCGCTGGGCACCCACGCGCCCGACGCCCCGGTCTACCTCTACCACGGCGTCATCGACGAGCTGATCCCCTACACCGTGGGGCAGCAGCTGCGCGCCGACTGGTGCGCGAAGGGCGTCGACGTCCAGTGGCAGTCGATGCCGCTCGGCCACATCACCGGAGCCATCGCGGGTTCACCCTTCGCCATGGCCTGGCTCGCCGACCGCTTCGCCGGCCACCCCACGGCGGGCAACTGCTGACCGGGGTCGTTCACACGCCGGCGCCGGCCGGACCGGGGAACCGGTCCGGCCGGCGCCGGCGCATCACCACGGCCGTCACCGCTTGCGGTAGAGATCCTCGATCTCCTTGGTGAAGTCCCTCGCGACCGCCGCCCGCCTGAGCTTCATCGACGGCGTCAGATGCCCCGACTCCTCCGTGAACTCCACCGGCAGCACCCGGAAGCGCCGGATCGACTCGGCCCGTGACACCGAGTCGTTCGCGTCGTCGACGGCGTGCTGGATCTCCGCGAGGAGCTCCGGGTCCTCGGCGAGCTGCGCCGGACGGACGCCGTCGCGGTGGTGCATCCGGCGCCAGTGGCTGAGGCCGTCCGGTTCGAGGGTGATGAGCGCGGCCACGTAGGGGCGGTTGTCGCCGACGACCATGCACTGCCCCACGAGGGGGTGCGCCCGGAGCCGGTCCTCCAGCGGAGCCGGGGCGACGTTCTTGCCGCCCGCGGTGATGATGATCTCCTTCTTGCGGCCGGTGATCGTCAGATAGCCCTCGGCGTCGAGCTCCCCGATGTCACCGGTGGCGAACCAGCCGCCGTTCACCGGGTGATACGCCCCGACCCGGCCGTTCCAGTAGCCGCCGAACACCATGCCGCCGCTGAGCAGCACCTCGCCGTCGTCGGCGATCCGGACGGCGGCACCCGGCAGCGGCCAGCCGACGGTGCCGAGCCGGGGCCGCAGGGGTGGGGTGACGGTGGCGGCGGCCGTGGTCTCCGTCAGCCCGTAGCCCTCGAAGACCACGACGCCCGCGCCCGCGTAGAAGGCGGCGAGGCGGCGGCCGAGTGGTGAGCCGCCGCAGATCGCGTAGCGGACCTTGCCGCCGAGGGCGGCGCGGATCCGCCGGTAGACGAGCGGGTCGTAGAGCGCGTGGGCGGCCCGCAGCCCGAGCGAGGGCCCGCGCCCGGTGCCGGACTGCTGCGCCTCCAGGGCCTCGCCGTACCGCCGCGCGATCGAGGCGGCGCGGTCGAAGGAGGCGGCCCGGCCCATGGACTCGGCCGTGGCGCGGCCGGTGTTGTAGACCTTCTCCAGCACGTACGGGATCGCGAGCAGGAACGTCGGCCGGAAGCCGGCGAGGTCGGCCAGCAGATCGTCGGTGGCGATGCTGGGCGCGTGGCCGAGCTTGACCCGGGCCCGCAGACAGCCGACGGCGACCATCCGCCCGAAGACGTGCGACAGGGGCAGGAAGAGCAGCGTCGAGGCGGGCTCCTCGCTCACCGACTTGAAGACGGGGTGCAGCAGCTCGATGGAGTTGTCGACCTCGGCGAAGAAGTTGGCGTGCGTGAGGATGCAGCCCTTGGGGCGTCCGGTGGTGCCCGACGTGTAGATGAGGGTGGCGACGCTGTCGGGTCGGAGGCCGCCGCGCCGCCCCTCGATGAGGATGTCCGGCAGCTCCCGCCCCTCGGAGATCAGCTGGGAGATGCCGCCCGCGTCCAGTTGCCACAGATGCCGCAGCCCGGTCAGCTCGCGGCGCCGCCCGCTGACCAGCCGGGTCTGCTCGACGCTCTCCACCGCGCAGGCCACCGCCCCGGAGTCCGCGAGGATCCAGGCGGCCTGCGCGGCGGAGGACGTCGGGTAGATGGGGACGGTGATGAGGCCGGCGGCCCAGGCCGCGAAGTCCAGCAGCGTCCACTCGTAGGTCGTCCGCGACATGATCGCGAGCCGGTCGCCGGGGCGCAGCCCGGAGGCGATCAGCCCCTTCGCCACCGCGACCACCTCGTCGCGGAACGCCGCGGCCGTGATGTCGCGCCAGGCCCCGCGCTCGTCCTTGCGGCTGAGGACGGCCTCCTGCGGAGCCTCCACCGCGTTGCGGAACGGGATGTCCGCGAGGCTCCCGGCGCTCTCGGGCGGTACGAGAGCCGGCACGGACGCCTGCCGGACCGAACCGCCCGAGACGACGAGATCCGGTTCCACGGCGACGAGTTGGGACGGTATCGGGCTCTTACGGGACATCAGGGGCTCTCCTGGTTCGCGGAATCGTACGGCGGCTCGCGCTACGCGGATCGGCGGCGTTCAGGGCGGCATCGGGCGGGGACGAGGTCGGTTTCAGGGCAACGTGTTGGACGAGCGCTTCACGGGGCCGAGCGGCGGGGCGCGAGGCGGTTCAGGGGCGTTCGAGCACGGCCGTGACCCCCTGGCCGCCTGCCGCGCAGATGGAGACCAGCCCGCGCCCGGGGCCGCCGCGTTCGGCGAGCAGCGCGGCGAGGGTCGCGACGATGCGGGCGCCGGTCGCCGCGAAGGGGTGCCCGGTGGCGAGCGACGAGCCGGCCACGTTCAGCCGCTCCCGGTCCACCGTTCCCAACGGGCGTTCCAGGCCGAGCCGTCCGGTGCAGAACTCCTTGTCCTCCCAGGCGGCGAGGGTGGCCAGCACCTGCGAGGCGAACGCCTCGTGGATCTCGTAGAGGTCGAAGCCGCCGAGGGCGAGCCCGGCCCGTTCCAGCAGGCGCGGCACGGCGTACGCGGGCGCCATGAGCAGCCCTTCCTCGTCGCCCATGGGGTTGCCGACGAAGTCGACGGCGGCCGTCTCGTACGCCGTGAGGAAGGCGAGCGGCTCCAGCCCGCGGTCGGCCGCCCATTCCTCGCTCGCCAGCAGGACGACGGCCGCGCCGTCCGTGAGCGGTGTCGAGTTGCCGGCCGTCATGGTGGCGCCGCCCTCCCGCACGCCGAAGACCGGCCGCAGCCGGGCGAGCCGCTCGGCGGTGGAGTCCGGGCGCAGGTTCTGGTCGCGGTCCAGGCCCCGGAAGGGCGTCACCAGGTCGTCGAACAGGCCGCGTTCGTACGCTGCGGCGAGGCGTTGGTGGCTGGCGGCGGCCAGGACGTCCTGCGCTTCGCGCGCGATGTCCCACCGCTTGGCGGTGAGCGCGGCGTGCTCGCCCATCGACAGACCGGTGCGCGGCTCGGCGTTGCGCGGGATCTCCGGTACGAGATGACGTGGCCGGATGCGCGCCAGCGCCCTGGCGCGCGCACCCGCGGACCTGGCGCGGCGCGTCTCCAGCAGGATCCGCCGCAACTGGTCGTTGACGCCGAGCGGTGCGTCGCTCGCGGTGTCGGCGCCGCCCGCGATGCCGCAGTCGAGCTGGCCGAGCGCGATCTTGTTCGCGACGGCGATGATCGCCTGCAACCCGGTGCCGCACGCCTGTTGGATGTCGTAGGCGGGGGTGGCGGGGTCGAGGGTGCTGCCGAGCAGGGTCTCGCGGGCGAGGTTGAAGTCACGGCTGTGCTTGAGGACGGCCCCGGCCACGAACTCCCCGACGCGCTCACCGGCCAGCCCGGTCCTTTCCACCAGTCCGGCCAGCGCCGCACCCAGCATGTCCTGGTTGGACGCGGTGGCGTACGGGCCGTCGGAGCGGGCGAACGGTATGCGGTTGCCCGCCACCACCGCGACCCGGCGCGGACTGTCCCTGCGATCACTCATCGGCTGGCTCTCCCTTGGCTGGGCGCTGACTCACCAGTAGCCTTACCGGCGGTAAACTTACTCCAGAGTAAGGAGAAGGCCAATGGCCGATCGCTATCTCCGTTTCACGGGTACGGCCCCCGGCCGCTTCCTCTCCGGCCGCCTCGGACTCCCCCAGCCCACCGCGCTCCGCCGGTGGTCCCCGGAACACCCGGACCTGGCAGGACCGGTCCTGCGCCTGACGGCCGGCGCCCCGCGACCGGACGACGCGACCGGTACGGAGCCGGTGTCCGGCGCACCCGACGCGCCTGCGGCCGACGCACCTGCCGCTGTCGTTCTGGACGCCACCGGCATCTGCGAACCGCGGGCGCTGCACGACGTGTACGCGGCACTGCACCCCGTCGTCCGCTCGCTCGCGCCCTGCGGCCGGCTGGTCGTTCTCGGCGCCGTCCCGGATCCGGCCGACCCCCACCAGGCCGCCGCCCAGCAGGCGCTCGAAGGCCTCGTCCGCTCCCTCGGCAAGGAGATCGGCCGCGGCCGTACCGTCCAACTGCTGCGCCTGGCGCCCGGCGCGGACTCCGGGTCGACGCTGCGCTTCCTCCTCTCCCCCAGGTCCGCGTACGTGAGCGGCCAGGTCATCGAGGTCGGCCCGGCGGGCCCGGTCGTCCCCGCCACCGCTCCCGCCTCCGGCACCCGGATCGCGCTCGTCACCGGCGCCGCGCGCGGCATCGGCGAGTCCGTCGCCGCCACGCTCGCCCGTGACGGCCACCATGTCGTCTGCCTCGACGTCCCGCAGGCCGAAGAGGCCCTGGCCGATGTCGCGCGGCGGTTGGGCGGCACCGCGCTCGCCCTGGACATCACCGCGCCGGACGCCGGGGAACGTATCGCCGCCGCGCTCCCCGACGGCCTGGACGTGCTGGTCCACAACGCCGGGATCACCCGCGACCGCAAGCTCGCCAACATGGCCGCCGACCGCTGGGACTCCGTCCTCGACGTCAACCTCGGCAGCGTCATCCGCACCACCGACCACCTGCTGAAGTCCGGCACCCTGCGGGACGGCGGCCGGATCGTCGCCACCGCCTCGATCAGCGGCATCGCGGGCAACGCCGGCCAGACCAACTACGCCGCCTCGAAGGCCGGCGTCATCGGCTTCGTCCGCGCGCTCGCGACGGATCCGCGCACGACCGGGCACGGCATCACCGTGAACGCCGTCGCCCCCGGGTTCATCGAAACGAAGATGACCGCCGCGGTCCCGCTGTTCATCCGCGAGGCGGGCCGCCGGATGAACTCCCTCGGCCAGGGCGGGCTTCCGGTCGACGTGGCCGAGACCATCGCCTGGTTCGCGGATCCCGGATCGGGCGGTGTCACGGGGCAGGTCGTGCGCGTCTGCGGCCAGAGCCTGCTGGGCGCGTGACCCGCACCGCGTGACCCGCACCGCGTGGCTCGCACCGCGTGGCTCGCACCGCGTGGCCCGCACCGCGTGGCCCGCACCGCGTGGCCCGCACCGCGTGGCCCGCACCGCGTGGCCCGCACCGCGTGGCCCGCACCGCGTGGCCCGAATCCCGCATCGCCGAATGGAAGGGACAACCCGACGTGCCCACCCGCACCCTCGCCGCGCCACCGCGGCTGCCCCTGGTCCTGGCCCGGGGCGCGCTCGGCTCGCGCCGCAAGCGCGGGTGGCCGCGCGCCTTGGCGGCGCCCACCGACCGGCTGGTCCTGCCCGCCGCGCGCATCGACCCGGGCCGGCTCGCCGCGTACGCGCGGGTCTGCGGCTACCCCGACAACGCGTCCGGCGCGGTCCCGCTGACCTACCCGCACATCCTCGGGTTCCCGCTGGCCGCGCAGCTGATGGCGGACCGCGCGTTCCCGCTGCCGCTGCTCGGCCTGGTGCACACCTCGATCGAGATCACCCAGGTGCGGGCCCTGCGCGCGACCGACCGTCCCGAACTGACCGTCCACACCTCGGCGCTCCGCCCGCACCACCGCGGCACCGAAGCCGTCCTCGTGACCGAGGCCCGTCTCCACGGCGAACTCGTGTGGTCCGACCGCAGTACGTACCTCGCCCGGCACAGCGGCGCCACGGGCCCGCGCCCCGACGAGGCGCCGGAGCCCGCGGGGTCCACGCTGGCCGCCGTCGCCACCTGGCGGCTCACCGCGGACCTGGGCCGCCGCCATGCGCGAGTGTCCGGCGACTACAACCCGATCCACCTCCACCCCTGGACCGCGAAGCCCCTCGGCTTCCCCCGCGCCATCGCCCACGGCATGTGGACCGTGGCCCGCTGCGCCGCCGAAGCGGTGCCACTGAACGCCGACCGGATCACCCTGCGGGCCACGTTCGGAGCACCGGTGCTGCTCCCCGGCACGGTGACCTACACGGCCGAGACCACGTCCGAGACCACGTCCGAGACCACTCCCGGGACGGGAACCCGCTTCGAGCTGCGCGGCGACGGCCGCGTCCACCTCACGGGCGAGGTGGTTCCCAGCGCCGGCCGTTCATGAGGTTGCCCAGGCCGGCCCAGGCGAAGTTCATCAGTGTCGCCGCGGTGTCCTTCCCCGACTGGCCGGGCTGCTCGCAGCCCCAGCCCGCCAGCGACTCCGCCGCGCCCACCAGGGCGTGCGCCAGCGCCGTGACCTCCCGCTCGGCAAGCTCCCCGGCGCAGTCGGCCTCCCGGGCCGCGGCGGCGATCAGCTCCCTGACGAACTCGGCGATCTCGGCGCGCATCTTCGCGACCTCGTCCGCGAACGGCTCCCCCTGGGTCCGCGCCTGCTGATACAGCACGGTCCAGCCGTCGGGACGCTCCGTCGTATGCGTGAAGAACGCCCGCAGCCCGCACCACAGTTGCCGGTCCGGCGCCGCCCCCGGCTCCACCCCGGCCATCACCGCCTCGGTGAGCGCCGCCGCCTCCCGCCGGATGCACGCGGTGAACAGCTCTTCCTTCGAATTCAGATACAGATAGACGAGGGGTTTCGACACCCCCGCCAGCTCGGCGATCTCATCCATCGAGGCCGCCCGGTACCCCCGCCGCGCGAACGTCGCCACCGCCGCGTCGAGCATCTGCTGCTCCCGCACCTGCCGCGGCACCCGCTTGGTCTTCCCGCCCACCCCGTGCCACCTCTCGCGTAGCCCTACCCGAAAGTAAGCCTACGGGGCGGGTCTCCGCCCGGCCTGCCGCCCGGGACAGGGCCCGTGGCGGGTTCCGGACAACCGGCCACCCCTCGGGAATCTGGACAGAGCCCTACTGACGGGCCGACAATCCCACCATGACGTCCCCCGAGTTCCGCGCCCAGGGCGTACGGCCGTCGGAGAACGAGCGGGACCACGCACTCGAGGTGCTCCGTGCCGGGACCGGCGACGGCCGGCTCTCCCACGACACCTTCATGCACCGCATGCACATCGTGCTCACCGCCCGCAGCCGCGCCGAGGTCGACGGCGCCCTCGCCGACCTCCCCTCCCGCGGCCGCGCCCCGCAACTCCTGCTGCGCACCGTCGCCCGCCTCTCCGCGCTCTCCGTACGCCTGCGCGGCAGTTGGCGCACCCAGCAGCTCCCCGGCCTGCGGCTGCCCGAGCCCGGCCCCCAGCCCCTGCGCATCGGCCGCGCCCCGGTGTGCGACCTCCGCCTCGGCCACGACTCCGTCTCCCGCACCCACGCCGAGCTCCGCTACCAGGACAACGCCTGGCTCCTCTCCGACCTCGGCTCCCTCAACGGCACCCACGTCAACGGCCTCCGCATCACCGGCACCGTCCGCGTCCACCCCGGCGACCACGTGGCCTTCGGCAGCCTCAACTTCCGCCTCGCCTCCGGCTGATCCGGCCCCGTACCGCCGCCGGCTTCACACGCTGCGTGGGCGTCCTGGACCTCCTTCCCGAGCCCAGAGCAGGTCAGGCGGGCGTTCAGACGCGGCAACCGTCACATGGCACGCGTGGCCGGGAGCGCTGCCGACTGCCGCCGGGACGGCGTGCCAAAGACGGCCGGCAGCGAGGGAGGGGTGGCCCGCCTTGCGTGGCTGATCCTCTGCCGGCTCCGCGTGGTGGGGCGCCGTACCCCAGCCGTCACGCATGACAGGCGCGCGAGGCGACCGCGCCACCGGGAATGGGCGGGCGGGGAGCAGCTGCTGCCGCGATGCGGCAGAGGCCGGAGCGGTCGCTCCGCTTCGTACCGGTCTCGTTGGGGGATATGAGCGCGCCGTTCGATCTCTTCCCAGCCGCCAAGCTGCCGTTCCCCCACAGAGCCGTGTCCGTTCGGTCGGGGGCTTGCAGTTCGGAGAGGTTGGCGCAGCGCTCTACGCCGCCGGCGGCCTTGCGGAGCCAGATCACCGGTCCGCGGTGGCGTTGGATCCAGGGGCGGTGATAGCCGGTGTCGATCTGGACGACGAAGGCCGAGCATTTGCGCGCGGTGTCGTACACCTCGTCATCGACGTTGACTGCGGTCAGAGGTTCACGGGCCATCTGCTCGGCCTTCCTCGTCGGGTCAGCAGGTTGGGGGCATCAGGTTGGGCATGTCGCGCGTGACCGGGAGCAGATGATCACGCTCATGGGGAACCCGCAGCGGGGGCAGGTCTTGGCGGCCGATGAAGTCCACGCCGAAGGCAGTGAACGTGTACTCGGGCTCGCCCTGGACGATCCCCGACCAAGAACGGCCCGGTATGCGAGAAGGCAGAGGCGGAGTGTCGTCGTCACTCATCGGGGACCGCCCGTCCGTCGATGATGTTGTCTGGACTGTGCAGCCATACCCGCTGACCGCTGGCCATGACGGTCAGCCCGAAGTCCGTCTTCTCGGGCTTGCCGATCGAGGTCCACCACGCGTACGCGGTTTCGATCTCGTCCCACAGATGGCGGGGGCCCGACTGCCGGACGGAGAACGACGAGGCTCCTTCCGCTGTATCCACCTCGGCGATGGATGTTCCGTCGCTGATATGGATGGCAGAGACGTAGGCGCCCCCATCGCGGACCGTGACGTACTCGACACCCGGCACCCGATGGCCGATCGCGAAGAGCACCGCAGTCGAGCCGAACACTGCGAGTGGATCCAACGCGCTCTCGCTCTGGGTGAACGTGGCCGGCGCCGACCATCCGGCAGGCCGGTGGGCCCGCAGCCACATGAACGACGCCTCGTCCACCACACGGCCGCTCGCGGTCACGCCGTCCGACTCCAGACGCAGCAGGCCGCCGTTCGACAGACCGTGTCCCCACGGGGTGACGATCAGCCCGTGGGTCTGCTGCACCCACTGGTAGGGGATTTCGCGAACGGAGCAGCTGGCGAGCAGGCGATCGTACGGAGCACGGGGTAACCAGCCGGCTGCCCCGTCCGCGCAGTAGACGTGGACGCCGGACCAGCCCGCATCGGCCAGATTCTGGCGAGCCGTCGCCGCAACTTCGCGATCGACGTCCACGGTGGTCACGTTCTCGACGCCGACGCGATCGGCTAACAGGGCCGAATCCCAGCCCGTGCCGGTACCGATGCCCAGCACGTTGTGGCCAGGCTTCACGTCCAGTACGCGGAACATTTGCGCGACCATGTACGGCATGGAGTTCGACGACGTGGGACCGTCGATGTCCTGATGCGTGACGATCGGGATGTCAGCGGCGACCGCCTCAGCCCACAGGTCGGGGTTGTCGTCACGGTCAATGATCCGGTCACCGTGGCCGAGGTCGGCGACGATCAGACGCGGGATGAACGGTTCCCGCGGAACCGTCAGTTCGGGGTAGTCCATGAGAGCCGTCACTTCTTGGGCTTGGGAAGGTTCGTCGGCGGCCGATCGCGGTGGCCGTCCTGTGGAGCGGTGTCGGGCTTGCCGGAGTGGTCTCCACCCTTGGCCATGTCAGTTGTCCTTTCCTGAAGTACGGCTCTTGCCACTGCCGCGCTTGGCGACCGGGATCGGCGACGGGTCGGGCGGACGGGGAACAGGAGTGCTCATGGCGGGATCCTCCGTGGGAGTCAGACAGTTCGGGTCACAGGCGTAGAGCAGGACCGCGACCCACACACCAGCGGATCGGTCACCGCTGGGACGCGAATCGATGAAGCGGCGGCCGTCGTCCTGAAGCCACACACCGCAGTAGCAACAGCGCATACCAGTGCGTTGCTCTTCGGTCAGCGAGCGATCCCGCGGACTGTCGCTTCGGCGGCGAGGCCCTCGGTGCGCCGACTGGCCGGCTACGAACCGTCTCATCGGCGAAAAGCCTCCGACCATTGCTGCTTCCGTACAGTTAGCGGAAGGTCACTCCCTGCTCTTCAACCAGATAACTCCCAAAGCACCGGGCGAACTTGCACAGAAGTTGCACACCCGTGGGAGGCGTGAGTGCATATCGCGCCATCGACGGGCCTGGCGCAGCACACTGGGGATATGTACGCAGCTGACACCACGACAGGCACCGTCGGCGCCAACATCGCCGCACTCCGCAAGACACGGGAATGGACCCAGCCGGCCCTGGCGCATCGGGCGGGCGTTTCGGTGTCGCTCCTGCAAAAGATCGAGGTCGGCGACCGCGCTTGCCTTCCTGCCGTAGCGACGCAACTAGCGGACGCTCTCGGCGTGTCTGTGCAGGTCGTCTACGGTCAGCCGTACGCGGAATCCCCTGTCGCGGACGAGACCATGAGCGCGCTGCGGGCAGCGGTCCGTCGATACTCCCAGCCAGATGGAGAGACGCCCGACACTGACGTGCTCCACGCGGACCTCCGCAAAGCATCCGTACTGCGCGCCGCCACTCAGTACCGGGAACTCGCCGAAACTCTCCCCAGTCTCATCAACCGGGCCACCATTCACGCGCACCAGGCCGATGACCCCGAGGCTTGGGCTCTCCTGGTTGACGCGTACAGCTGCGCGTACACCGTGGCGCATCGCCTGGGTTACCCCGACCTTGCCGAATTGATTGTCGCGCGGCAGCAGTGGGCCGCCACCCGGACATGGTCGCCCATCGCGCAAGCAGCGAGCGCATGGACGGAGGCAGGCACGTTCCAAACGGCGGGTGACTACGACGGGGGTATGGGCGTTATCGAACGCGCCATCGTGCTCTTGTCCGCCGCGCCCAGCAACAACCAACAAGCGATTGTCGCGGCCGGCAGCCTGCATCTCCGGGCAATCACTCTCGCCTCACGGGCCCGAAACACCGCCGCAACCGCTGAGCACGTCCGGCACGCCTCCACGCTGGCAGACCAGCTCGGAGAAGAAGACATGCTCTGCCACAACCTGACATTCGGCAAAGGCAACACCCGGCTCCACCAAATGGCCTCATGGATTGAACTCGACAAGCCCCACCAGGCTGTAGGCATGGCCGAGGACCTGACGCGCTCTGGGACAGGACTTCCCGGGCTGGCGCCCACCAGGATCGGCCACCTCCACATTGACGCCGCTCGCGCGCATCTGGCGGCAGGCAACCGGGACGGGGCCTTGGAGTCGCTGTTGGAGGCACGCAGAGTGGCGCCGCAGATGGCACGCATCCACCCAATGGCCCGCGAGGTACTGCGAGTGTTGGTGTCTCTACACAGACGCGCCAAGCCAGAACTGACGACGTTGGCGCGATGGGCCGGGCTGCACCAAGATCCGTAAGCCATCGGGGGCAAAAACAGCAACACGCCTAAGGCCCCTCCGCCGGCCCCGCGATGACGAGCACGGCGGGGAGGCGCTGTGCGCAGCCGTGTTGGGGCAGCTCCGTTACGTCGTCGGTCCGATCAAGGACGCAGCTTTCGACGTACGGCTACGCGAACTGCTGCACTGAGCTCAACGGATCGCTTCATCCATCAGCACGTAGAGCAGACCCACGAGGGAACCGCTGCTGACGATCTCCCGACGGTCGATCATGCCGCGCACCCGGTCGAGGGGGATCCACTCGATCCGGTCGGACTCGTTCTTCTCCGTCGGCGGGCCGATCTGCGTCGCCCCATCGGCCCGGAAGACGTAGTGCTGCGAGTCCGTGATCCCGTTCGCCGGCTCGGCGTAGATGAGCGGCTTCATCGGCGCAGGGCGCCAGCCCGTCTCTTCTTCCACCTCGCGTGCAGCCGCCTCATCGGGGGTCTCGCCCTCCTCGATGAGGCCCATCGGCAGCTCCCAAGCCCACGAGTCCGTGATGAAGCGATGCCGCCACATCATCAAGATCTCGCGCTGGTCGTTCACCACCGCGGCCACGGCCAAGTGCCGCATCCGCACCACGTGATGCTCCCAGCGCCGGCCGTCCGGCTGCTCGACATCGACGAGGAACAGGTTCACCCATTGGTTGGCGTAGATCTGACGCTCGCCATGAGTCTTCCACCGCATGCAGGCCGCCCCTCTCGCAAGTGCTCCCCAGCATCCCAGAGCCCAACGCGCAGCGATTGGTCTGAGTGGATCTCACGTCAGCCGTGAAGCCTCCAACCTGCGTGCCAGTGCCCCCGGTCCCCTCGGCGAATGCCGGGGATCGGGGGCACTGCTGCGCCAAGCTGTTACGCGGCGACCGGGACGCGCTCTTCGCGGTCCGTGTTCGCGTCGTCGTCCATCAGGCTGTCGAGGTCCGCGCCGTGGGCGGTGGCGTACTTGTCGCGGTCGAGGATGTTCTCGCGGGCCGCGACGATGATCGGGATGACGGACTGGCCGGCCACGTTCGTGGCGGTCCGCATCATGTCGAGGATGGGGTCGATCGCGAGCAGGAGGCCGACGCCTTCGAGGGGGAGGCCGAGGGTGGAGAGGGTCAGGGTGAGCATGACCGTGGCGCCGGTGAGGCCCGCGGTGGCGGCGGAGCCGATGACCGAGACGAAGGCGATCAGCAGGTAGTCGCCGATGCCCAGGTGCACGTCGAAGACCTCCGCGATGAAGATCGCGGCGAGGGCCGGGTAGATCGCGGCGCAGCCGTCCATCTTGGTGGTGGCGCCGAACGGGACGGCGAAGGACGCGTACTCGCGCGGGACGCCGAGGCGTTCGGTGACGCGCTGGGTGACCGGCATGGTGCCGACCGAGGAGCGCGAGACGAAGGCGAGCTGGATGGCGGGCCAGGCGCCGCGGAAGAACTGCAGCGGGCTGACCTTGGCGACGGTGGCGAGCAGCAGCGGGTAGACGCCGAACAGGACGAGGGCGCAGCCGACGTAGACGTCGGCGGTGAAGGTCGCGTACTGCTTGATCAGGTTCCAGCCGTAGGTGTTGATGGCGTTGCCGATCAGGCCCAGGGTGCCCAGCGGGGCGAGCTTGATGACCCACCACAGGGCCTTCTGGAGCAGTTCGAGAACCGCGGAGCTGAGGGTGAGGATCGGCTCGGCCTTCTCGCCGAGCTGGAGCAGCGCGATACCGACGACGGCCGCCATGAAGACGATCTGCAGCACGTTCAGCTCGGTGAACGGCGAGATGACGTCGGTCGGGATGATGCCGGTGAGGAAGTCGAGCCAGGAGCCGGTGTGCTTCGGCTTGGCGCCGTCGGCCGGGGTGAGGCCGCTGCCGGAGCCGGGGTTGGTGAGCAGGCCGATCGCGAGGCCGATGGAGACCGCGATCAGCGACGTGATCATGAACCAGAGCAGCGTGCGGGTGGCCAGCCGGGCGGCGTTGGAGACGTTCCGCAGGTTGGTGATGGAGACCACGATGGCGAAGAAGACCAGCGGCGCGACGGCCAGCTTGAGCAGTTGGACGAAGATCGAGCCGATCTCGTCGAGGGTCTTGCCGAGCCAGGCGATGTCGCCGCTGCGGGCGATCCAGCCGAGACACACACCGAGGACGAGGCCGCCGAGGATCTGCGCCCAGAACGGGATCTTGGGTATGCGTACGCGACTGGATGTAGGAGACATGTTCCGGACGCTAACACCGGAGCTTTGGGAAACTCAAAGTCATTCTTTGGGTTCTCATGACGTGGACGGCCGGAAACGGCCCGGGCCGGCGCGTGGACAGCACAAAGCCCCGCCGGGAACGGGGTGTTCCGGCGGGGCATGGCGAAGCGTGTGACGAGGGTTACCCACCGACCCCCGGGCGGTCGTGCGGACCTACGGCCCAACTGGCGTTACGCGGTGCGCGCGGCGTCGTCCGCCGCGTCCTCCGCGCTCTGGCTCTTGGCGAAGTTCGCCCGGCTGCGCTCGACGCGCGCGGAGACCTGGGCCGACGCGGCATCCCGGGCGCCGCGCAGCAGCACGAAGCTCAGCGGCGCGGAGATGACGAGCGCGAGCAGCGCAACCCACAGGAGGTTGGAGCCACCGAGCCCGGCCGGCAGGATCCGCAGGGAGACCAGACCCCAGATGACCGCGAAGCAGCCGACGAAGAGGCCAAAACGCATGGCGGTGTAACGGAACATGCTTCCAGTGAAGCACGGCCCCCCGACGATCAGTGCAGGGGGAGCCACATAGTGATGTCGTCGCGGAAGTCGTCGGCGGCGACGCGGATCGCGTCCGGTACGCGGCCGACTTCCTTGAATCCGCAGGCGGCGTAGAAGGCGTCCACGCCGGTGCCGCCGCGCACCCCGAGCCGGAGCGCGTCGAAGCCCAGGTCGCGGGCGAAGTCGACGGCCTCGGCCAGCATCCGCCGGCCGCGCC
Organism: Streptomyces sp. SID13666; assembly: GCF_010548325.1. Taxonomy (NCBI): domain Bacteria; kingdom Bacillati; phylum Actinomycetota; class Actinomycetes; order Kitasatosporales; family Streptomycetaceae; genus Streptomyces; species Streptomyces sp. SID13666. The sequence continues at coordinate 55,470 of NZ_JAAGLX010000018.1, read as the reverse complement.
CGCCGCCCTGCAGGACCGGGTCGACCATGACGGTGACCAGCGTGCACCAGTGCCGCATCAGCCGGTGGGTGTTGAGCTTCAGGAAGACCGTGCCGACCGCCCGCCCGTCCTCGTACGCGACGAGAAGCCGCTGGGTCCCCGCGCCGACCGACTCGAACTGCCCGTCGGCGACCGGGCGTACGTCCTCGGCCGTGACCGGCGGGACGAAGCCGACCGCGCCGCCGGCGTTGGAGGCGTCGGTCCAGATCCGGAGGATCTCTTCGCGGAGGCCGGTGGACAGCTCGGGGTCACGCGCAAAGGTAAGGGCCATAGGTCAATGTTAGCCATTACTCCGGCGGCCCGGCAACGGGCTTCCACGGCTTGGGACAGCGCGAAGGCCCCGGCACCACGCACCTGCGCGTGGCACCGGGGCCTTCGGCGAACGGAGATGACGTCAGAGGCGCATCGGCTGCGGGGACTCGCGCCGTTCGGCGTTCGGCCCGGGGTACTCGCGGATGATCTCGTAGCGCGTGTTGCGCTCGACCGGCCGGAACCCGGCGTCGCGGATCAGCTCGAGGATGTCGTCCCGGTTCAGCTTGTTCGGCGTGCCGAAGTCGTCCGCGTCATGGGTGATCTTGTACTCGACGACCGAGCCGTCCATGTCGTCCGCGCCGTGCTGCAGCGCCAGCTGGGCGGTCTGCACCCCGTGCATCACCCAGAAGACCTTGACGTGCGGCACATTGTCGAAGAGCAGCCGGGAGACGGCGAACGTCTTGAGCGCGTCCGCGCCGCTGGCCATGGTGGTGCGGGCCTGCAGCGTGTTGCGGATCTTGCCGTCCTTCATGTCCACGAAGTCGTGCTGGTACCGCAGCGGGATGAAGACCTGGAAACCGCCGGTCTCGTCCTGCAGCTCGCGCAGCCGCAGCACGTGGTCCACCCGGTGCTTCGGCTCCTCGATGTGCCCGTAGAGCATCGTCGAGGGGGTCTTGAGACCCTTGGAGTGCGCGAGACGGTGGATCCGCGACCAGTCCTCCCAGTGGGTGCGGTGGTCCACGATGTGCTGCCGGACCTCCCAGTCGAAGATCTCGGCGCCGCCGCCGGTCAGCGACTCCAGGCCCGCGTCGATCAGCTCGTCCAGGATGTCCGAGGCCGACAGACCGGAGATCGTCTCGAAGTGGTGGATCTCCGTCGCCGTGAACGCCTTCAGCGAGACGGACGGCAGCGCCTCCTTGAGGGCCTTCAGCGAGCGCGGGTAGTAGCGCCACGGCAGCGTCGGGTGCAGACCGTTGACGATGTGCAGCTCGGTGAGGTTCTCGCCCTCCATCGTCTTCGCGAGACGGACGGCCTCCTCGATGCGCATCGTGTACGCGTCCTTCTCGCCCGGCTTGCGCTGGAACGAGCAGTAGGCGCACGACGCGGTGCACACGTTCGTCATGTTGAGGTGCCGGTTGACGTTGAAGTGAACGACATCGCCGTTCTTCTTCGTCCGTACGTGGTGTGCGAGACCACCCAGCCAAGCGAGGTCGTCGGACTCGTAGAGGGCGATTCCGTCCTCACGGGTCAGCCGCTCACCCGCGTAGACCTTCTCCTCCAGCTCACGCTTGAGTCCAGCGTCCATGCTGCCGCCTCCTAGTTGCATTCGACCCGACCAAAACTACTCCCCCGGTTCACGACGGCGAGCAGCCCCCGCTCACACCTCTTCGGGGAGCGAGCCGACCCGGTTCTCCCACTTCGTGGAGAGCACGATCGTGGTCCGGGTACGGGCCACGCCCTTCGTCCCGGACAGCCGGCGGATCGTCCGCTCCAGGCCGTCCACGTCGCCGACCCTGACCTTGAGCATGTACGAGTCGTCGCCGGCGATGAACCAGCAGTCCTCGATCTCGTCCAGGTCGCGCAGCCGGTGCGCCACGTCCTCATGGTCCGCCGCGTCGCTGAGCTGCAGCCCGACCAGGGCGGTCACGCCGAGGCCGAGCGCCACGGGCGCGACGGTGGCCCGGTAGCCGGTGATCACCCCGGCCTGCTCCAGCCGGTTGATCCGGTCGGTGACGCTGGGCCCGGAGAGCCCCACCAGCCGTCCCAGCTCCGCGTACGAGGCCCGCCCGTTCTCGCGCAGCGCCTGGATGAGCTGCCTGTCCACCGCGTCCATATGCCTGGACCCTCCCGTTCATGCATCGATTGCGCCGTGCGAACAAGAATCTAAGGCATCCGCGACCCTGCGGCCTGCGCATCAGCGCGCCGGTCAGGCGGAACCGGCCGATCCGAGCTCGCCTTCCCACCTGCGGTACAGCTGGTGGGGCACCGCAGCCGCGTCCAGCACCCGCCCGGCGACGAAGTCCACCAGGTCCTGGATGTGCCGGGCGCCCGCGTAGAAGGCGGGTGACGCGGGCAGGACGACCGCGCCCGCCTCGTCGAGCGTCACCAGGTGCTTGAGCGTCTGGCCGTTCAGCGGTGTCTCGCGGACCGCGACCACCAGGGTCCTGCGCTCCTTGAGGGTGACGCTCGCCGCCCGCTGCAGCAGGTCCTTCGACAGCCCGAGCGCGACCCCCGCCACACAGGCGGTACTGGCCGGCACGATGAGCATCCCCTTGACCGGGTAGGAACCGGAGGACGGTCCGGCCGCGAGATCACCCGCGGCCCAGAACCGGACGTCCGCGAGTTCCGCGTCCGACAGATCGAACTGCCCGTCCTTGCCGTCGGCGCCGCGCGCCAGCCAGGTCCGCAGGTCCTCGCGCCAGTGCGCGTCCCGGAACGCGTGTCCCGTCTCGTCGAGCAGCGTCAGCCGGGCGGCCCGGCTGACCACCAGGTCCACCGCCTCGCCGGCGCTCAGCAGCCCCCGGAGCACGGCGGCGGCGTACGGGGTCCCGGATGCTCCGGAGACCCCGACGATCCACGGTTTGCGCAGGCTCGTGTCCACCCGGCGAGCCTATCCGGCCGCCCGGGACGGCCGGCGGCGGGAGAGGGCTCTCGCCGGGAACCACTCCGGATGTCGGTGGCGTTGTCTACGGTAGGGACACATGGATCTGAGGGGGGCCTCGGTGAGTCACAGCTACGAACCGACCGCGGACCGATCCGCGCAGGCGAGTATCGGTCTGGCGCCGCTGCGCGGCGGAGCGAGGGTCACGGCGGCCGCCGCGCTCATGCTGGGTTGGGTGGGGCTGCTGTGGCTGCTCGAAGCCGTCGACGTGGCGACGAACCACTCCCTCGACACCTTCGGCATCGTGCCGCGCGAGACCGGCGAGCTGCGTGACATCATCCCGGCCGCGTTCATGCACTTCGGCTTCGCCCATGTCGCGGCCAACAGCCTGCCGCTGCTCGTGCTGGGGTTCATCGCCGCGCTGCGCGGCATCCGCCGCTTCCTCAGTGTGTCCTTCGTCATCATCCTGGCCAGCGGCCTGGGCGTCTGGCTCGTCGCACCCGCCCACACCAACACGGCGGGCGCCTCCGGCGTCGTCTTCGGCCTCTTCGGCTATCTGCTGGTGCGCGGGTTCGTGGACCGGCGGCTGCTCGACATAGCCGTCGGGCTCGGCGTCGCGGTGCTCTACGGGTCGATCCTGTGGGGCGTGCTGCCCACCGCCCAGGGCGTCTCCTGGCAGGGCCACCTCTTCGGGCTGCTCGGCGGTGTCGCCTCCGCCTTCTTCTTCCGCGCGCGCACGCCCGACGGATTGATGCGATGACGGATCGACGCGCCCTGACGGATCCCCGCGCCCCGACGGATGCATGCGACGACGGGTCGATCCGCCGGAAAACCCGTTCGGGCCGAGCGGCATCCACAGCTAATCTTCAGATCTCACCCGGCGTCGAAGGCCACCGGCCGAAGGCCCGCTTGTTCTACGGGAGTCACCACATCAGCACCGCACACAAGGGTCTGGCCGCCATCGGCTGCGTCGCCCTCATAGCCGGCGCCTCCGCCGCCTGCGGCACCGTCCAGCAGGCCGGCGCGGCGGCGAAGGTCAAGAACGCCGTGGACAAGCTCGGCGCGCAGAAGGCGGTCACCGCGACCGTCTCCTTCGACGCCACCGCGGACCAGATCTGGACCGCGATGAAGGGCTCCGACGGCTTCACCAAGGACAACGCGAAGATGCTCGCGGGTCTGCACGCCAAGCTCGGGCTGAGCTCGGACAAGCCGCTCAAGGACGCCGCGGCCACCAAGGACGCGAAGGACGCCCCGAGTGACACGTCCTCCTTCTCCTTCCAGCTGTCCTCGGACGCCGAGGGGAAGCAGAACCTGGTCGAGATCCGGTCCATCGGCAAGAAGCTCTACCTGCGGGCCGACATCAAGGCGCTGACCGCGCTCGGCGGCGCCGCCAAGGGCGGCGACCACTCGCCGCTCGACCAGTTCCTCCCCAAGGCGGACGAGCTGCCGTCGTCGCTCGGCGTCGTCAAGGACGCGCTGGCCGGCAAGTGGATCTCGATCGACCCGGCGGCGTTCGCCGATCTCGGCAAGACGCTCGGCGGCGACAAGGGCCTCGGCAAGTCGCCGCTGCCGGTGCCGATGCCGGGTGCGTCGTCCTTCGACGCGAAGACCCAGCAGCAGCTGATCGACGCCGTCAAGAGCGCGGTCGCGCACAACGCGAAGTTCACCGACAAGGGCAGCAGCAACGGCGTGGACCACGTCACCATGACGGTCCCGGCAGGTCAGACGGCCAAGGAGCTCGCCAAGGGCTTCGCCCCGCTGGAGAAGCAGATCCCGGGCTTCAAGGCTCCGGACGTCAGCAAGGTCCCGGCGAAGGATCTCGCCGTCGACCTGTCGATCAAGGACGGCATGCTGTCCGGGATCGCCCTGGACGTCGCCCAGTTCGACGAGAAGCCCCAGGGCAAGCTCCCGCTGACCATCGGCCTCCAGGGCGGCAGCGACCCGGTCACGGCCCCGGCCGGCGCGAGGGCGCTCACCCCGCAGGACCTCATGGGCCTGTTCATGTTCGGTGCGATGAACATGAAGGACCTGGACCTCAAGGACATGGACGTCAAGGGCCTGGACCTCAGCGGCCTGGACCAGGCGGACCTCGGCGCGTAACGCCCGACACCCTCTGACAGCCACGGCCCGGCCCCGGTATCCGATGGATACCGGGGCCGGGCCGTGTTCTCAGATACCGAGGCCGCGGACCGCGAGGTCGAGCAGCGCGCACAGGAACAGCGCGATGCCGATGAACCCGTTCACCTGGAAGAACGCACGGTTCAGCCGGCTCAGATCGTGCGGCCGCACGATCGAGTGCTCGTACAGGAACGCACCCGCGACGATCGTCAGACCCACCCACCAGAACGCGCCCGCGCCGGTGGCGACTCCGTACCAGGCCAGCAGGACCGTCGTGACGACATGGCAGCCGCGCGCCCCGTACAGGGCGGCGGCGACGCCGAAGCGGGCCGGGACGGACTTGACGCCGTCCGCCCGGTCGGCGGCGACGTCCTGCGAACCGAAGATCAGGTCGAAGCCGCCGATCCACACCCCGACGGCCAGCCCGAGGATCACCGCGTCCCACGACCACTCACCGGTGACCGCGAGCCACGCACCGACCGGGCCCATCGCCTGCGCGAGGCCGAGGATCGCGTGCGGGAAGTTCGTGAACCGCTTGCCGTACGGGTAGACCACCATCGGGATGACGGCGATCGGCGCCAGCGCCAGGCACAGCGGATTGAGCAGCGCCGCGGCGCCCAGGAAGAGGACCACGGCCACCAGCGCACCGGTCCACGCGGAGCGCACCGACACCGCCCCGGTGACCAGTTCGCGCTGGGCGGTCCGCGGATTGCGGGCGTCGATCTCCCGGTCGATGATCCGGTTGCACGCCATCGCGAAGGTGCGCAGCCCCACCATCGCCACGGTGATCAGGACGAGCCGCCACCAGTGGACGGAGCCGTCCAGGTGAAACATCGCGCTGAGCGCGGCGATGTACGCGAAGGGCAGCGCGAAGATCGAGTGCTCGATCATGACGAGCCGCAGGAACGCCCTGATCCTGCCGGGCGGCGCGGGCTCCGGCGCGAAGAGGTCCGGGGTTGCGGAATCCGTGGTCACGAGAGGCCGTACTCCTTCCAGCGCCGGTCGACCTTCGCGGCCGTCTCCGGATCGGAGACCACCATCTCGGGCCAGCCGCCGTCGCGCGTGTACCCCTCCTCGGGGAGCTTACGGGTCGCGTCGATGCCCGCCTTGCCGCCCCAGAACTGCTGGTAGGAGGCGTGGTCGAGGTGGTCGACCGGCCCTTCGACGACCGTCAGGTCGCGGCCGTAGTCGGTGTTGCCGAGCGCGCGCCAGGCGACCTCGTGCAGGTCGTGCACATCGCAGTCGGCGTCCACGATGATGATCAGCTTCGTCAGCGACATCATGTGCGCGCCCCAGATCGCGTGCATCGTCTTCTGGGCGTGCTTCGGGTACTTCTTGTCGATCGAGACGATCGCGCAGTTGTGGAAGCCGCCCGCCTCCGGCAGGTGGTAGTCCACGATGTCCGGCACGATGATCTTCAGCAGCGGCAGGAAGAACCGCTCGGTGGCCCGGCCCAGCGGCCCGTCCTCCGTCGGCGGCCGGCCCACCACGATCGACTGCAGCAGCGGCCGCTTCCGCATCGTCACACAGTCGATGGTCAGCGCCGGGAACGGCTCCTGCGGGGTGTAGAAGCCGGTGTGGTCGCCGAACGGCCCCTCGGGAAGCGTCTTCCCGGGCTCCAGCCAGCCCTCCAGCACGACCTCGGCGTTGGCCGGGACCTGGAGCGGGACGGTCTTGCAGTCCACCATCTCCACCCGCTTGCCCTGCACGAAGCCCGCGAACAGGTACTCGTCGATGTCGCCGGGCAGCGGCGCGGTCGACGCGTACGTCACCGCGGGCGGGCAGCCGAAGGCGATGGCGACCGGCAGCCGCTCACCGCGCCGCTCGGCCACCTTGTAGTGGTTGCGGCTGTCCTTGTGGATCTGCCAGTGCATCCCGATGGTGTTCCGGTCGTGCCGCTGCAACCGGTACAGGCCCAGGTTGCGCACCCCGGACTCCGGGTCCTTGGTGTGCGTCAGCCCGAGGTTGAAGAACGAGCCGCCGTCCTCCGGCCAGGTGAACAGCGCGGGCAGCGCGTCCAGGTCCACGTCGTCGCCCCGCAGCACGACCTCCTGCACGGGCGCGTCGCCGGACTTCACCTTCTTCGGCGGCACGTGCGTCATCCCGGCGAGCTTGCCGAACGCCTCCCGCACGCCGGTGAAGCCGTGCGGCAGCTCCGGCTTCAGCAGCCCGGCGATCTTGTCGCTGATGTCGCTGTACGCCTGCAGCCCGAGGGACTTCAGCATCCGCCGGTCGGTCCCGAACACGTTCATCGCGAGCGGCATCGACGACCCGCGCACGTTCTCGAAGAGCAGCGCGGGGCCGCCCGCCTTGTTCACGCGGTCGGTGATCTCGCCGACCTCCAGATACGGGTCGACCTCGGCCTTGATCCGCTTGAGGTCGCCGTCCTTCTCCAGGGCCCTCAGGAAGGATCGAAGATCGTCGTAAGCCATGCCGTCCAGTATCCGCCACGCACTACCCTGTACCCGTCACCGGGCCCCTGTCGCGGCCCGTCTTCCGGCTCAGGGGGGCTCTTCCGCCATGGTCAGGTATCTACCGTTCCTGCTGGTGCTCGCGCTGTGGATCTACGCGTTCATCGACTGCCTGAACACTCCGGAGGAGGAGGTCCGCGGGCTGCCGAAGGTGGTGTGGGTGATCATCATCCTGCTCTTCGGCGAGGTCCTCGTCGGACCGATCGCCTGGCTCGTCGCGGGCCGCAACCGCCGCCGCGCGCCCGCGCGCCCGCAGTGGGTCGCGCCGGACGACAACCCGGACTTCCTCAAGGGATTGAAGGACGACACCCCGCCGTCCGGCAGCTGAGCGCCGGCCGGGCCGCCCCGGGGGGAGCGGCCGGCCGGACCAGGACCCTGTGGCGTCAGACCCCGGCGTACGAGTGCTTGCCGGTGATGAAGATGTTCACGCCGTAGTAGTTGAAGATGAAGCACGCGAAGGCGACCAGCGCCAGCGCGGCGGCCTTGCGGCCCTTCCAGCCGGCGGTCGCGCGGGCGTGCAGGTAGCAGGCGTACGCGACCCAGGTGATGAACGACCAGGTCTCCTTGGGGTCCCAGCCCCAGTACCGGCCCCAGGCGGCCTGCGCCCAGATCGAACCCGCGATGACGGTGAACGTGTAGAGCGGGAAGACCAGCGCGTTCATCCGGTACGCGAACTTGTCGAGCGTCGCCGCGGACGGCAGCCGGTCCATGATGTTGGCCCAGGTGGGGTTCACCCTGCGGCCGGCGGTGAGCGCGGCTTCGTAGTAGTCGCGGAAGAGGAACAGGAACGTGCCGACCGCCGCGAGGTAGAAGACCGCGCCGGAGATGATCGCGCACGAGACGTGGATCCACAGCCAGTACGAGTGCAGCGCCGGGACCAGCTGGTCGCTGTCGGTGTAGAGCACCGCGACGGCCAGGCCCAGGTCCAGCAGCACCGAGGTGACGAGGAAGAGCCCGATCCAGCGGACCCGCTTCTTCAGCGCCAGCAGGGCCAGGTACATGCCGACCGCGACCATGCCGAACGTGGTCGAGAACTCGTACATGTTGCCCCACGGCACCCGCTGCACGGAGGCGGCGCGGCACGCGACGGCGGCCAGGTGGAACACGAAGGCGAGCACGGTCAGCGAGACCGCGATCCGCCCGTACTTGTCGCCGTCCGCGTCGGTGCCGGCGGCGCCGGGGCCGTCCGGGATGCCGCGGTCGCTCGCCGTGGAGCGGGTGACGACCTTGGGACGCTCCAGGGTGGCGGTGCCGCCACCGCGCTGGACGACCTCGATCGCGGGAGCCGCCGCGGGTGCGGTCAGCGCCGCCGCGGTGATCGCGACCCGGCTGCGGCTGCCGAACACCCACTCGGCCATGTGCGCGAGGAAGGCGAGCGTGTAGACCGTCATGGCCGAGTAGATCAGGTAGTTGCTGTAGTTCGCGAAGTTCTCATTGACCGCGGCCGCGATAGTCACGCGCGCGCTCCTTCGTCTGGCAGGAGAGGTTCTTCCGAGGGGTCTGTGGCTGTGCCGCCGCCGGGGCCGCCGGGGTCCGGTAGCTGGGGCGCTTCGGGCAGCAGCCGGTAGGCGAGGTCCCCGATCTCGTCGGCGATCTTCGCGGACTCGCTGCGGCCGAGTCCGGCCACCTCCACGACGGTCACCCCGTCCGCACCCGGGGTGGCCCGGATCCACACCCGGCGGCGCTGGATGAACAGCGAGCCGGCCAGACCCAGGATCGCGGCGACCGCGCTGCCGAGCGCCCAGCCGTTGCCGACCTGGTGGGAGACCTGGAAGCTGGCCCAGGTCTTGACGCCGTCGAAGCGGATGGAGCCGCCGCCGTCCGGCAGTTGCAGGACCTGCCCGACGGCCAGCACCTGGCGGAGCGGCTGGCCGTCGGCGGCCTTGTACTGCTTCATCTTCTTGTCGTTGAGCTGGTACACGTTCTGCGGCAGGCCGCTGTCCATGCCCAGGTCGCCGTGGTAGGCGGTCAGGATCAGCGCGGGGCGGTCGAGCGCGGGGAACACCGAGTGCGGCCCCTGGATGTTGTCGATCACCATCGTCGGGGCGAAGATCCCGCTGAACGCCAGCTGGTCCTTGCCGCCCGCCTTGTTGCGGTAGTTGTCGGTGACCTTCACGACGCCGCGCGAGGTGAGACTGCCGTCACTCGGCAGGAACGGCGTCGGCCCCTGGTAGACGACCGTGCCGCGGGCGTCCTTCACGGTGACGACCGGCGCGTAGCCGTGCCCGATCAGGTAGACCGTCTCACCGTCGATCTCCAGCGGCTTGTTCACCTCGATCGAGGACTTGACCGGCTTGCCGTCCGCGCCCTTCCAGTAGTGGATGTTGGCGCGGAACGTCCGCGGGGTGCCCTTCTGCGGGCCGGTCCGCGCGTACGTGGCCTCGAAGCTGTCCAGCGAGAAGCCGAAGGGGTCCAGGTCGTCGGCGGTGTAGAAGGTGCCGGGCTTGAAGTCGTCGTACTGCGTGAGGTTGTTGGAGAAGCCGCCGCCCTCGACGATCAGCTTGCCGCCCTCGCCCTTCCACAGCGAACCGACCGCGAAGGAGATCAGCAGCCCGAAGAGCGCCAGGTGGAACATCAGGTTGCCGGCCTCGCGCAGGAAGCCCTTCTCGGACGCGACCGCGCCGCCGACCCGGTGAGTACGGAACCGGCGCCCGCGCATCAGCTGCTGCGCGGCGTCCAGCACCTCGTCCTCACCTGCCGCGGTGCGCCAGGTCGTGTACGCCGGCAGCCGGGTCAGATTGCGCGGCGCGGCCGGCGGCCGGGAGCGGAGCTGCCCGACGAACTGCCAGCTGCGCGGCAGGATGCAGCCGGCCAGCGAGATGAACAGCAGGATGTAGATCGCCGAGAACCACGGCGAGCTGTAGACGTGGAACAGCCCGAGCGTCTCGTAGACCGGGGTGGCGTTGGGGTGCACGTCCTTCCACGCCTGCGCCTTGACCTCGTCGACGCTGGTCTGCGGGACCAGCGAGCCGGGGATCGCGGCCATGGACAGCAGGAAGAGCAGGATCAGGGCGATCCGCATCGACGTGAGCTGCCGCCACATCCAGCGCACCCAGCCGAAGCACTCGCGCAGCGTCCAGCCGACCGTGCCGCGCCAGCCTGGCCTGCGCACACCGCCGAAGGAGCCGGGCACCACCTGGCCGAGTTCCTCGACCGGCGCCGTCGACAGCTGCGCGCCCGCCGCGTCACGTTCTTCGACGTCACGCTCCTCGACGTCACGCTCCTCGACCTCGCGTGCCTCGGCGTCGCGGGCGGTCTTCGGCCCGGATTCCGTACTCATGAATCAGACCCCAGGGGTGAAGTTGGTGGACCAGGTCTGCAGGGAGAAGACCATGTCGTCCCATACGCCGGTGAGCAGCAGCACACCGACGACGACGAGCATGCCGCCACCGATCCGCATGACCCACACATAGTGCCGCTTGACCCAGCCGAACGCGCCCAGTACGCGGCGGAACGCCACGGCGGCGACGATGAACGGCAGGCCGAGGCCCACGCAGTAGAAGACGGTGAGCAGCGCCCCGCGCCCCGCGCTCGCCTCGTTGAAGGCCAGCGCCTGCACGGCGCCCAGCGTCGGGCCGACGCACGGCGCCCAGCCGACGCCGAAGAGCACACCGAGCAGGGGCGCGCCGACCAGCCCCATCGCGGGCTTGCGGTGGAAGCGGAGGTCGCGCTGGGTCAGACCGCCCAGTATCCCCATGAAGGCGAGGCCCATGAGGATCGTGGCGACGCCGAGCACCTGGGAAATGATCTCCTTGTGCTCCTGCAGCCGCAGCCCGAAGTAGCCGAAGAGCGCCCCGCCGGACACGAAGACCGCGGTGAAGCCGAGGACGAACAGCGACGCGCCGGCGACCATCCGGCCGCGCTTGGCCTCGGCCAGGTCGGCGCCTGACGTGCCGGTCACGTAGGAGAGGTAGCCGGGCACCAGCGGCAGGACGCACGGGGAGAAGAAGGAGACCAGGCCGCCGAGCATCGCGATCGGGATCGCGAGGAGCAGCGCCCCGGAGGAGACCGTCTCGGTCACGTCACTTCTCCGCGACGATCGGGTCGAGCGCCTGGCGCAGGCTGTCCTCGCCGACGGCCTTGAGGATCCGTACGGCGATCCGGCCGTCCCGGTCGATGATCAGGGTGTTCGGGATGCCCTGCGGGTTGAGGCTGCCCTTGGGGAACTTCAGCATGAGCTTCCCGTTGGGGTCGTAGAAGCTCGGGTACGGGATGTCGAACTGCGTCTCGAAGCCGTTCGCGTTGACCTTCGTGGCATCGCGCATGTTGATCCCGAGGAACTCGACGCCCTCGGCCTTGGTGGCGTTGGCCACCTTGACCAGGTGCGGAGCCTCGGCGCGGCAGGGGTCGCACCACGAGCCCCAGACGTTGAGGACGACGACCTTGCCCTTGTAGTCGGCCAGGTTCAACTGCTTGCCGTCGACCGACTCCCCGGAGATGGCGGGGGCGGCGAGCCGGTCGCCCTTGGCCACCCGGGAGATCTCACCCGAGCCGCCGACGAAGTTGGTACCGCTGCCGCCGGAGGACGAGCCGCTGCTGGAACAGGCCGAGAGCGCCAGCGCCAGCGCGGCGACTCCTGCCAGTGCCGCGGCACTGCGGAGCGGGCGGCGTCGGCGGGCACGCGTAGGACTCATGTGAAAAGTTTCGCATGCGTCGTCCGGCGATCTTTCGCGCCCCCGACACCGACGCCAAAAGCGGCAATTGCCCCAAGTAAGGATCAGGTAGCGGGACCGGCCGCGCCGCCCCTGACCACGCGCTGCCTACGGGGTGCCTACGTGGTGGCCGCCGTCGTCGGGGAGGCGGGGGTACCGGCCGCGCCCTCCGGCGCGAGGTACGCCTTCCAGCCGCCCGCCGGCTTCTGCCCCACGTCCAGCCGGCGCAGCTTTCCGAGCACCTTCGGGTCCTGCGCGTCGAGCCAGTCCACGTACTGCCGGAAGGAGACCAGCCGGACGTCCTTCTTCTCCTGGCCGGCGATGTGCTTGAACGCCTCCTCGACGGCGTTCATGTAGATGCCGCCGTTCCACTTCTCGAAGTGGTTGCCGATGTAGAAGGGCGCGCGGTTCGTCTCGTAGGCGCGCTGGAAGCCCGCGATGTACGAGGCGGCGGCCTGCCGCTGCCAGCCCGGGTAGTTGCTCGGGTCGCTCTGGGTGGCGTTCTTCGACTGGTTCGCGAGCATGTTGTAGTCCATGGAGAGGACCTCGAAGGAGTGGCCGGGGAACGGGATGAGCTGCAGCGGCAGGTCCCAGAGCCCGCCACGCTTCTCGGGCCAGACCTGCCGGCCACCCGGCGAGCTCGCGTCGTAGCGCCAGCCGAGCTTGTGGGCGGTCGGCAGCAGGTTGTCCTGGCCGAGCAGGCACGGCGTGCGGGCGCCGACGAGCTCCTTGTCGTAGTCGAACGGCAGCGGGGCCTCGTCCTTGAGCCCGGTGTTGGTCTTCCAGTTCTTGACGAACGACTTGGCCTGGTCGATCTCGCTCTGCCACTGGGTCGGCGTCCAGTTCCCGACGGTGCCGCGGCCCGAGCAGAAGTGCCCGTTGAAGTGCGTGCCGATCTCGTGGCCCTCGGTCCAGGCCTCACGGATGTTGTCCAGCGTCATCTTGACGTGCTCGTCGGTCAGGTAGCCGATGTCCGACGCGCCCAGGTTGTTGTTCGGCGGGTCGTACAACCGCTTCTTCGACTCGGGCAGCAGGTAGAGCCCGGACAGGAAGAACGTCATCGACGCGCCGTTGTCCTTGGCGAGCTTGCGGAAGCGCGGGAACAAGCCGTTCCCGACCTCGCCCGCGCCGTCCCACGAGAAGATCACGAACTGCGGCGGCGTCTGTCCCGGCTCCATCCGCTCCGGCTTCGGCTGGCCCGGCTGGGGTCCGGTGTTCGCGGTGGAGCCGTCCCCGATCAGCTGAACCGTTTTCTCGGGCTCCTTCTGGCCGGTGGCCCCGCCCGGCTTGGTCCCGTTGCCGCCGGTCTTGCCTCCGTCGCCCCCCGAGGAGCATCCGGCCGCAGCCGCACCGACCGCGACTCCGGCAGTGGCCGTGAGCAGACTCCTACGGGTCATGGCGCGCATGTACATCCCCATTTCTCGGGCCTCATGGATGGCGATCACGAAAAAGGTGGCCACCATCCAGGACGGCTGTCACAGCCGTACGGTTACCGAAAAGTCAGAAAAATCCCACCGGTTAGCTCAATTGGCGCACGTAAGCGCCCTCAGGAACACCGGATTGACCCATTGGATCGACCCTTTCGGCCAATCCAACAGGCCGCCCCGGCGGATGACCAGGGCCGCGGCGGCGCCGGCCCGGACCTGCCTACGCCCCGAAGCCCTTCGATCCGCCCTTCACCGGCTTCGCGCCCGCCAGCAGATGCGAGGGCACCAGATCGCGGGCCGGTTCCGCGTAGCCGACCGACACGATCTTGTCGCCCTGGTATGTGAAACTCGTCACACTGGCGAGTGTGCACTGCCGCTTGCGCGGGTCGTGCCAGAGCCGGCGCCGTTCGACGAAGCTGCGGGTGATCCAGATCGGCAGCTGGTGGCTGACGCAGACCGCCTCGTGGCCGCGCGCCGCGTCCCGTGCCGCGCCGAGCGCCGCCATCATCCGCACGACCTGGTCGACGTAGGGCTCGCCCCAGCTCGGCTTGAACGGGTTGGTGAGGTGCTTCCAGTTCGACGGGTTCTTCAGTGCCCCGTCGCCGACGCCGAAGGTCTTGCCCTGGAAGACGTTCTCCGCCTCGATCAGCCGCGGGTCGGAGGCGATCTCCAGCCCGTGCGGGGCCGCGATCGGCACCGCCGTCTCCTGCGCCCGCTCCAGCGGGGACGACACGACATACGTGATGTCGCGGCCCGCCAGGTGCTCGCCGACCCGGTCGGCCATCTTCCGGCCCAGCTCCGACAGGTGGTAGCCGGGCAGCCGCCCGTAGAGCACACCCGACGGGTTCTCCACCTCGCCGTGCCGCATCAGGTGGACCACGGTGATCTCTGTGTCGTCAGTCATGCCGCTCATCTTTCCGTCGTCCCCGCTCATTCCGTCGCCTCGGCCGCGGCGCGCGCCGCGGCCGGCAGCGCGGCGGCGATCCGCTCGATCGCCGCGTCGTCGTGGGCCGCCGAAACGAACCAGGACTCGAAGGCCGACGGCGGCAGGTAGACGCCCTGCGCCAGCATCGAGTGGAAGAACCCGGTGAAGCGGAACGCCTGCTGCCGCTTCGCCTCGTCGTAGTTGGTCACCTGCTCGTCGGTGAAGAACACCGAGAACATGTTCCCGGCCTTCTGCAGCCGGTGGGCGACGCCCTCCTTGGTGAGCGCCTCGCTGACCAGCGACGACACCCGCCCGGACACCGCGTCCACGGTCGCGTACACCGCGTCGTCGCAGAGCCGCAGCTGCGCCAGACCCGCCGCGGTCGCCACCGGGTTACCCGACAGCGTGCCCGCCTGGTAGACCGGACCGGCCGGTGCGAGATGGCCCATGACGTCCGCGCGGCCACCGAACGCGGCGGCCGGGAAGCCGCCGCCCATGACCTTGCCGAAGGTCATCAGGTCGGGTTCGACACCGTCGAGCCCGAACCAGCCGGCCTTCGAAACACGGAAGCCCGTCATCACCTCGTCGGAGATGTAGAGCGCGCCGTTCTCCGCACAGAGGCTCTTCAGCCCGGCGTTGAAGCCCGCCGCCGGCGGCACCACGCCCATGTTGCCGGGCGACGCCTCGGTGATCACACACGCGATCTCGCCGGGGTGCGCGGCGAACGCCGCCCGCACGGCCTCGAGATCGTTGTACGGCAGCACGATCGTGTCGCCGGCCTGCGCGCCCGTCACCCCGGGCGTGTCCGGCAACCCGAACGTGGCGACCCCGGAACCGGCCGCCGCCAGCAGCGCGTCCACATGACCGTGGTAGCAACCAGCGAACTTCACCACCTTGGCCCGGCCCGTGAAGCCACGCGCCAGCCTGATCGCCGACATGGTCGCCTCGGTCCCGGACGACACCAGGCGGACCTGCTCCACCGGGCCGATCCGCGCCACGATCTCCTCGCCCAGCAGCACCTCCCCCTCACCGGGGGTGCCGAAGGAGGTACCGCGCGTCACGGCCTCCTGTACGGCGCCGATCACCTCCGGGTGCGCGTGGCCGAGGATCATCGGACCCCACGAGCACACGAGGTCGACGTACTCCCTGCCGTCGGCGTCCGTGAGGTACGGACCCTTCCCGGACACCATGAACCGGGGCGTACCGCCCACCGCGCGGAAGGCGCGGACCGGGGAGTTCACACCTCCGGGCGTCACGGCGGCAGCTCGGTCGAACAGAACCTGCGAAACTGGGGCTTCGTACGGATAGCTCACAGGCACATGCTCTCAAACGCCGGGCGTTGCGCGCGCAGGTCTCGACCCGGCATCTGAGACGATGATCGGGTTGCGCGGTTGGGTCTGTGAATGGTCGGGTAGTGAAATGCAGCGCGGTGGCGAACTGGGCGAGGGAACGGGCGACCACGAGCCCCAACACGCCCGGCCCACCGGCAGGCGTCGTCGGTCCGCCGATCGCGATCGCAGAGCAGCCGCGGAGAGTGGGAGCAGGGGTGGCCGAGTGGGGGTGACCTACAAGTACTTCGGGGCACCCGATGGCGCCACAGCCGCCCGGGTCCCGATCTCCATGCGCCCCGAGGAGCTCGGCGGTGACGAGCTCGGCAACGGCATGTACACCAAGGTCAAGCCGGAGACCATGGCCGCCATGGTGCTCACCGGCATCGAGGGCATACCCCCGGCCAAGGTCCCGCCGCTGGAACTCGTCGTCCTCCACCCGGACTACGCCGTCGTCAAGCTCCCCATGAGCGTTGTGGAACCCCTCCGCAAGGCCGGCGAAGAGGAACTCGGCGCCGCCGCCTTCATCTGGTCCACCGTCCCGGACCGGCGCGGCCCCCGAGATGCCTTCGTCATCTACCAGATGCTCCATGAATGGCAGGGCTTCGCGTCCCGCTGCCATGAGGCCGGCCACCAGCTGTACTGCCTGGTCTGGCCCTGACCTGCGCCCCTTTCACCCGAATTAGGCACTGTACGGCCAAATGGGCACTTTCGGGATGCATATGCCCGCGTGGGCGAGATACGCTCAACTCCCCCAACGAGGAGTCATGATGCGATCACGCATGGTCACAGTCCTGGGCGCTCTCGCCTCCGCCGCCCTGCTCATGGTGGCGGTGCCCGGTTCCGCGCAGGCCGCCACCGGCACCCTCACCATCAACGGCGTCGACCACGTCGACCCGGTGGGCTGCTTCGACCTCACCCCCGCCGACTCGTCGGGCCCCCCCGCCGGTGGCGCCGCGACGCCGGATCCCATGGTGGTGAAGAACAACACGGACAAGGTCGTCGCCGTGTGGGACACCTGGGAGTGCAACACCGACGGGAACGATCAGGTTTCGAGCATCCAGCCGGGTGCGGAAGCCTCGGTCGACGCCGACTCGAGCGTCTCGGTCGAGTAGTCACGGTCCCCGCGCGGTCGTAGCAGGCCGCTGGATGTGACCCGACGATCGCGCGGACCGCTTCGCCCAGGGTCCGCGCGATCGTCGTTCGCATCATCGACAAGAGCCGGGGCGGGGTCCGCACGGGGTCGGCGTGAGGTCAGCGCGGGGTCCGCACCCGGGTCGGGTAATGGTCGGCCACCACGCGCCGCATGGCCCCGATCCGGTCGGCGGCGACTTCCTTCGCGGCGAAGTAGATGTTGCCGCGCACCTCGGGGAAGCGGTGGCCGAAAGTGAGATGCCGGGAGAGTTCCGCCGGATCCTGCCAGGCGCTGAACTGAGCCGGGTTGCCCGCTTTGTACAGAGCCTCACCAATGTACAGATGCGTGTTCGTGCCACGGCATGTTTCCGCCCACCAGGAGACAAGCCGGGCGTAGTCGGCCACATCGTTTCCGATATGCCAGTAGATCATCGGCGCGATGTAGTCGATCCATCCCCGCCGCACCCAGGTACGCGTATCGGCGTAGATGCCGTCATAGGACTCGGCGGCGCCCTGGGTGTCGGAACCCTCGGGGTCCGTGGTCCGGTTGCGCCAGATCGCGAACGGGCTGACCCCGAAGCGCACCCGCCGCTCGCGCGGTGAACCGCCGCCCAGCGGGGACCGGTTCAGCTCCTCGATCCGCAGCCCGGTCCCGCGCACCAGAAGGTCGATGTTGTCGCGCCGCCAGGCGGCCCGGTCGGGGAAGTCCCCGCCGTACCGCGCGTACGCGGCGTCGTCGTCGAAGGTCTGCCCGGGGATCGGGTACGGGTAGAAGTAGTCGTCCCAGTGCAGGCCGTCCACGTCGTAGCGGGCGACGGCGTCGAGCATCGCGTCCTGGACGAAGCGGCGGACCTCGGGAAGCCCGGGGTTGTAGAACAGCGCCTTGCCGTACGGCACCACCCACTCGGGGTGCAGCCGCGCCGGGTGGGCGGCCGACAGCCGGGCCGGGTCGGGGTGTGTGGCGATCCGGTACGGGTTGAACCAGGCGTGCAACTCCAGCCCGCGCAGGTGCGCTTCGCGTACGGCGAAGTCCAGCGGGTCCCAGCCCGGATCGCGTCCCTGGACACCGGTGAGGCATTTCGCCCACGGCTCGTACGGCGAGGGCCACAGCGCGTCCGCCAGCCCTCTGACCTGGAGGACGACCGCGTTCAACCGGCGGGCGACCGCGATGTCCAGCAGCCCGGCCAACTCCCGCCGCTGCTCCGCCGGGGACAGCCCCGGGGTCGGCCAGTCGCGGTTGAACGCGGTGGTCAGCCACATGCCGCGGAACTGCCGGCGCCCGTTCTGTGCTCCGTCGCGGCGCCCGGACGCCGCGTACGACGTGCCGCCGCCGATCGTGACGGAACCGGCCGTCACCGCCGCGGCGGCGGCTGCCGTGGTCAGGGTCCTGCGGGAGATCTGGCCCATGATCGCTTTCTGCCGGACGGGTGAGCGGGAGGTCAACGCGCGGCGAGCAGGCCCCGGAGGGTGGTGAAGCCGTATTCGCGGGTCCTGATGGCGTCGATGAGGTCGGGCAGCGCGGTGGCGTCGACTGCGGAGTGATCCTCCGGCGTGGCGCCGAGGTGCATCAGGACGATCGCGCCCGGCCGCAGGGCCTGCAGAGTCCGGTCGACGACCGTCGCCGTGCTCGCCCCGCCGATCGTGCCCTTCCAGCCCGCGGTGTCCACCGTCCATTTGACCGGGACGTAGCCGGCGGCGTTGACCTCGGTGATGCACGGCCGGGTGCGGAGCCCGAAGGGGAAGCGGAACAGCGCCTCGGACGGCCTGCCGATGGCCGTCTCGATCGCGTCGGCCGCCGACTGGACTTCCTCGGCCCGCCGCTGCGGGGTGATGGTGGGGAACGACGGGTGGGTCATGGAGTGGTTGCCCACCGGGTAGCGGCGCGCGATGTACCGGGCCAGCGCGGGGTTGTCCGCGGCGAAGCGCCCGGTCATGAAGAACGTCGCCGGCAACCGCTGGTCCCACAGCGTCCGCAGGATCGCCTCGGCGCCCTGCGCACCCGCGCCGCAGTCGAAGGTCAGCGCCGCCTTCTGATCCGTGATGGGCAGCCACTTGAAGTCCCGGCGCGCGAAGGCACCGGTGACCGCCGGACGGGGCATCCCACGATGCCGGCGGGCGGGCGGCGCGTCGGCGCGGGCGGGGCTCCGGCTTGCGAGGCCGAGCGCGGTCGCGCCGGCCGCGGCCCCGACCAGTCCCCGCAGCAGCTGCCGCCGCGCCGGCCGACCGTCCCCAGTGGCGTCAACCGGTGTCGCAACCATGCCCGTTTCATCCTCGCCTCGGCCCTACGGCATATGCCTGGACCAGCAACGTAGTACGCCGTCGCACGGCAATTCGCGTCAAGGACGGGACCCTCACACGGATGGATCAGTCCGCCGTACCGGGGTGGTGAAGCGGTAGCCGGTGTCGAGCAGCCGCGGGAGATAGCAGCCCAGGGCCGCGACGGTCTGGGACCGGTCGGCGGGTCCTCCGTGCTCCGGAACGGCGGAGCGGCTGAGGGAGCCGTCGTGGTGCAGGACGATCGATCCGGTTCCGGCGCGGCTGAGAACCCTGTCGCAGATACGGTCGACACCGGGTCTCGTCCAGTCCGCAGAGTCGATCGACCAGGAGATCGGCCGCAGTTCGAGGTCCGCGCACACCTGAAGGGCGGCGCGGGCGAAATGGCCTCCGGGCGCACGGAAGAGCGTCGGGAGCCGGCCGCGGCCGGTCCGGGCGAGGACGTCGTTGGTGCGCTCGATCTCGTCCCGGACCTGCGCCGCGGTCAAGGTGCGGAGGGTGGGGTGGGACCAGGTGTGGTTGCCCAAAACGTGTCCCTCGTCGACGACTTGGCGCACCACCCAGGGGTATTTCTCGGCGTTGGCGCCCAGCATGAAGAAGGTCGCGGTGATGCCGTGGCGGCGCAGGACCCTGAGGACCCGTGGGGTGTAGATCGGGCTGGGACCGTCGTCGAAGGTGAGAGCCAGGGCCTGCGGGCCGCCCTGCACCAGCCGTTCCACCTCAAGAGGCGGTCCCTTTGCCGCAGTGGCGGCGTCAGCACTGGTCAGGGCGCCGGGACAGAGCAGCGACAGCCCGGCCGAGAGGAGAAGCCGCCGGCCCGGCCGGGCGTTCCGATCGTTGATCACCGTCTCAGCATCGGCCCCGCGAGCCCCGGGATGGGCCACCCCGGCGAACGACACGCGCCACGGCTCGCGCCGTCCTGTCCACCGTGCCGGACGCTCCTACGCTGACCGCGATATGAACCAGCGCACCGCTCCCCCGAGCTCACAACCGCCCCGGATCCTCGGCCGGGTGCTGACCACCGTCGCCGCCATGGCCGCGATCATCGCGTCGGCCGCCGTCCCCGCGACCGGCCTGACTCCCCCCGACCGGCCCGACCGGCTCGCCGTCGTGGCCGCCGCGGCGCCCGCACCGGCGACCGTATGCCCGACAGGCACGACAGGCACGACGCCGACAGCCGCGCTGCCGTCGAACCTCCTCGGCAGGACGGTCCGCACGATGCCCACCGATCGTCAGGTGGTCGCGCTGACGTTCAACTCGGCGTGGGACGAGACGGGCCTGGACACCGTCCTGAAGGTGCTGCACGACTACCAGGCGCCGGCCACCTTCTTCCTCACCGGCCAGTTCGCCGAACTGCACCCGGCCGCGGCCCGGTCGATGGCGGCGGCCGGACACGGCATCGCCAGCCACAGCTACAGCCACCCGCACTTCGCCGACCTGACCTGCTCGGGCCGGGAGCGCGAGGTGCGCCTCGCCGACCAGGCTCTTCGCGCGGCGATCGGGACGGCGCCGCTGCCGTTCTTCCGCTTCCCCTACGGCGAGACCAACGCGCAGCAGGTCGCGGAGGTCAACGCGATGGGCTTCGCCAACATCGAGTGGACCGACGACACCAACGGCTACCTCGGCACGGCGGGCGGGATGACCGTGCAGAAGGCCGTCAACCGTGCCCTGAACTCCCTGGCGCCGGGCGAGATCATCCAGATGCACGTCGGCGACCCGAACGGCCGCGGCCCGATCCTCGACGCCCTGGCCCTCCCGCTGATCATCGACGCGGTCCGCGCCCGCGGCTACGAGATCGCCGACCTGCGCACCCTCCTCCCCACACCCGCCACACCCGCCGCGTAGCGCTCGGCAACCACCGGGGGCCCTGCCCGCGTCACCCTCGGCTTCGCACTGGACCGGCTTCCCGATCACCCGCTGCCCGAATGGACGGAGAAGGGGCTCAACGCGTTCGAGATGTTCCTGTCGTTCACGGGTGTGTCCGACCTGAGGATCGACGGATGGACGTTCGCGCCCAAGGACGTCGTCGCGCTGGAACGGAACCCGGACGGCGGAATGCGGGTGCGGATCTCCGGGCCGGGGGAATGCGTGGCGTTCGGCGCCCGTGCGGCCGTACTGGTGAAAGCAAGGGCGTATTTGGCCTCGCGCAGCGAGTAACGTCCATCGGAAGGCATTGGCGCGGTTCGGGTGCGTCTGGCAGGACATGCGCCGGACCAGTCGCTACCGTCCAAATATGGCTACATTTCCGACATCCAGCACGATGGCGACCGGTCGTCAGCTCACCTCCCCGCCGTTCGCCCGGCCCGTGCTGGCGCTCGCCGCCGCCGCCGGATTCGCCCTGGACGCGTACTGGCGGGCCACCGCACTGCTCCGGCGCGTCCTCGCCTTCCGGCGCTGAGGCCGACGCCACGTCCGGTCCGGACCGGCAGGGCCGTCACGCCGCCGGTGCCGGGCCCCGCAGATGGTCGCTGATCCACTTCATGGAGCCCTGCCCCATGCCCCGCAGGTAGGAGAGCCCGTTGTGGCCGCCGCCCACTATGACCTGTAGGCGGGTCCTGACCGGGCCGGTCCCGTAGCCGGCGATGAACTGCTTCACCTTCGCCAGCTCCCCGCGGCTCTCCTCGGTCCCGACCTGGAACGCGAGGTACACCTCGGGCCCGTGCCGGTCGATCAGCCGCTGCGCCAGGACCTGCGGGTTGTTCGCCTGCTTCGCGTCGAGGTGACCGCGCCAGAGGGACGAGTCCGGCACGATGTCGGGGCCGCTCACTATGGCCGCCTTGAACGTCTCCGGGTGCTGGAGCACGCTCTTCAGCGCGCAGAAACCGCCCGACGACGAGCCCATGAAGGCCCAGCCGTCGCGTTCCTTGAACGTACGGAAGTTCGCCCGGACCAGGTCCGGGACATCGCTCGTCATCCAGGTCCCCATCTTCTGCTGACCCGGGATGTCACTGCAGTCGTGATAGTGCGGCCCGGGATTCATCACCGGCATGACGATGATGAACGGCAGGCTGCTGCCCTGCGACGTCCACCGCGCCACGTCCTCCTGAAGGCCCAGGCTGCCGCGCGTCCAGTAGTTCTCCGGGAAGCCGTAGGCCCCGGGCAGCGCGATCAGCACCGGGAACGCGCTCTTCGCGTACTTCGGGTCGTAGTACTGCGGCGGCGCCCACACCCAGACCTTGCCCGTGAACCCGGACTTCTTCCCCCGGTACGTCGTCACACCGATCTTGGTCCCGCTCGCCAGCGTCGTCCGCTGCTCCGTGAACGGTGCGTGCGTGCCGGTCAGGACCGACGCGGCCGTCCCCGCCGAACTGTGCGGGAAGTCCGGACCGCTGCCGCTGAACGGAACAGGCCGCGAACCGTAACCGGCGAAGAGGAGCAGCACCAGGACGGCGGCCGCTGCCATGGGCCAACGTTTCACGGGGTTGTCCCCCTCTTCATCCGGCCCGACAGGGCGAAGCGACGCTTACGCCTGTTGTGATTCCGGATCTCCACCCACCGTTCCGGCCCGCCAGGGTGCCGTGGATCACACCGCCGCCGTTGCCCGTAACCGGCGTGACCCTCGTCCCAATTACCGGGGAGAAGCCGGGCAACCCAGACAGCCCGAATTCCGTCTCGTCATGGCGAGAGGCTCACACGCGGGCGGAACGCTGGGCCGGGGCACTGCGCCCAAGATTGGGAATCGAGAGTTGTGATGAGCCTGACGGGGACCCCGTTCTTCCTGTGCACGATCCTCTTCGTGCTGGTCGCCCTGGCACTGCCGCTCACCCTGTGGAGCCGGCTGCGCGGACCGCGGGCGGTACGGCACGCGGCCAGATTCGGCATGCTGCTGCTCTGCCAGGTGACCTCGGTGCTCATGGTCTTCGTGATCGTGAACAACTCCAACAACCTGTACGACAATTGGGAAGACCTCCTCGGCACCGGCACCCACGTCCAGGCCACCGCCGACCTCGGTCCCGACGGAGGCGCGGCGCAGGCCAAGCGCGAGCCGAAGATCGAGCAGAAGTTCAAGCAGGCCAAGGGCCCGAACATGGACGACGTCCAGCAGGCCGACCTCAAGGGCCGGGTGTCCGGCGTCCAGGGCGAGGTCTACGTCTGGCTGCCGCCGCAGTACAACGACCCCGCCTTCAAGGACAAGCAGTTCCCGGTCGTCGAGATGCTCCCCGGCTACCCCGGCTCCGCCAAGGCCTGGTACGGCACCCTCAAGGTCCAGTCGCAGCTCAAGCCCCTGATGGCGAGCGGCAAGGTCGCCCCGTTCATCCTCATCTCACCGCGCACCACGCTGCTCGGCGGCCAGGACACCGGCTGCGCCAACATCCCCGGCAAGGTCAACGCCGACACCTGGCTGAGCGTCGACGTCCGCCGCATGGTGACCGACAACTTCCGCGTCCAGGACAACGCCGCGGGCTGGGCCGTCGTCGGATACTCCGCCGGCGCCCACTGCGCCGCGCGCCTCGCCATCGAACACCCCGACCGCTACGCGGCCGGCGTCAGCCTGTCCGGGTACAACAACCCCGCCGCGGAGAAGGACTCCCTCACCGCCAAGGACCCGGTGCTGCGTGAGAAGGCCAACCCGCTGTTCATGCTGCAGCACGCCGCGCACCCGCCGCACACGGCGCTCTACATCTCCGGCGCCTCGGGCGACGGCTACCAGGACGGTGTGGCCCTGCGGAAGGCGGCGAAGACCCCGACGAAGGTCAAGGTCGTGCAGATCGCGGAGGGCGCCGGCGGCCACGGCACCGCCGTCTGGAAGTCCCAGGTCCCCGACGTCTTCCGCTGGCTCACCGAGCAGGGCTTCAAGGTCCGCTGACCGTCCGCCGGGGCGGCACCGTTCCCCGCCACAGCCGCACCGCGGACAGCACCGCAGCCCCCAGCAGGATCAGATCGCGCGCCGCCAGCAGCAGCGCCGCCGGGACCGAACCGCCGAGCAGATCCCGGAACAGGTACGGGAACACCGCCGTCGTCAGCACGCACGCGGCGAGCACCAGCCACGCCACCGGCCGCTGCGTCGTCCCCCGGTGCAGCAGGCACACCGCCGCCAGGCCCACCAGCCACACCATGTACTGCGGGCTGATCACCCGGCTCGTCACCACGAACAGCAGAACGGCCGTCAGCGCCGCGTCCGGCAGCGCCCAGGCCTCCGTGCGCCCCGCCCGCGACCGCACCCGCCACCACAGCAGCCAGCCGAACGCGACGACCGTCAGGGCCGCACTCACCCGCGCCACCACCTGCACATACGGGCCGATGAACTCCATCGAACCGTCGTGCGGCGCCCAGTGCCCCGACCAGCCGAAGTGCCGCGCCAGATGGAACGGCAGCGCGCCGAGCGACTCCACCTCGATGCCGCGGTCCCCCTGATACGTCAGGAACGACAGCGCGCCCGGCATCGCCAGCAGGAAGACCACCGTCACCAGCACCGCCGACACCGCCGCCGCCACCCACGCGTGCCGGGTGCGCCGCCCGCGCGCCGTACCCACGAGCAGCAGCACCGGCCACACCTTCACCACCGCGCCGATCCCGACCAGCACCCCGAACACCCGGTCCGCCCACACCCGCCGCGTACCGGCCGCCAGCAGCGCCCCCACCGCGACCGCCGTCACCATCACGTCGAACCGGCTCCACGGCACCGTGCTCAGCAGCGGCAGCCCCGCCACCCACATCCAGACGCCGGCGACACTGCGCCGGCCGTCCGGGTACCGGGCCGCGTACACCAGCGCCGCCAGCACCGCCGCGTCGCACACCGCGCACAGCACGATGAACGCGTGCGAGTAGTCCAGGAACGGCACCAGCCGCGGGGCGAGAATCGGCAGCGCGGCGCCCGGCGGGTACTGCCAGGACACGTCGTCGTGCGGGAAGCTGCCCGAACTCAGCACGTCGTACCAGCCGCGGTACACCTTCGACACCGAGACGTCCGGGCCGTCCTTGCTGCTGAACGGGCCGAGCCGCAGCGCCGCGGACACCAGCACCAGCCGGGTCAGCAGCCATACGCCCACCGGCCACAGCAACCGCCGCCGCGCCGGGCGCGCCCCCGCTTCCGCCACCCGCGCCGCAGCGGCGTCCGTGCCCGTGCCGACCACTGAACTGATTCCTCCATGAACGATCCGGCCCGGCCGGAACACCCGGGCACGACGATGCTAATGAAGATCCGATCCGGACGGCGGACGCCACCGACCCGCCACTTATGCTCGATGGGCAAGCCATCCGCAGTCGAAAGGCGCCGTGACATGAGCATCCGTACCGCAGTGGTCACCGGGGCGAGCAGCGGCATCGGTGCCGCGACCGCCCGCAAGCTCGCCGCCGCCGGCTACCACGTGCTGCTCACTGCCCGCCGCGCCGACCGCCTCGAAGCGCTCGCCAAGGAGCTCACCGCCGCGGGCCACTCGGCCGCCGCGCACGCCCTGGACGTCACCGACCGCGCCGCCGTGGACGCCTTCGCCGCGTCCCTCGACCGCTGCGACGTCCTCGTCGCCAACGCGGGCGGCGCCCTCGGCGCCGACACCATCGCCACCTCGGACCCCGCCGACTGGCGCGCGATGTACGAGGTCAACGTGCTCGGCGTCCTCAACATCACCCAGGCCCTGCTCCCGGCCCTCACCGCCAGTGGCGACGGCACGGTCGTCGTGCTCTCCTCCACCGCCGGCCTGGCCAGCTACGAGGGCGGCGGCGGCTACGTGGCCGCCAAGCACGGCGCGCACGTCATCGCCGAGACCCTCCGCCTCGAACTGTGCGGCGACCCGGTCCGCGTCATCGAGATCGCGCCCGGCATGGTGAAGACCGACGAGTTCGCCGTCACCCGCTTCGGCGGCGACGCCGACAAGGCCGCCAAGGTCTACGCGGGCGTCGCGGAACCCCTCTCCGCCGACGACGTCGCCGACACCATCGCCTGGGCCGTCACCCGCCCCACGCACGTCAACATCGACCTCCTCGTCGTCCGCCCCCGCGCCCAGGCCTCCAACTACAAGGTCCACCGCGAGCTCTGAGCGGGACATGCCGGTGGGGGCAGGTGATCACACCCGCCCCCACGGCCGTACCGACGTGTCTCAGCCCTTGACGCAGACGACCTGCTTCAGCTTCGCCACGACCTGGACCAGGTCCCGCTGCTGCTCGATGACCTTCTCGATCGGTTTGTACGCGCCCGGTATCTCGTCGACGACGCCGGAGTCCTTACGGCACTCCACGCCCCGCGTCTGCTCCTCCAGGTCGCGCGTCGTGAACCGCTTCTTCGCCGCGCCCCGGCTCATCCGGCGGCCCGCGCCGTGCGAGGCGGAGTTGAACGCGTCGGCGTTGCCGAGGCCCTTCACGATGTACGAGCCGGTGCCCATCGAGCCCGGGATGATGCCGAACTCACCGGAGCCGGCCCGGATCGCGCCCTTACGGGTGACGAGCAGGTCCATGCCGTCGTAACGCTCTTCCGCCACGTAGTTGTGGTGGCAGCTGATCACGTCGTCGAAGGTCACCTTGGCCTTCTTGAACTCCTTGCGGACCACGTCCTGGAAGAGCGCCATCATGATCGCGCGATTGCGCTTGGCGTACTCCTGCGCCCAGAAGAGGTCCCGCCGGTAGGCCGCCATCTGCGGGGTGTCGGAGATGAAGACCGCGAGGTCGCGGTCGGCCAGGTCCTGGTTGTGCGGCAGCTTCTGCGCCTCGCCGATGTGGTACTCGGCGAGCTCCTTGCCGATGTTGCGGGAGCCGGAGTGCAGCATGAGCCACACGGAGTTGTCATCGGCGATCGTTACTTCGCAGAAGTGATTGCCTCCGCCGAGCGTTCCCATCTGCTTCGTGGCCCGTTCATGACGGAATTTGACCTCTTTCGCCAGCCCGTCAAAGCCCGCCCAGAACTTGTCCCACCCCGCCGTCGGGAAGCCGTGCATACGGCGCGGGTCGACCATCTCCTGGTGCATGCCACGCCCGACCGGGATCGCCTGCTCGATCTTCGAGCGGAGCCGGGACAGATCGCCCGGCAGGTCGTTGGCCGTGAGGGAGGTCTTCACCGCGCTCATGCCGCAGCCGATGTCGACGCCGACCGCCGCGGGGCAGACCGCGCCGTGCATGGCGATGACGGAGCCGACCGTCGCGCCCTTGCCGTAGTGGACGTCCGGCATCACGGCGAGGCCCTTGATCCAGGGCAGCGACGAGACGTTGCGGAGCTGCTGCATCGCGCCGTCCTCGACGGAAGCCGGGTCGGTCCACATGCGGATCGGCACCCGGACGCCGGGCACCTCGGTGTAGGACATCTCCATCCCCCTTCTCGAACGGACAAATGGGCACAACGAAATCACGCCGTGACGACATCAATAATGTGGACGAAACGCCCGATAACCACAGGCGGCCACGCAGCCGCGTCAGCAGGTGCGGTAGACATTGTGTCCACGGCACGCACGCGCGCGCCAAGGGATTTCGGGGCACCCCCCGGCGGAAGGAGCCTGGCCAGTGCAGCCATCGCGAGGACTGCTGGGCATCGTCTGCGCGGCCGTACTGGCCGTCTCGGGGCTGAGTGCCTGCACCGCGGACGGCGATGCGGACCCGGCGGCGGTGGACGCCAAGTCCGCGACCGGTGACCAGACGATCGTCCCCGCGCCACCCGGCAAGTACCGCAAGCTGCCGGAGCCGTGCGGCTCGCTCGAACCCGACACGCTCAAGAAGCTGGTGCCGAACGCACCGGACTACACGGGTGATGCCGAGCTCACCTACGACACCAACCGGCGGGTCGGCTGCACCTGGACCGGTGAGACGTCGCAGGGGAACCGCTATCTGCAGATCGACTTCGAGCGGGTCGTGTCGTACGACCCCGGGGTGAGCGACGAGGCGCAGGCCGAGTCCGACTACGACGCCAAGGTGCTGCAGGCCGGCATCCCGACGACCCCGGGCACTCCGGGTGGTCCGGGCGCTCCGGCGACGACGCCGCCCGTGGCGCCGCCCGGCAGCCCGGCCGGTCTGCCGGGCCAGACGCCCACCACCGCGCCGGCCTCTCCGGCGACCTCTCCGGTGACCTCCCCCGATCTCGCACCGCGACTGCTCACCGATGTCGGCGACGCGGCCTTCCTCGACGACGAGCTGATGACCCGCGACTCGGGGGTGCACCGTGACATCACTCTCGTTTTCCGTACGGCGAATGTCCTCGTGACCGTCTCGTACGCGCAGTGGTCGGCGGACAAGGCCACCGCTCCGCAGAGCGCTGACCTGCAGCAGGGCGCGGAGCAAGTGGCGGACGTGCTCGTCAAGACGATCAAGTGACAGCGGATCGTCCGATAACGGACGCCCCGTAGGCTGTCCGTTTCCCGGCCCCCGGCCGGCCCACCGCCCCGTCGGAGCAACGAAGTGAGCGAAGGACCCATGCACCGTTCAGCACCGCGAATCGCCCGAGTTCTCGCCTGTGCCGCCGTGCCGGTACTGCTCGTCGCCGGCTGCTCGTCGGGGTCGGACTCGTCCAAGAAGCCGGACGGCGCGGGCTCGGGCAAGACGTCCGCTTCGGCGGCTCCCGCCGCCGCCGCGAAGTTCGCGAAGCTGCCCGACCCCTGCAAGTCGGTGACGCAGGCCACCGTGGCGCGGCTCGTCCCGAAGGTGAAGTCCGCGGCGGGCACGGCGGCGAAGTCCTCGGTCCAGGACCAGCGCGGCGGCTGCTCCTGGAACGGGCTCGACGGCTACCAGTTCCGCTGGCTGGACGTGAGCCTGCAACGCTTCGACTCGGCGAACGGTGTCGGCAGCGGCGAGGAGCAGGCCAAGAAGCGCTTCGCGGAGCAGGTCGCCACGGCGACCCAGCTCAAGGGCGCCACGTCCGCGAAGGCGGACGGCGTCGGCGACGAGGCGACCCTGGTGAGCGCGCTGGTGGAGAAGGACAAGCTGAACTACCAGGACGAGACGGTCGTCGTGCGGACCGGCAACGTCATCGTGATCCTGTCCCACAACGGGGCGGGCTTCGAGGGCGCGAAGACCCCGGCGGCCGATCAGCTGCAGAAGGACGCGGTCGCGGCGGCGAAGGAGGCCGTGGCTTCGGTCGCGGCGGCGAACGCGGCGGCGAACACGTAACAACTCCGGTCGCACCTGCACCGGTTTCAGCACCTTTGTACGACCTGGCCGCGCCCCCATATGACAGGCTGGGCCGTCCAGTTGCCGAGGGTGGGAGGGGTCGCGGGTGCCCGCGATACGTTTGACCCGGACGCACCGGATTCTTGTCGGTGTGGTCGTCGCCGGTGCGGTGGTGATCGCCGCGATCGGTTTCGCGGGATCGTACGCCGCGGTGCGGGAGCTCGCGCAGAACAAGGGCTTCGGCTGGTTCGCGAACGTCTTCCCGATCGGGGTGGACGCCGGGATCGTGGTGCTGCTGGCGCTGGATCTGCTGCTGACGTGGATGCGGATCCCGTTCCCGCTGCTGCGCCAGACCGCGTGGCTGCTGACCGCCGCGACCATCGCGTTCAACGGCGCGGCCGCCTGGCCCGACCCGGTCGGGGTCGGCATGCACGGCATCATCCCGGTGCTGTTCGTCGTCTGCGTCGAGGCCGCCCGGCACGCGGTGGGCCGGGTCGCGGACCTGACGGCCGACAAACACATGGAGTCGGTCCGCCTCACCCGCTGGCTGCTCGCCCCCTTCCCCACCTTCAAGCTGTGGCGCCGCATGAAGCTGTGGGAGCTGCGCTCCTACGACCAGGTCATCCGCCTCGAGCAGGACCGCCTCGTCTACCAGGCCCGCCTCCAAGCCCGCTACGGCCGCGCCTGGCGCCGCAAAGCACCCGTCGAGGCCCTCATGCCGCTGCGGCTGGCCCGCTACGGCATCCCCCTCGCCGAAACCGCCACCCTCGGCCTCGCCGCCGCCGGCATCACCGTCCAGGAACCGGTACCGGCCCAGCCGCCCGTACCCGTGGCCGCCCTGGCCCTGGAGACGGTGCACCCGGCCGCCCAGCAGGAACAGCGGGAGCAGGAGCAGCCTCAGCCGGAACCACAGCAGCAGCGGCAGCCGGAGCCCGCGCCGCGGCCCGTGGCCCGGCAGGAGCCGGTCCGCGAGCCCGCACGCGCTCGAATACCGGCGCCCGCACCCGAACCCGTACCGGAGCCGGCACCGGGGTCCGACGGCCGCCCGATGGTCCCCGTCTCCCCCGGCCGCGTCCGTACCCTCGCCAATGGCTACGGCTCCGTGAACGTCAACAGCTACATCCCGGAACCGGACCCCGAGCCCGAACCCGACCCGGAGCCGGAAGCGGAACCCGCCCTGCACCGCCCGCCGCACATCGAGCCCGACGTGCCGCGCGAGGAGCAGTACTACGGGGCGTTCCGCCGCTATGTCGTCGAGGTCAACGAGTTTCCCAACCCGCGTCAGTTCGGCCGCTATCTGCTGGAGAACTACGGCGTCACGGGACGCACCGGCGGCCCGCTCAGCGAGGGGACGCTGCGCCGCTATCTGACGGAGTTCGAGTCGCAGTACCGGACCGAGTGGGACTCGGAACAGGTCCCGTAAACGCCTGATCCCCCGGCCGCCGGAAATCCGGCAACCGGGGGATCGTTGTGATCGTCAGGCGCCCAGCAGCGTACGGACGCGGTCCGCGCCCACCGCGAGCAGCAGGGTGGGCAGCCGGGGGCCGGTGTCCCGGCCGACGAGCAGCTGGTAGAGCAGCGCGAAGAACGAGCGCTGCGCGACCTTGAGTTCGGGCGTGGGCTTGGCGTCGGCGTCCAGGCCGGCCTGGAGCTTCGGCACGGCGTAGACGAGGGTCGTCAGGCCGTCCAGCGACCAGTGGTCGTCGAGTCCGTCGATGAGCAGGTCGAGCGCGGCCCGGTCGGTGGCCGGGAGCGCGCCGAGGGTCTCGGTGTCCGGCTCGGTGCGGACCCGGGTGCGCTGGTCGGCGGGGACGTGGGTGGTGATCCACGCCTGTGCGCGGTCCAGCCGCGGCCGGGTGGCGTCGAGCGAGGTGACGGGGTTGGCGGGGTCGAGGTCACGCAGGATGCGCAGGGTCTGCTCCTCGTCGCCGGTGGTGATGTCGACGACGGAGGCGAGCGTCCGGTACGGCAGCGGGTGCGGCGTCCTCGGCAGCTCACCGGCTGCGGTGCGGGTGGCGCGGCTGTACGCGGCGGCGTCGGCGGCCTGCACCGAGCCGTCGGCGATCTTGCGCTCCAGCGCGTCCCACTCGTCGTAGGTGCGCTGGATCTCCTGGTCGAAGGCGATCTTGAACGACTGGTTGGGGCGGCGGCGGGCGTAGAGCCAGCGCACCAGCGGCGCCTCCATGATCTCCAGCGCGTCGGACGGCGTGGGGACGCCGCCGGCCGAGCTGCTCATCTTGGCCATGCCGCTGATGCCGACGAAGGCGTACATCGGGCCGATGGGCTGCTCACCGCCGAAGATCTCGCGGACGATCTGACCGCCGACGACGAAGGAGGAGCCCGGCGAGGAGTGGTCGACGCCCGAAGGCTCGAAGATCACGCCTTCGTACGCCCAGCGCATCGGCCAGTCGACCTTCCAGACCAGCTTGCCGCGGTTGTGCTCGGAGAGCTTCACGGACTCGGCGTGGCCGCAGGCGCAGGTGTAGGAGAGCTCGGTGGTCTCGTCGTCGTAGGACGTGACCGTGGTGAGGTCCTTGTTGCAGACCGAGCAGTACGGCTTGTACGGGTAGTAGCCCGCGCCGCCGGTGCCGTCGTCCTCGTCGGCCGCGCCGGAGCCCGCGGCGGCTTCGACCTCGGCCTCGTCGAGCGGCTTCTGCTGCTTCTGCTGCGGCTTCTTGCCGGTCGCCGGCTTGTCCTTCGTCCGGTACCGGTCGAGGATCGCGTCGATGGCGGCACGCTCGCGCATGGCGAAGAGGATCTGCTCGCGGTAGGCGCCGGCCGTGTACTGCTCGGTCTGGCTGATGCCGTGGAACTCGATGCCCAGCTCGCCGAGCGCGGCGATCATCGGCGCCTTGAAGTGCTCGGCCCAGCTGCTGTACTCGCTGCCCGCCGGCGCCGGGACCGCGGTCAGCGGCTTGCCGATGTGCTCGGACCAGGACGGGTCGATGCCGTTGGGCACCTTGCGGAACCGGTCGTAGTCGTCCCACGAGATGATGTGGACGCACTCACGGCCGCGGCGGCGGATCTCGTCGGCCACCAGGTGCGGCGTCATGACCTCGCGCAGGTTGCCGAGGTGGATCGGGCCGGACGGGCTGAGACCCGATGCGCAGACGATCGGTTTGCCGGGAGCGCGACGGTCCGCCTCGGCAATGACCTCGTCCGCGAAACGGGAGACCCAGTCGGTCTCGGGGCTCTGAGCCACGATCGGCACTTCCTTCCTCGACAGCATGTCGCACCCATTCTCACAGACCGCAATGCGGCGTCGCGCACGGATTACCGGCGGCTCACCCGCGGCTCGCGATCAGCCGGATTCAGGGACCGAAAAGGGGATGCGCTCCCGTGGGATACTCGAAGGGTTTCCCACTCCCCCAACCGGAATGGCACCCACCCCATGGCCTCGGTCGCATCCCTTTCCGCCTCTGTCCAGCAGCGTGTCTCGGCCGCCCTGGCGGCCGCCGTGCCGTCGGCCGTCGATGCCGACCCGCTGCTGCGCCGAAGCGACCGGGCCGATTTCCAGGCCAACGGTGTGCTGGGCCTGGCGAAGAAGAACAAGGCGAACCCGCGGGAGCTCGCGGCCCAGGTCGTCGCCGGTCTGCCCACCGACGAGCTGATCTCCGAGATCGAGGTGTCGGGCCCCGGCTTCCTCAACATCACCATCTCCGACGCGGCGATCACCACGACGCTGGCCGCCCGCGCCGCCGACGACCGGCTCGGCGTGCCGCTGACCGCGGACCCCGGCACCACGGTGATCGACTACGCCCAGCCGAACGTGGCCAAGGAGATGCACGTCGGCCATCTGCGGTCGTCCGTCATCGGTGACGCCATCGCCAGGATCCTGGAGTTCGAGGGCGAGACGGTGATCCGCCGGCACCACATCGGCGACTGGGGCACCCAGTTCGGCATGCTCATCCAGTACCTGATCGAGCACCCGCACGAGCTGGACCACTCCCCCGCCGACACCGACGGCGAGGCGTCGATGTCCCGCCTCAACCGGACGTACAAGGCAGCCAGGACGCTCTTCGACGCCGACGAGGCGTTCAAGGACCGGTCCCGCAAGCGGGTCGTGGACCTGCAGGCCGGGGAGCCGGAGACGCTGGCGCTCTGGCAGCGGTTCGTCGACGAGTCGAAGATCTACTTCTACTCGGTCTACAACAAGCTGGACATCGCGATCCAGGACGACGACATCGTCGGCGAATCCGCGTACAACGACATGCTCGTCGAGACCTGCCGGATCCTCGAGGACACCGGCGTCGCGGTGCGCTCCAACGGCGCGCTCTGCGTCTTCTTCGACGAGATCAAGGGCAAGGACGGCGAGCCGGTCCCGCTCATCGTGCAGAAGGCGGACGGCGGCTTCGGCTACGCGGCCACCGACCTGTCGGCGATCCGCGACCGGACCGGCAACCTGAAGGCCGACACCCTCCTCTACGTGGTGGACGCCCGGCAGGCGCTGCACTTCCGCATGGTCTTCGAGACCGCCCGGCGGGCCGGCTGGCTCACCGAAGAGGTCACCGTCAAGCACCTGCCGTTCGGCACGGTGCTGGGCAAGGACGGCAAGCCGTTCAAGACCCGTGAGGGTGAGACCGTCCGGCTGGTCGACCTGCTCGACGAGGCCGTCGAGCGGGCCGCCGTCGTCGTGCGGGAGAAGAACGAGGAGCTCTCCGACGAGGAGGTCGCGGAACGCGGCGCCGAGGTCGGCATCGGCGCGGTCAAGTACGCGGACCTGTCGACGTCCCTGGGCCGCGACTACGTCTTCGACCTGGACCGGATGGTGTCCCTGACCGGCGACACGAGCGTGTACATCCAGTACGCGTTCGCCCGGACCCAGTCCATTCTCCGCAAGGCCGGAGAAGCCCGGGCCGTCGCCCGCCCGGAACTGCCGCTGGCCCCGGCCGAGCGCGCGCTGGGCCTGCTGCTGGACGAGTTCGGTGACGCCCTCGCGGGTGTCGCGGACACCTACGAGCCGCACAAGCTGGCGTCCTACCTCTACGCGGTCTCCTCGGCCTTCGCGACGTTCTACGAGCAGTGCCCGGTCCTCAAGCCCGAGACCCCCGCGGACGTCCGCGAGAACCGGCTCTTCCTCTGCACCCTGACCGGCCGCACGCTGCGCCAGGGAATGACGCTGCTGGGCATCCACACCCCCGAGCAGCTCTAGTTACGTCACCAGCGCACATGGAGGTCCCGGCGATCCGATGCGATCGCCGGGACCTCGGCCCACGGGCCGAATCCCTCCGCCCATGCATTCGCGTGCATATGCACTTCTGTGCATGGACGCCTCTCGGTATGCCGTCGAGATTGAACCCGAGGTCCGGCTGTGGCTCGCGAATCTCCCCGCGCGCCACTACCTCAAGGCGGAGGAGTACGCGGATCTGCTCGCTGACAACGCGTCTGTGCTGGGCGAGCCCTACTCACGCCATCTGGGCGGGAAGCTCCGCGAGCTGAGATTCAACCTGGACGGCATGCCCACCCGCATCTCATACTGGCTCGCCCCGAGTCAGCGCGTTGTCCTGCTCACGGTCTTTCGGAAGACGAAAATGCGTGAGATCGCCGAAGTGGAACGAGCCCATCGGGCCCGAACCCCGTGCGAACAGAGCCACCCGCCCGCCGCACAGCACGACGAGTTCAGCCGCCAGGTCAAAGAAGGAGAGCTGCGATGAACCACGCACAGTGGCGTACTGCGCGCGCCAAGAAGCTCCTCGGCGAGACGATGGACGAAGATCCTGCCGTGGTCGAACTCCGCGAAGAGATCCGCCTGGCCATGGAGCTGGGCCAGGCGGTCTTCGACCGGCGCACGGAACTGGGGATCTCCCAGGCCGAGATGGCCCGCCGCGCGGGCATGACGCAACCGCAGGTCTCCCGCATCGAGGGCGGGGACACGCTGCCGACCCTGCCACTCCTCGATCGCTTGGCGCGCGCCCTGGAATCCGCATTGGACATCCACCTCGTGCCCGGCACCGACATCAGCGTCCGCTTCACAGCGCACGCAGCCTAGGGCCGCGGGTCGGCGCGGCCCGACACCAGTCCGCGCGACGGTGCCCCGCCACGGCAGCGGGCGGGGCACCGAACTCGCTACCGCGAAAGCCCGGCCTCGATCGCCGCAGTGGCAAGGATCGCGCCTACTTCGGCGGCCACGCGGCGGGCCTCGTCAAGATCTTCCACGATCGCTGCCCGCGCTTCCAGCTCGCGCAATCGTGCCGCGCGGTCGGAGTGCCGCTCGATCGCGTAGATCAGTTCCATGGCTTCCCGTACCTCACCCCGCTCCGCCTCCGTGTACTGATCGTCCGAGACCCCGGGCAGCGCCGGAAGCGCATCTGCCCCCGCCTCGGCCTCGGCGATCACCCGGTCGATCCCGGCGAACTGCGCCTCTACTGCCTGGGTATCGCCGCACGCGAACTCGCACCAGACGATCTTGCCGGGCTCCCGCAGGGCCTCGCCCCACTTCTCGGAGAGCGCCTGCACCAGCAGCAGCCCGCGCCCCGACTCGCAGCCCGCGCCGGAGTCCGGAACGAGGTGCGGGTGACCATCCCCGCTGTCGTGGACCTCGATGCGCAGCGGACCGTCACCGGTGACGGCGAGGTGGAGCAGGAACCCGCGTCCGGCGGGGACGCCGTGCAGGAGTGCGTTGGTGGCCAGTTCGCTCACGCAGAGCAACACCGCGTCCGCGAGCTCCCCGAGTCCCCACCCCACCAGGGCCTGCCGGGCGAACTCCCGTGCAGCGGGCACGGATCGCCTCTCACGTGGGTAGAAACACGCACGGGAACCGGTCGGTCGGATGTCGTCGTTCATGCGGCAAGGGTTGCGCTCCGTGACTACGGTGGACCAGAGCGTCAACCCGTACGGATCGCGCGTACGGGCGCGTCGCCGGTCACGTACGGACCCGGGTGGGGAGTTGGTCACCATGCACCCCTGGCAGAAGCCGAAGAAGAACGCGTCCGCACTGCGGCTCGTGGGCGCCCAGGTGGCCATGTTCCGCAAGGTCGCCGGACTCACCCAACGAGAACTGGCCGAGCGCCTCATCGTCCACGAGGAGACCATCGCCTCCATCGAACAGGGCAGACGCGCCCTCCAACCCGACCTCGCCACCGACATGGACCGCGCCCTCGACACCAAGGGCGCCCTCGCGGTAGCGGTGGAACACCTGCCGGAGCGGGACAAGTACCCGGTGTGGGCGGCGGAGTTCATCACGTACGAGCGGGAGGCGATCACCCTCTCGTCATACGAGAACCAGGTTGTCCCTGGTTTGCTCCAGACCGAGGACTACGCTCGTGCGACCTTCCACAGCATGGTCCCCCCGCTCACCGAGGATGAGATCGAAGGACGGGTCGCCTCCCGCATTGAGCGCCAGGCTGTGCTGCACCGTAAGGCTGCGCCCAGCGCAAGTTTCATCATCTCCCAGGCTGTCCTGATGGACCGGCTGGGCAACGCCGAGGTGTTCCGGGAACAGCTTCGGCGGCTCCGTGCGACGGCGGAACTCCCCGGCGTCTCACTTCAGGTGATGCCGTTCGGCCGACGTACCCATGCGGGACTCTCCGGCCCTTTCGTCCTGTTGGAGACACCCGACCACGACCACCTCGCCTACACCGAGGCCCAGCGCGGCAGTCACCTGGTCTCCAACCCCGATGAGGTCAGCATCCTCGCTCGGAAATATGCGATGCTGCGAACCCAGGCTCTCAATCCTGAGGACACCAGGAGCCTGCTGGATCGGCTGCTAGGAGACGCATGAACGGCGCACCGACCACCACCTCCGCCACCAACAACCTGACGTGGTTCACATCCAGCTACAGCAGTGAAGAAGGCGGCAACTGCGTCGAGATCGCCTACGCCTGGCGCAAGTCCAGTCACAGCAGCGACGAGGGCGGCAACTGCGTAGAAGTCGCCGCCCACCCGGCCGCAGTCCACGTCCGGGACTCCAAGGACCCGGACGGACCGGCGCTCACGTTCACGCCCGCCGCCTGGGCGGCTTTCACCGCCTTCGCGGCAAGCCACTCAGCCCAGGGCTAGCGGGAAAGCTTCTGGGCGACCTCAGTCGCCCAGTACGTCAGGATCATGTTCGCGCCCGCCCGCCGCACGCACGTCAGGGTCTCCATGATGGTGCGGTCACGGTCGATCCAGCCGTTCGCCGCCGCCGCCTCGACCATCGCGAACTCGCCGCTGACCTGGTAGGCCGCCACGGGTACGTCGACCGTGTCGGCGACCTTCCGCAGCACGTCCAGGTACGGCAGCGCGGGCTTGACCATCACCATGTCGGCGCCCTCCGCCAGGTCGAGCGCCAGCTCGCGCAGCGACTCGCGGAAGTTCGCCGGGTCCTGCTGATAGGTCTTGCGGTCGCCGGTCAGCGACGAGTCGACGGCCTCGCGGAAGGGCCCGTAGAAGGCCGACGCGTACTTCGCCGTGTACGCCAGGATGGACACGTCCTCGAACCCGACCGCGTCCAACGCGTCGCGCACGATGCCGACCTGACCGTCCATCATCCCGGACGGCCCCACCACATGAACGCCCGCGTCCGCCTGCACCTGCGCCATCTCGGCGTAGCGCTCCAGCGTCGCGTCGTTGTCGACCCGGCCCTGCGCGTCGAGCACCCCGCAATGGCCGTGGTCGGTGAATTCGTCCAGACACAGGTCGGACATCACCACCACCGCGTCCCCGACCTCACCCACCACGTCACGGATGGCGACCTGGAGAATGCCGTCCGGCTCGGTGCCCTGCGTGCCGAGCGCGTCCTTCACCGCCGGCACACCGAACAGCATGATCCCGCCGACGCCCGCCTCGGCCGCCTCCAGGGCCGCCTTACGGAGCGTGTCGCGGGTGTGCTGGAACACGCCGGGCATGGAGGAGACCGCCACCGGCTCACTGATGCCCTCACGGACGAACATCGGCAGGATCAGCTCAGCGGGGTTCAGCCGGGTCTCGGCGACCAGGCGCCGCATCGCCGGACTGGTGCGCAGCCTGCGGGGGCGCGCTCCGGGAAAATCACCGTAGCCAGTCATGTCCGTGCTTCCTCCCACACCGGAGACGTTCCAGAACTCAACGCTACGCCCGGCCACAGCATGCTCTTCCCGACTACACGTCGGCCGGAGCGTTCCGAGCGGACAGAGGGGGCCCACCCACCGACCGGAGGGGACGTGGCGGGGTGTCCCCGCAGGACGACGAACGAATCGGGCCGTCACCTTGCAACGGACACGAGCGTTCGTCGTCCGAGGAGATACCCCGGCGCGGCCCCGCCCTGTCAGAGCGGACCGCACCGTACCCCTCGTCCCAAAAAAACGCGTCAGACGCGCGCCCGCCGCCGCGACCCCGGCCGCCGCTCGCTGGGCCGCGTCACAGGATCGCCCGCGTCCTCCGCCGCCACCCGCCGCGCCGTACCGAAATCGGCCAGCGCCTGCGCCAACGCATGCACGGACGGCTCCGGCGACATCACGTCGACCCGCAGCCCGTGCTCCTCGGCGGTCTTCGCCGTGGCCGGCCCGATACAGGCGATCACGGTCACGTTGTGCGGCTTACCGGCGATCCCCACCAGATTCCGCACCGTCGACGACGACGTGAAGAGCACCGCGTCGAACCCGCCGCCCTTGATCGCTTCCCGAGTATCCGCAGGCGGAGGCGAGGCGCGCACCGTCCGGTAGGCGGTGACGTCGTCAACCTCCCACCCGAGCTCCACCAAACCCGCCACCAGCGTCTCCGTGGCGATGTCGGCGCGCGGCAGGAAGACCCGGTCGATCGGGTCGAAGACCGGATCGTACGGCGGCCAGTCCTCCAGCAGTCCGGCCGCGGACTGCTCACCGCTCGGCACGAGATCCGGCTTCACGCCGAACTCGACCAGCGACTGGGCGGTCTGCTCGCCGACCGCTGCGACCTTGATCCCCGCGAAGGCGCGGGCATCGAGCCCGTACTCCTCGAACTTCTCCCGCACCGCCTTGACCGCGTTCACGGAGGTGAAGGCGATCCATTCGTAGCGTCCGGTGACCAGGCCCTTCACGGCCCGCTCCATCTGCTGCGGGGTGCGCGGCGGCTCGACGGCGATCGTCGGCACCTCGTGCGGGACCGCGCCGTACGAGCGCAGCTGGTCCGACAGCGAGGCGGCCTGCTCCTTGGTGCGCGGCACCAGGACGCGCCAGCCGAACAGCGGCTTGGTCTCGAACCAGGACAGCTGGGCGCGCTGGAGACTGCGCTGGCCCACCACGGCTATCGCCGCGATCGGGCCCTCCGGGGTCGGCAGGGCCTTGGTGGCCTTGAGCTCGGAGGCGATCGTGGCCAGTGTCGCGGTCCACGTGCGCTGCCGGGTCGTCGTACCGGCGACCGTGACCGACAGCGGGGTGTCGGGCTTGCGGCCCGCCGCCATCAGTTCGGCGGCGGTGGCGACCACGGTCTGCAGCGTGGTGGTGAGGACCAGCGTGGCATCGCTCGCCCCGACCTCGCTCCAGCAGCGGTCGGACGCGGTGGCGGCGTCGACGAAACGGACGTCGGCGCTGAGCGGGACCCCGGCGTAGGCGGGTACGCCCATCGCCGCGGAGACGCCCGGTACGACCTCGAAGGGGATGCCGGCCGCCGCGCAGGCGAGCATCTCGCTCGCCGTGCAGTTGTCCAGGCCGGGATCACCCGCTACCGCACGGACGACCCGCTTGCCGGTGCGTGCGGACGTCATGACAAGCTGGGTGGCGGCAGCGGAGGCGTCCAACGCGCCCTCGCCTACCGCTGGTTCAGCCGTGCCCACATCTGCTCGGGCGTGCGTACGCACGACCTCCAGCACGTGCGGCTCGCCGACCAGCATGTCGGCATGAGCCAGCGCCTCGACGGCGCGCAGGGTCAACAGCCCGGGATCACCGGGCCCGGCACCGAGGAAGGTGACGTGGCCGAGGCCGGAGTGATTGACGGCGGTGGGGCTCAAAGTACGCGCTCCCCCATAAGACCGGCTGCGCCCTTGGCGAGCATCTCGGCCGCGAGTTCGCGACCGAGAACCGCGGCGTCATCCGCGGACTCAGGGGTTGCACCAGTGATGGACATCTGCACCAGCTGGGTGCCGTCGGTCGTGCCGACGACCCCCCGCAGGCGCAGCTCGGAAATCTGCCCGTCGGCCACCAGGTCGGCGAGCGCGCCCACAGGGGCGGAGCAGCCGGCCTCAAGGGCGGCGAGCAGTGATCGTTCCGCGGTGACGGCGGCCCGGGTGAACGGGTCGTCGAGCTCCGCGAGCTGTGCGGCCAGTGCCGGTCCCGCCGCGTTACCGGCGGCACATTCGACGGCCAGCGCCCCCTGTCCGGGGGCGGGCAGGACGGCTTCGACGGGGATCAGCTGGGTCGCCTCGGCGAGGCGGCCGAGACGGCTGAGCCCGGCGGCGGCCAGGACGACGGCGTCGAGTTCGCCGGAGGTGACGAAGCCGATGCGGGTGTCGACGTTGCCACGGATCGGCACCGTCTCGACCGCTCCGCCCAGGCTGCGGGCCCAGGCGTTCAACTGTGCCATCCTGCGCGGCGATCCGGTGCCGACGCGGGCCGGCCGGCCCAGCGCGGCGGCGGCCGCCACGAGCTCCTCGAACGTCAGCCCGTCGCGGGCCACGAGCGCGTCGCGCGGGTCCTCGCGGACCGGGATCGCGGCGAGCGTGAGGCCCTCGGCGGGAGTCGTCGGCAGGTCCTTGAGCGAGTGCACGGCGAAGTCGATCTCACCGGCGAGCAGCGCGTCCCGCAGCGCGGAGACGAAGACTCCGGTGCCGCCGATCTGCGCGAGCTGCTCGCGGGAGACATCCCCGAACGTGGTGATCTCGACGAGTTCGACCGGCCGGCCGGTCAGTTGGCGCACCTGCTCCGCCACCATGCCGGACTGCGCCATGGCCAGCTTGCTGCGCCGGGTGCCCAGTTTCAATGCGGTGGGGCCGTTCATGGCCGCCCTCGATTCGGGTCGTCGGCCCTGCTGACGGCGGCGACCGCCTGCGGGTCGAGGTCGAAGAGTTCACGCAGCGCGTCGGCGTACCCGGCGCCGCCGGGTTCGCCCGCGAGCTGCTTGACCCGCACGGTGGGCGCGTGCAGGAGCTTGTCGACGACGCGGCGCACGGTCTGGGTGATCTCCGAGCGCAGCTTGTCGTCCAGGTCGGGGAGCCGGCCGTCGAGCCGGGTGAGTTCACCGGTGACGACGTCGGCGGCCATCGCGCGCAGCGCGACGACGGTGGGGGTGATGCGGGCGGCGCGCTGGGCGGCGCCGAAGGCACCGACCTCGGCGGCGACGATCTTGCGGACCTCGTCGACGTCGGCGGCCATCGGGGCGTCCGCGGAGGCCTCCGCGAGCGACTCTATGTCGACCAGGTGAGCGCCTTCGAGGCCGTGCACGGCGGCGTCGACGTCGCGCGGCATGGCCAGGTCGAGCAGGGCAAGCGGTGCGGCGTCGGCGCCGGTCGCGGTGCGGGTGGCGACGGCGGCGGCGACGGTGGCATGGTCCAGGACCAGCCCGGTCGCGCCGGTACACGACACGACGAGGTCGGCCGAGGCCAGTTCGCCGGCGACGGCGTCGAAGTCGGCGGCCCGGCCGCCGAGCTGCGCCGCGAGCCGCTCCGCGCGGTCGGCGGTGCGGTTGGCGATGACGAGTTCGGTGACGCCCGCGCGGGCCAGGGTCGCGGCGGCGAGCGAGGACATCGAGCCCGCGCCGACCACCAGCACGCGCTTGCCGGCCAGCGGGCCGGTGGTGGCGGCCAGTTGGTCGAGGCCGAAGGTGACGAGGGACTGCCCGGCCCGGTCGATGCCGGTCTCGCTGTGGGCGCGCTTACCGACCCGCAGGGCCTGCTGGAACAGGTCGTTGAGCAGCCGTCCCGCGGTGTGCAGCTCCTGGCCGAGGGCGAGCGCGTCCTTGATCTGGCCGAGGATCTGGCCCTCGCCGACCACCATGGAGTCCAGGCCGCAGGCGACCGAGAACAGGTGGTGCACCGCCCGGTCCTCGTAGTGCACATAAAGATAGGGAGTGAGCTCTTCGAGGCCGACGCCGCTGTGCAGCGACAGCAGCATCGACAGCTCGGCGACGCCCGCGTGGAACTTGTCCACGTCCGCGTACAGCTCGATGCGGTTGCAGGTGGCGAGCACCGCCGCTTCGGTCGCGGGCTCGGCGGCCAGCGCGTCCTGCAGCAGCTTGGCCTTGGCCTCATCCGTGAGCGCGGCCCGCTCCAGCAAGCTGACCGGGGCGCTGCGGTGGCTCAGGCCGACGACGAGAACACTCATGCCGGCATCACGGCGGGCACGTCCCCGTCCGGGCCCTGGCCCTGCTCGCCGGCCTTGCGCTGCTCGTGGAACGCGAGGATCTGCAGCTCGATGGAGAGGTCGACCTTGCGGACGTCGACGCCCTCGGGGACCTGCAGCACGGTCGGCGCGAAGTTCAGGATGGAGGTGACGCCCGCGGTGACGAGGCGGTCGCAGACCTCCTGCGCGGCGCCGGCCGGGGTCGCGATGACACCGATCGACACCTGGTTGTCCTCGACGATCGCTTCCAGCTCGTCGATGTGCCGGACCGGGAGTCCGGCCACCAGCTTCCCGGCGAGGGCGGCGTCGGCGTCCATGAGGGCCGCGACGCGGAAACCGCGGGAGGCGAAGCCGCCGTAGTTGGCGAGCGCGGCGCCGAGGTTACCGATACCGACGATCACTACCGGCCAGTCCTGGGTGAGGCCCAGCTCACGGGAGATCTGGTAGACGAGGTACTCGACGTCGTAGCCGACGCCGCGGGTCCCGTAGGAGCCCAGGTAGGAGAAGTCCTTGCGCAGCTTCGCGGAGTTGACGCCCGCGGCGGTCGCGAGTTCCTCCGACGACACCGTGGGCACCGAACGCTCGGAGAGCGTGGTGAGAGCCCGCAGGTACAGCGGAAGCCTGGCGACGGTGGCCTCGGGGATACCTCGGCTGCGGGTCGCCGGTCGGTGAGAACGGCTAGTTGCCACGATGCTCCTGCGGATAGAGCGTAGACGTCCAGGGACCACAGTCCCCGGGGCCGCCCCGTGCTTGCCAGGCTATGTCTTTGTGAACGCGTGCACAAAGATAGTGTCCGCTTTGTCCAGGGGAAGTGACCGGCATCACGCACTCCCATTCCGGACATTAGGAACCATTTGCTGTGCCGAATCGTTCCACCCCTTCGGGTCGTTCGGTATTTCCGCCGACCGAACCACCGGACGATCAACGGAACGCCGCCCCAGCCAGAGCGCGTCGGCCTCCGGCATATGCGCGATCACCGGCCACTCCACTCCCGCCGCCGCCTCCACCGCTCCGGGCACGCCGGCCCGGTCCGGTGCGTCCGCCGCGTAATGGGCGAACAGCCGCGCGGTGGCCCGCGCGTCACCCAGCGCCGTGTGCGCCGCCCAGTCACCCAGTCCGGCGTCCGCTACGCAAGCCCCCAGCGAGAATCCGCGCGGAGCGGGCACCCGGGAGATGGCCATCCGCATGGTGCACAACTCCGGCACGGCCGGCAGCGTCACCCCGAGCCGCGCGTACTCCGCGACCAGGAATGCCCGGTCACAGCCCACGTTGTGCCCCACCAGCACCCTGCCGCGCAGCAGCCCCAGCAGTTTCGGCGCGATGCCCGCGAACGTCGGGGCACCGCCGAGGTCGGGCCCCTCGATGCCATGGATGTGGGTCGGGCCGACCGGCCCCTCGGGATCGATCAACGTGCTGAACTCTCCCTGCGGGACACACTCCCGGTCGAGCAGCACGACCGCCACCTCGATCACCCGGTGCCGTCGTGAACTGGACCCGGTGGCCTCCAGGTCCACGACGGCATAGCCGCCAGACCCCTGGAACCGTCCGGAGAGCACGCGCCCACACTCCTCACGCCTAGCCCCCGGGTGTACAAAACGAACTCGATGGTAA
This sequence comes from Streptomyces sp. SID13666, assembly GCF_010548325.1. Lineage (NCBI taxonomy): Bacteria > Bacillati > Actinomycetota > Actinomycetes > Kitasatosporales > Streptomycetaceae > Streptomyces > Streptomyces sp. SID13666. Next base: position 11,406 of record NZ_JAAGLX010000018.1, on the reverse strand, counting down.
TCGAATACGCGCACCACGAGTAACGCGCTCAAATCACCCGTCGGCCAGGAACGCCTCCCACCTGCGACGCAGCCGGATCCGTGTCGACCCGGCCTCAGCCGGTGAGCGCGGTACGCAGCCGCTGCTCGTCGACCCGCCAGAAGTCGTGCTGCTCGCCGTCGACCAGCACCACCGGAATCTGCTCCCAGTACTTGCGGTACAGCTCCTCGTCCTGCGTGATGTCCCGTTCCTCGACCCGGGAACCGAGCTCCCCCGCGACCTTCTCGATCACGGCACGGGCGTCGTCGCACAGATGGCAGCCGGGCTTGCCGATCAGCGTCACGGTGCGGTCGGCGGGATCCTTGCGGGCGCTACGGCGCAGGAGAGGACTCATTCGAGACATTGTGCCCCCGACCGCCACCGGCGCAGCCGGCCGGCGGGTAACACGTACGTCGCGAGGAGTTCACGCCTTCGCTCCTTACGCGGCAAGGACCGGCCGAACAAAATGGCTATGCTCGCCGCATGGCCGCTCTGCAATGGCTCACCCCCCGTAGGCGCTCCGCCACCGCGCGCAGCGTGCTGGCAGGCGAGGCCGCGGCCGAGGCCGCACTCGCGGCGCCGGAGAAGGAGCCGGAGAAGGAATCCGCCGCGCCCGAGTTCCCCGTCGTGGGGGATCCGCACGCCGCCGCCTTCTTCGACCTCGACAACACCGTGATGCAGGGCGCCGCGATCTTCCACTTCGGCCGCGGCCTGTACAAGCGGAAGTTCTTCCACAAGCGCGAGCTCGCCCGCTTCGCCTGGCAGCAGGCCTGGTTCCGGCTCGCCGGGTCCGAGGACCCCGAGCACATGCAGGACGCGCGGGACAGCGCGCTGTCGATCGTCAAGGGGCACCGCGTCGAGGAGCTCATGGCGATCGGCGAGGAGATCTACGACGAGTACATGGCCGAGAAGATCTGGCCGGGCACCCGGGCACTCGCCCAGGCCCACCTCGACGCGGGCCAGCGGGTCTGGCTGGTCACGGCCGCGCCCGTGGAGACCGCGACGATCATCGCCCGCCGGCTCGGCCTGACCGGCGCGCTGGGCACCGTCGCCGAATCCGTCGGCGGTGTCTACACCGGCCGGCTGGTCGGAGAACCGCTGCACGGCCCGTCCAAGGCCGAGGCGGTCCGGGCGCTCGCCGGCGCCGAGGGACTGCAGCTGTCCCGCTGCGCCGCGTACAGCGACTCGGCGAACGACATCCCGATGCTGTCGCTGGTCGGACACCCGTACGCGATCAACCCCGACACCCGGCTGCGCAAGCACGCCCGCGCCCACGGCTGGCGGCTGCGCGACTACCGCACCGGCCGCAAGGCCGCGAAGATCGGCATCCCGGCCGCGGCCGGGGTCGGCGCCGTCGCGGGCGGCGCGGTCGCCGCGGTCGCGATCCACCGACGCCGCCGCTAAGGCGTGTTGCGAAAGTCCCGCCTGGCCCACGGGCGAACGGCGCCACTTTCCGCAACACGCCCTAGATCCGGCACGCCGACGGCCCGTCGTACCCCCCTCTGGACCCACCGCAGTCGCAGCACTGCCACACAGCCACAACACGCACTCCCCGCGAGCAATTCACGAACAGATGCGGTCAACTTCGGTTCATTGTTCGATAATTGATCGATCACCAATGCACCAAGGAACCGACGTAACCGGCGATTTAGGCAACACGGTGTAGCGCCGCCTGTACGAAGCGTTATTCTCCTCAGACGCAATCGGAACCCACACGTCGACCACGGCGGGTGCACGGTCCCGTACTGCACGTGATGGAAGTTCTGCCTCTGGGAGTCCCGTGTACCCACACGACGGGGTTGACACCTCCGGCCTGGCAACGCTGCGCGCATTGGTGAACGACTGCCTGCGTGTCGTCCCCGCGTTCGCCGAGCCCGCCCTCGCCACGCCCTTTCCCGCCGGCCCCGCGTACGCACTGGCCGAAGTCAGCACCGCCGCAGGCAGACGCACCCGGAACAACCCGCAGAGCGGCTCGGGCAGCAACGCTGCCGGAGGCCCCACCGCTCGACGTCCCGCCGCGGACAGTGACAGCGGCCGGATGATGGACCTCGTCGAGCGGGCCCAGGCCGGCGAGACCGAGGCCTTCGGCCGGCTCTACGACCACTACTCCGACACCGTCTACCGCTACATCTACTACCGCGTCGGCGGCAAGGCGACCGCCGAGGACCTGACCAGTGAGACGTTCCTGCGCGCCCTGCGCCGGATCGGCACCTTCACCTGGCAGGGCCGCGACTTCGGCGCGTGGCTCGTCACCATCGCCCGCAACCTGGTCGCCGACCACTTCAAGTCCAGCCGCTTCCGGCTCGAGGTCACCACCGGCGAGATGCTCGACGCCAACGAGGTCGAGCGCAGCCCCGAGGACTCGGTGCTGGAGTCGCTGTCCAACGAGGCGCTTCTCGTCGCCGTCAGGAAGCTCAACCCCCAGCAGCAGGAGTGCGTGACGCTGCGCTTCCTGCAGGGCCTGTCGGTCGCCGAGACCGCACGCATCATGGGCAAGAACGAAGGGGCGATCAAGACCCTTCAGTACCGAGCCGTGCGAACCCTGGCCAGGCTTCTCCCCGAAGACGCCCGGTGAGACTGAGTTGTCCCTTTTTCCCCACCCTCTCCGGCCTTTTTTCCGGCCGCTCCGGTCCGATCATCATGACCGCGTAACCCAACTGGCGCGGCGCTCGTTGCACCACATGCAGACACCTCTCTGCCGCGCTCTGGCCGCTTCCAGTCACTCGATTGGGTGGACAGAAACAAGGAATGCAACCTTCCGGGCGGCTTCGGGAGTCGAGTGTGGATGACGAGAGGAGGTGCCGCCCATGATCGGACAAGCAACGGCACACCGTCGGGCGAACGCCTTCGCCCAGGCCCTTGAGACTGCCGGTTTTCCGGGGAAAGACCCCCGGAACTCCGACAGCGCACCCCAGGAGCCCACCGGCGAACACGGCGCCCATGCCACGGACCGGCACGCCGACCCCGATCAGGGGCGGCTGCTGGCACTGGTCGGCGCCATCGGCAACCGGCAGCCGCCGGTGCTGAGCGCCGAGGCGAAGACGGTGCAACGTGCCCAACTGATCGCCGCGATGGAGACCGCGCTTGCCGACGGCAGCCTTGAGGTCTCCCCCAAGGTCCCCGAGCAACGCACCGGCGGCGCGCACCGCGCCACCGGGCTCGGGAAGCTCAGGCCACGATCCCGCTGGTCCCGCCGGCTCGCCGCCGGCGGGCTCTCCGTGGGCGTCGCGGCCGGGGCCCTCGGCGGCGTCGCGGCGGCCAGTACGAACGCACTGCCAGGGGACACCCTCTACGGCCTCAAACGGGGCATGGAGGATCTCAAGCTGGACATGGCCAACAACGACGCCTCCCGGGGAAGCGTCTATCTGGACATGGCCGCGACCCGCATGCAGGAGGCCCGGCGCCTCATGGAGCGGGGTCGCTCCGGCGAGCTCGACAGCGAATCGGTCGGCGAGGTCCGCCGGGCGCTCTCCGGTATGCACCAGGAGGCCGCGGAAGGCCACCGGCTGCTCACCGAGGCGTACCAGCGCGACGGCTCGCTGCAGCCGATGGAGCTGCTGAACGAGTTCAACGCCTCGCACCGCGAAGGCTGGAGCCAGCTGCGCGACCGGCTGCCCAGCCAGCTCGGTGATGTGAGCAGCCAGGTCACGTCGGTCTTCGACGCCATAGAGCACGATGTCGCGCCGCTGGCCGGCAAGCTCCCGAAACCCCAGGGCAGCGAAGGCCCCGCGCACCGTCAGGCCGGCAAACCCGGCTCGGTCGGTACCGGTCACAGCGGCACAGCGACGCCGGCGCCGCACGCCCCCGCCACCGCGGAAGGCCACAGCGGCACACCGGGCACCACCGACAGCCCGAGCGCCGGCGCCGGCAAGGACCATCTGCTCGGCGGTACGGACGGACTGCTGCCCCCGTCACCGGGCACCGGCGGCGAGAACCCGTCCGACCCGGCGGCCTCCACGCCGCCGTCCGTCAACCTGCCCCCGCTGCTCCCCGGCCTGCTCCCGGGCCTCGGCCTCGGGGCGGAGGACGCCAAGGAGTAACCGGCGGTCGTGCAGGTGAAAGGGGTGGGTCCTGGCCATCGGCCAGGACCCACCCCTTTGACGTCCCGCAAGAACTCAGAAGAACACGGACCGCCGCTGCACCAGCAGCTTGTACAGCGTGTGCTGGATGGTCTCCCGGACCTGGTCCGTCAGGTTGAAGACCAGCATCGGGTCCTCCGCCGCCTCCGGCGGGTAGTGGTCGGTCCTGATCGGCTCGCCGAACTGGATCGTCCACTTCGTCGGCAGCGGCACCAGGCCCAGCGGCCCCAGCCAGGGGAACGTCGGTGTGACCGGGAAGTACGGCACGCCCAGCAGCCGTGCCAGCGTCTTGGAGTTGCCGACCATGGGGTAGATCTCCTCCGCGCCCACGATCGAGCACGGAATGATCGGCGCCCCGGTCTTCAGCGCCGTCGCGACGAAGCCGCCGCGCCCGAAGCGCTGCAGCTTGTAGCGGTCGGCGAAGGGCTTGCCGAGACCCTTGAAGCCCTCCGGCATCACCCCGACGACCTCACCGCGCTCCAGCAGCAGCTGCGCGTCTTCGGTGCAGGCCAGCGTGTGGCCCGCCTTGCGGGCCAGCTCGTTCACCACGGGCAGCACGAAGACCAGGTCGGCGGCGAGCAGCCGCAGATGCCGGCCGGCCGGGTGGTGGTCGTGGACGGCGACCTGCGCCATCAGCCCGTCCAGCGGCAACGTCCCGGAGTGGTTCGCGACCACCAGGGCCCCGCCCTCGGCCGGGATGTTCTCGATGCCCTTGACCTCGACCCGGAAGTACTGGTCGAAGAACGGCCTGAGCACCGACATGAGCACCTGGTCGGTGAGCTGCTCGTCGTAACCGAACTCGTCGACCTCGTAGTCGCCGGTGATCCGGCGCCGCAGGAACGACAGCCCGTGCGCGACCTTCCGGTCCCAGCGGGCGCCCATCAGCCGCTCGGCCGCACCGCCGAGCGCGTCGGCCAGGGCCTCGGCGACTCCCGAGGCGGGCGCCGTGCGCGGCGCGCCACCGCCGTCGGTGACTCCGGTGCCTCCCGTTGCCCCCGGGTCGCCCGCGGGGCCGTCCTGGCCCTGCTGCACGCCCTCAGGGGCGGTCGCGGGAGCGCCCGCGGGGTCGGCGTCGTCGCGCGGAGCCCGCGGCTCCGGTGCGCCGGCCGGTTCGTTCGGGAACTCCGCCGGGACGGCGGACAGCGGTGTCGCCGACGCGGCCCCTTCGTTCTTCTTGCGGGACCCCGCCCGTCCGCGCGGCCGACCCGGCCCCCGACGGGCACGGGTGTCCTCGTCGAACGGGATGACCTTGGCGTCCGCCATGCTGCGGCTCCTCCTCGTCGGTGCTCTCACGTCCGGTTGGCGCCCGCGGGAAGTGCGGCGGCGATCGCGTCGACCGTGCGGGCGAGCCGGTCGGGCGGCAGCAGGCCGGGGCCACGGCTGCGGGCGAAGTCGCAGAAGGTCTCGGCCGTCGTGTAGCGCGGCGCAAAACCGAGCGTCTCACGCATCTGTGTGGTGTCCACCACTCTGCCGTGCGTCAGCAGCCGGATCTGTTCCGGCGAGAAGTCGGTGACCCCCGCCGTGCGCAGCATCTGTCCGACCCAGGTGACGGCGGGCAGCAGCACCGGGACGGTGGGGCGGCCGAGCCGCCTGGCGGTCTGCGACAGCAGCAGGACGCCGTCGCCCGCGATGTTGAACGTGCCGCTGTTGAGCGTCCCGCGGCGGGCGTCGAGGGAGGCGAGGACCAGTACGTCGGTCACATCGTCCTCGTGCACGAACTGCAGCCGCGGGTCGTAGCCGAACACGGTCGGCAGCGCCGGCAGCGAGAAGTACTCCGCGAGCGGGGAGTCGGCCTGCGGGCCGAGGATGTTGGCGAACCGCAGGACGGCCACCGCCACGTCCGGCCGGCGGCGCGCGAAGCCGCGCACATAGCCCTCGACCTCGACCGCGTCCTTGGCGAAGCCACCGCTGGGCAGTGACTTCGGCGGCATGGTCTCGGTGAACACCGCCGGGTCGCGGGGCGCGGAGCCGTAGACGCTGGTCGTCGACTTCACCACGAGGCGGCGCACCGTCGGGGCCTTCTGGCACGCCCCCAGCAGCTGCATCGTGCCGATGACGTTGGTCTCCTTGACCTGCGCCCGGCCGCCGGAGCCCAGCGGGGTGCCGCTGACGTCCATATGGACGACGGTGTCGACGGCGTGCTGGGCCAGCACCTTGGCGATCATCGGGTGCCGGATGTCCGCCCTGACGAATTCCGCGTTGCCCAGCTGGTGCTCGGGCACCTCGGCGTCCACGCCGATCACCCGGTCGACCTCCGGATCATGCTGGATCCGGCGGACGAACCGGCTGCCGAGCTTTCGCGCGACTCCGGTGACGAGCACCACCTTGCCCACGATTCAGCGCCTTCCGTCAGGGATGTACGCACCGTATCGGTTCGATGTTGCGCTGTGATGACGGCCTCCGGGCCGTTGGCCACGGCGGCCGCACCGGAACGACCCCCGTACGGCGGGCGCCCCGCCCCTTCGGCTACCCCCGGGTAGCCGAGGTACCCCGGAAACGCAGCTGCCCTCCCACCGCCGTGCGGAGCACGGTGGTGGGAGGGCAGGAAGTGCAGCGAGTGGCTCGCTTACTTCTTGTTGCGACGCTGCACACGCGTACGCTTCAGCAGCTTGCGGTGCTTCTTCTTGGCCATACGCTTGCGCCGCTTCTTGATGACAGAGCCCACGACTACCCTCGCTTCGTTTTCACTCGGTGCGGGGCGTCCGAGCCCACACGACCTACGTCGGCCAAGCCTACCCGCCCCGAGGGGGCGGGTAGAACCGAGGCGACCGAGAAGGCCGTCAAGCAGATTCCCCCACCCCCACGTAGGACTCACGCAGATAGTCGTGGACGGCTTGTTCTGGCACCCGGAAGGACCTGCCCACCCGGATCGCCGGCAGATGGCCGCTGTGTACCAGTCGGTACACGGTCATCTTGGACACACGCATCACTGAGGCGACCTCCGCCACAGTCAGGAAAACGACCTCGTTGAGAGGCCTGTCGCTAGCAGCCATGACACACCTGAACCTTCCGCACATGACGGCCACCGGCTTCCCCTCCGGTGACTCCAGCAGGCACGTGCGCTCCTCCCCAGATTAGGTGCGGGTGATGCAAGTGGGGAAGAGGAGTTGCGATCGGTTGACTACTGTGACAGACACGCTCGATTGAGTACATAGCGTGTAAGCGGCCGGTAGTAATCGGACCGCACAGCGTCATCAAGCGGAACGGCGACGGAAACCCGACCCTCCGCCTCGGCCACGAAGACCGCCGGATCATCGGCGTCCGCCAGCCCGATCGCCTCGATGCCCAGCTGACCAGCCCCGCAGACCCACCCGTGATCACCGACCACCAGTCCCGGCAGCTGCCCCCCACGGCCGGCCGCGGCGGCCAGTGCGGTACGAACCGGGAGGGGGGAGTGCGTGTGCGCCCCGGGCTCACCCGAGGTGGGGAGCGCGTCCACGGTGCGGACCATCGCGACTCCGCCTACGTACCAAAGGTTGTGCTGGCGTAGTCCGAATCGGGTCGGAATGTCGATACGTCGACCATGCGCGGAGGTGAGGACAGGACATCCCGCCGCCGACAACGCGGCAGCCAATCCGGCGTAGAAGCCCAGGAGTCGGTGCGGATGACCTGTTCCGATCAGCACCGGAACCCGGTCAACAGCCGCCCGCGCCAATCGTTCCGCAAAAGCGTCGAGTGCCGCCACCGTGCAGTCGGGGTCGATCACATCCTGCCCCGAAGTGTGTCCGGGATCCGGGGAAACCCCGCATCTTTCGGCCATCAGCCGCAACAACTCCGCGGTACCCCACGCCCCTTCGGGGTCGAGGCCGAGCGTCTGGCGCGGATCGCGTGCCGCGAACATCCGATAACTGAGCAGACTTTTCTCCCGGGGCGTCGCCACGGGACCGGCCAGCCGGGCCGCCAGCAGATGCGCGCGCAGCGCGCCGACACTCAGCACGCCTTCGATACTGCCGTCCATGCCGCCGTCATCCACCCGAAACCGGAAAACGCACCCCTTGCGGGTGATTGGTGCTCAATACCACCCATCCCGCTCGCTTCTCCTGCCCGCCCGTTCGGCCGGCTCAGGCCAGCAGGCCGTGCAGCGGGAACACCGCGCGCCGGGTCGCCAGAACCGCCTGGTCGAGGCGGTCCGCCGGGTCGTACCCCGCCTCCTCGAAACTCCGCCAGACGACCGGGTGACGGCCGTCCGTCATCCGCGCGGGCGCCACGGCCCGCGCCGCCCGGTACACCTCGTGCCGCCACGCCTCCGGCGTCTCGGCGGCGGGATCGATCGGCGTGCCCGCGGCGATCGCCACCAGATGCGTCCAGGAGCGCGGTACGACGTCCGTCACCGCGTAGCCGCCCCCGCCGAGCGCCACCCACCGGCCCTCCGCGTGCTCGTGCGCCAGCTCGTGACACGCCTCGGCGACCGCGCGCTGCGCGTCCAGACTCACCGCGAGATGCGCCAGCGGGTCCTCGAAATGGGTGTCCGCGCCATGCTGCGAGACGACGACCTGCGGCCGGAAGGCCGCGATCAGCTCCGGTACGACGGCGTGGAACGCCCGCAGCCACCCCGCGTCGCCCGTCCCGGCCGGTAGCGCGATGTTCACCGCCCCGCCCTCCGCGCCGGCGCCACCGGTCTCCTCCGGCCAGCCGGTCTGCGGGAACAGCGTCCGCGGGTGCTCGTGCAGCGAGATCGTCAGAACGCGCGGATCGTCCCAGAAGACGGCCTGCACCCCGTCCCCGTGGTGCACATCGACATCCACGTAGACCACGCGCTCCGCACCGAGCTCCAGCAGCCGCGCCACCGCCAGCGCCGCGTCGTTGTAGACGCAGAAGCCCGCGGCGGAGCCCGGCATCGCATGATGCAGGCCGCCGGCGAAGTTCACCGCGTGAGCAACGTCACCGCTCCACACCGCCTCGGCCGCCCCGACGGACTGCCCGGCGATCAGCGCGGAGGCCCGGTGCATGCCCGCGAAGGCCGGGTTGTCCTCGGTACCGAGGCCGTAGTCCAGCTCCACCGAGTGCGGATCGGCGGAGACCCGCCGCACCGCGGCCACGTAGTCGGCGCGGTGCACCAACCCCAGCGTGGAGTCCCCGGCGGCCGGCGCGGAGGTCACCTTGAGCGCCTGGTCCAGCCCGAAAGCCTCGACCAGCCGCATCGTGAGCGACAGCCGCACCGGGTCCATCGGATGCCCGGGGCCGAAGTCGTAACCTGTTACCTGCTCATCCCACATCAGCTGTGCGCGGCCGCTCATGGCCGACACGGTATCGGGCCTCGCCGGTGTCGAACGACTTGGCATAGAGCAGGGTCGCCAGCACCAGCACCATGGGGATCAGCATCGCGCCCCGGTAGCTCCACGCGTCACCGATCGCACCCACGAGCGGGGCGCCGATCAGGAAACCGACGTAGTTGAAGATGTTCAGCCGCGCGATGGCCGTGTCCGAGGCGCCGGGGAACAGCCGTCCCGCCGCCGCGAACGTCGTCGGCACGATGACGCACAGCCCGAACCCCAGCAGCGTGAACCCGAGCATCCCGGCCCACGGGCCCGGCGCCGCCGCGACCACCCCGAACCCGACCGCGGCGAGCACCGTACCGGCCCGCACCACGGCGGCCCCGCCGAAGCGCCGCACCCCGAGGTCCCCGGCCGCCCGGCCGAGCAGCGTCGTCACCATGTAGATGTTGTACGGAACGGTGGACAGCTGCTCCGAGCTCCCGAGCGTGTCCTGCAGGTACTTCGCGCTCCAGTTGGAGACCGTCGAGTCCCCGATGTACGCGAAGGCCATCACCAGGCAGAGCGGCAGCAGCAGCCGCATCACCACGGGTGTCGCCACGGGAGCCGCCGCGCCCTCGGCCACCGGTTCCGGCCGCTGGTCCACGTACCAGCGGCTCCCGATGAGAACGAGCGGGATCAGCACGACGGCGACCGGCGCGTAGAGCACCGCGAGCGACAGATGCCAGTGCGCCCCGGCCCACGCCAGCGAGGCGCCGGTGATGCCGCCGAGGCTGTAGGCGGCGTGGAAGCCGAGCATGATGCTCCGGCCGTAGGTGCGCTGCAGGCTCACACCCAGCATGTTCATGGAGGCGTCGAGCCCGCCGACACAGATGCCGAACAGGCCCAGCGCCACGGCTATCTGCCACATGGCGTTCCCGGAACCCGCCGCGACCAGGACCAGCGCGACCAACGGCTGGACCCACCGCAGTACGACACTGGGCCGCACCCGCTTCACCAGGTGCTCGGTCGCAACGCTGCCCGCCCCGGCCAGGATCGGCACCGCGGCGAGGAAGACCGGCAGCAGCCCGTCACTGATGCCGTAGCGATCCTGGATCGCCGGGATACGGGTCACGAGCAGAGCGAAAACCACGCCCTGGCTGAAGAAGCTGACCGCCAGCGAGGCCCGGCCATGCCGCAGAGATGCGTCCATGAGCGAGCAGCGTAGATCCCGAAGCTACGGATGAGTAGGTGTTGCGGGTCACAAGTTAGACGATCAGATCCAGGAGCTCGGGCATCTCGCTGAACAGGGCATTGGCGTCCCCGAGCTTGGCCGCGGGAGTCATCGCGGTGAACCCGTACACGTCCATCCCGGCCGCCACGGCCGCCTGCACTCCCAGCGGGCTGTCCTCGACGACCGCGCACCGCCCGGGAGCGATTCCCATCACCTGTGCCGCGTGCAGGAAGAGGTCGGGCGCCGGCTTCCCGCGCCCGACGTCCTGCGAGCTGAAGATGCGCTCCTCACCGAAGTGCTCGAAGAGCGCGGTCTTGTGCAGCGCCACCCGGATCCGCTCATGGCTCCCCGACGAGGCGAGACAGTACGGCACCCCCTCCGCCGCCAGCTTCCCCAGGACGTCCCCGACCCCGGGCACGGGCTGGAGGTCCCGCCGGAACGCCTCGAACACCCGAGCGTGGAAGACGTCGTTGAAGTCCGCCGGCAACTTCTGCCCGGACTGCTCCAACACCAGCTCGTGGACCCGGTGCATCGCGGAGCCCATGTAGTCGCGGATCGACTCCTCGTACGACGTGGGGTGGCCGAGGTCCGTGAGATAGCCGGCGAGGATCCGGTTGGAGATCGGCTCACTGTCCACGAGGACGCCGTCGTTGTCGAAGATGATCAGGTCGTAGCGCATGGCACCACTGTAGGGAACGCCGGTATCGACAACGCAAAGAAGCCCCCAGGCAATAGCCTGGGGGCTTCTTCTCAAAAATTGTTCGGCGGCGTCCTACTCTCCCACAGGGTCCCCCCTGCAGTACCATCGGCGCTGAAAGGCTTAGCTTCCGGGTTCGGAATGTAACCGGGCGTTTCCCTAACGCTATGACCACCGAAACACTAT
>NZ_JAAGLX010000189.1:0-439 GCF_010548325.1 Streptomyces sp. SID13666 | reverse complement strand
GTGCGTGATGCTGGGCTTCGCCGGGATCGCGGTGGTCGTCGGGGTCTTCCTGATCGTCAATACCTTCTCGATGCTGATCGCCCAACGCACCCGCGCACTGGGCTTGTTGCGGGCACTCGGCGCCGACCGGCGACAGGTGCGCCGGTCCGTGCTGACCGAGGCGGTGCTGCTCGGCCTGGTCGGCTTGACGCTCGGCCTCGCCGCCGGGATCGGGCTCGCGGCCGGACTGATCCAGCTGATGAGCGCGTTCGGCATGAACCTCAGCTCGGCGGACATGGTGGTGGGCTGGGTCACTCCCGTGTCGTCGTACGCCGTCGGGCTCGGGGTCACCTTCCTGGCGGCCTATCTGCCGGCCCGGCGAGCCGCGGTGGTCTCCCCCATGGCCGCTCTCTCGGACGCCGAGATCGCGGGTGTGGGGACGCCGTTGCGGGCCCGGGCG
>NZ_JAAGLX010000188.1:0-441 GCF_010548325.1 Streptomyces sp. SID13666 | reverse complement strand
CGTCCATGAGCGATTCGCTTCACCGTCGATAGCGTAAATTCTTTCATCAACGCTTCAGGAATAACGATCATGGCTGCCTCCATAGTTCAGGAATATGTGAGATACGACGATATAGATCCAAATAACAATTAGAATCACCTGCAATTGTGAGGCCTGACAGTTTAATGTCATCCTTTCCTTATGGGGCCCTCGACGCCGGCCCGCCGTTATGGCTGGCGTTGTTTCGGTGTTAACAGATTGCGCGTATTCTCACTGTTTTCCAAACCCGTAAAACAATACATCGATTTTTTGGATTAAGGCTCTAACACAAGGGTCTCAGCAGGTACAGAAAGTTCCACCCCGGTTTTCACTGGGAACGTCTGCCAGCAAATTAGGTTGGTGATTGATGACTGATATCTGTGGGTACAACAGGCTGGTACGGCACTGCCGGGCCAAGCATTT
>NZ_JAAGLX010000187.1:0-445 GCF_010548325.1 Streptomyces sp. SID13666 | reverse complement strand
AGTGGAACACCTCGTGGAAGCCGAACCAGCGCGGCGACGGGTTAGGCCGCTTGATCCCGTAGATCACGCCGCCCGCGCTGTAGAGCAGCCCGCCGACGATGACGAGGACCAGGACCGCGATACCGCCCGTCCGCATGAAGTCGGGCAGGAAGAAGACCGCCGCCCAGCCCATCGCGATGTAGCACGGTGTGTAGAGCCAGCGCGGGGCGCCGACCCAGAAGACCCGGAAGGCGATGCCGCCGCGGCGGCCGCCCAGACCGCCCAGAGCAGGGGCCGTCCGGTGGATTCGGGCAGGAGAAGCAGGGTCAGCGGGGTATAGGTCCCCGCGATGATCAGGAAGATGTTGGCGTGGTCCAGCCGGCGGAGCACCGCCTCCCCGCGCGGGCCCCAGGTGCCGCGGTGGTAGACCGCGCTCACGCCGAAGAGCAGGCAGGCCGTCGCGATG
>NZ_JAAGLX010000186.1:0-445 GCF_010548325.1 Streptomyces sp. SID13666 | reverse complement strand
ACTTCGATCATCTCCCGGCCCGCGCCGCATACCTGGCGAGCCTCCTCGACCGGCTCTGCGAGAGCTCGGCCATGGACGCCAAGACCATCGCCAAGATGCAGCCCCTGTACGGCCAGGCAGCAGTGCGCACCACCCTCAACGAACTCGGGGTGGCCGGACATCTGCGCCGGGTGCGCCGCCAGGTCCCCTCCGGTGAGGGCGAGAGTGGCACCCGCTGGGTCTTCCACACCCACTGGTCCCGTACCGCACGTGACAACGAATGGTGGGCCACCCACCTCAAGGGTGACGTGAACACCGAGACGCCCAGGGCAACATCAGGCACGCCCGACGCCCAGGAGACTGACGTCCAGGAACCTCCGGACGCCGAGGAAGACCCGGAATCCTCCCGCGCCGTACCGCCCTCGCCCGCCAACTCACCACGCCCCGAACGGGATTCAGCTCCCTC
>NZ_JAAGLX010000185.1:0-447 GCF_010548325.1 Streptomyces sp. SID13666 | reverse complement strand
ATGTGGTCGAGTACGAATTCTCCTTCAACGCGACCAACTACACGGGATCCCTCCCTCGCACGAACGGCGCCGCCACCTCGACGACGACCACCTGGTCCGGCGCCAAGCCGCCGCTCGCCGGGCCGAATGTGCTGTACGTACGGGCCGTTGACGACGCGGGGCATGTGTCGGATCCCCGGAAGTACTTCTTCTACATCACCCCCCGAGACAAAGCCGACACGGCAGGCGACTTCACCGGTGACAAGTTCGCGGACCTGATGGTGGTGAACTACAACGGCGACCTCTGGATGTATCCCAACAGGGGCAACTTCGACCTGACCAAGGGGACCGCTACGTTCGGGCCCGCGATGTCCGGCGCCTATCGGGAGAACCCGGCGAAGGACCCGAACGGGAACGTGGCCGACAACAAACCGCTGTACGTCGGTCAGGTGCCGGGGTACTGGAAGA
>NZ_JAAGLX010000184.1:0-448 GCF_010548325.1 Streptomyces sp. SID13666 | reverse complement strand
GTTTACCCGCGAAGAGGCCAGTACCGGCAAAATCAGATTCAGCTTGGCTCGGCACCGGGGTTAAGCACCAGCTGCATGAAGGTCAAATCCAGCCACCGGCCGAACTTCACCCCCACCTGCGGCATCTGCCAGATCACCACGAAGCCCAGCCGCTCATGCAGGCGCACCGACGCTGCATTGCCGCTCTCGATGGCCGCCACCATCACATGCTTGCCACACTCGCGTGCACGTTCGACCAGCGCAGCCATCAGCACCGGCCCCAATCCCTTGCCGCGCTGATCGCCACGGATGTACACCGAGTTTTCAACGGTGTTGCGAAAGCCCTCGAATGGCCGCCAGTCGCCAAACGACGCATAGCCCAGCACACCACTCCCATCCGCCGCCACCAGGATCGGGTAGCCCTGCTGCGCCCGTGCGTCGAACCAGGCCTGGCGGTTGGCCAGGTCCA
>NZ_JAAGLX010000183.1:0-453 GCF_010548325.1 Streptomyces sp. SID13666 | reverse complement strand
CCATCAAGCGCGAGGTACTCGGAACCGTCGCCTGGCCCAGCCGGGTTGCTGTCCGCACCGCGATCTTCGAATTTATCGAGAGCTGGTACAACTTGCACCGACTGCACAGCAGCCTCGGCTACCTCAGCCCTGCCGAATACGAGACCGCACTCGCAGCCTGACCACCACACCAATGGTGTCCGTCAAAGCGGAACAAGCTCAATCCACCGCAGAAGCGTGCGACACCCCCCACAGGAGCGAACCCGACTGCGCATGAGGTGTCTCCGACAACAGCACCGCCTCGTCCCACGACTCCGACCCTGCTGCGTGGTGAACCCATGCGATGGCTGCTAGTTGCAAACCGTCTACCGCCAATACGGCAACGCTCGAAACTTGCTCAGGAGTGACGCTCAGGAGTGCGGGTTCGTCCTCCATCCCGTCAAGCGAGCGTGCCCGGATTCCGGGCCCCGGCTC
>NZ_JAAGLX010000182.1:0-455 GCF_010548325.1 Streptomyces sp. SID13666 | reverse complement strand
CACCGCCGGAGAGCGTGCCGTTCTCCACGCCGAAAATCGTCGCCTCTTCGGCGAACGCGGGCTTCATGATGGCGCTGTCGGCCTTGGCGACGCCCTGATTGTACTTTTCCAGCACTTCGGTGATGGCGATGTGGTCAGCGACATAGGTCGGTTTCGACATGGTGTGTCTCCGGTCTGAGGTTGAGGCGCGCTCTTGCGCCGGGTTGGTCGAGACCTGGGTCAGGCTGCGTCGGCGGCCACTTGGCCAAGACCCGAACCGGGCTTGTTCCGGTTGTTGAGCCACCAGCCCATGAATAGCTGGCGTACCTGCCGATTCACCGCCGGGACGCGCCGCAGGGGTCCCGGCGTAGTCACGTGGCGAACACTTGGGAGTCGTCGGCGAACGCCTTGAACTCCAGGGCGTTGCCGGCCGGGTCGAGCAGGAACATCGTCCACTGCTCGCCGGTTTCGCCTGC
>NZ_JAAGLX010000181.1:0-455 GCF_010548325.1 Streptomyces sp. SID13666 | reverse complement strand
TGTCGCCGAAGGCGGCCACCTCCGCCGGACGGATACCGCGTTCCGCGCAGCTCAGCGCCAGGGTGCTGGCCTTGGAGACGCCGTGGGCGCTGATCTCCAGCAGGGCGGTGGGGCTGGACCTGGTCACCGAGACCAGGTCGCCGACGAGCTCCCGCGCGCGGGTCAGGAAGGCGTCGGGGGACAGCTCGTCGTGGTGGGCGAGGAGCTTGAGCACCGGCTGGGGCGTCGTACCGGTGGGCTCCGCCAGCAGTTTCTCGGCGGGGGCGACGCTCTGCGCCGGGTCCAGGTGGAGCGGCGGGTAGCTCATCTCGTGGAAGAGGCCGCTGGTGCGTTCCACGGCGAAGCTGGTGCCGGGCGCGTGGGCGCGCAGGGTGGCCACGACCTGGAGCGCCGTCTCCTCCAGGAGGGGGCGGACCCGGACGAAGCGCGGGCGCCCGCTCTCGTCGTCCGTGCCG
>NZ_JAAGLX010000180.1:0-455 GCF_010548325.1 Streptomyces sp. SID13666 | reverse complement strand
GTGGCTGACGAACAGGTTGTGCACGCCGCCGGCGTTGGCCGTGCTTGGCAAACCCAGCTTGCGCCCGGAATACGTACCCAGCAGGTACGACACCAGCTCGCCCTTGTCGACGAACGGCTTGGCATAGGTAGCCAGGCCGTCGCCATCGAATGCGGCACTGCCCAGTGCCCGCGGAATGTGCGGGCGCTCGTCGAGGGTCAGCCAGGTGGGGAACAGGCGCTGGCCAATGGTCCCCTCCAGGAACGAGGATTTGCGGTACAGGTTGCCACCGGAAATAGCCGACAAGAAGCTGCCGAACAGGCCACCGGCCAGCTCGGCCGAGAACAGCACCGGCACCTCGCAAGTCGGCACCGGCCGCGCCCCCAGGCGGCTGGCGGCACGCTGGGCAGCGCGCACGCCGATGCTACGAGGGTCGGCCAGCAGGTTGCCCTGGCGGTTCACGTCGTACCAGTAGT
>NZ_JAAGLX010000017.1:0-159874 GCF_010548325.1 Streptomyces sp. SID13666 | reverse complement strand
GCGTACGCGCTGGTGCGCCAGGAGGTGCTGCGCGGGGCGGTGGCGCACGGCGCGGAGGACGGGTGGCGGAAGCGGGCCCACGAGGCGCGCGGCTGGCTGCCGTTGCCGCATGTGTGGGGGCTGCGGCTGCACCCCAAGGCGGGCGGTACGGACGAACTCGCCCTGGACCGTTCGCTCTCCGCGCTCGGCAGTCCCGCCCGTGCCGCGTTCGCGCTGAGCGCCCTGGAGGGGCTGGCCGAACGCGAGGTGCGGCAGGTGCTGGCCGCGGCGGGCGTCGCGGATCCCCGCACCGCTGTCGCCGAGGCGGCCGCGGCCGCCGGTGAGGGCGGCGAGCCGGTCCGGGCGCTGCTCGGCGGGGGCGAGTTCGACCCGTGCACGGTGCAGGCGCGGCCGACCGATCTGCTGCGCCGCCGGCAGCACATGCGGGCCGCGGGCCTCGCGGGCGCGGCCGTGGTGGTCGCGGCGGTGCTGCTGCCGCTGGCCGGCTCCGACGACGGCGACCCCGGTTCGTACGCCGCCGGGACGCCCGCCGGATCCGCGAGCCCGCTGGAGTCGTCGGCGCTGGTACGGGCCGACACCGCGCTGTGGGAGCACACGGCACGGATGGACTTCACCGCGTGGCCGGCCCGGGGCGGCCGGAAGGACGACACCGACCTGCTGCGCCGCGCCCTCGCCGTGTGGTCGCGGCCCGGGGAGCGGGTGCAGGTCTCGGCGACCCCCGGCACCTCGCGCGGCCTGCCCGCCCAGCCCCCGCAGCTGCTGTACGCGGGCGATGTGGGCGAGGCGGCCGTGGTCGTGCTCTACGACGGGATGCGGATCGTCCGGTACGCGGAGCCGCAGGACGGCAAGGGCTTCGCCGCGCTGGACTTCGCGCGGGTGGACGACGCGGACGTCACCACCGGTGCGGCCGTCGTCGTCGGCCGCGTCGACGGCAACACCCGCTTCCTGACCGCCCCCTGGGTCGACGACGCGCAGACCCGCGACCTGCTCCAGCCCAACCGTGCCGGACAACCGCTGCACGTCGCGGCCGATGGCGTCACCGACCCCGTCCGAAGTCCGGGCGCGGGCGCCCCTGCGGGCCAGTGCGGGACGGCGTGGCCGGTGCTGCAGTTCCGCTCCTCGGCAAAGGTCGTCGAACAGCACTCGTTCCTGCTGACCGACCTGGGCGATCTGACCCCGGTCCATCTCACGTACACCCCGCCGCCGGGCGGCACGTCCGCCCCGGCCCGGCAGCCGCGCGAGGCCACCGGGTCGCAGGCCCTGCTGAACTGGGCGCACAGCGCGTGCCGGCTCGGGGCGCTGCGCGGCCAGGGCGTACGGGCCGTCAACAACTGGGAGTTCGCCGAGCAGCGGTTGCCCGAGGGCGGCGCACCCGCGTCGTGGGTGTGCACGCGGACGGACACCTGGCGCGGCGCCGGGCAGGCGATGGTGCAGTTCCAGCCCCCCGGCTCGTCGCCGACCGCTCTCGCGGCGGTGGCCGCACAGGCCGAGGACACCAACGCGTGCAGCCGGTTCGGCCAGCACGTGCTGGCCGGCGTCATGTGGAAGTCCCCGGCCGGCCACTGGTTCCTGCTCGCGGCCGGCAGCCGCGAGGTCACCAAGGTCTCGGCCACCGGCGGCGTCCGCGCGAGCGCGGACGGCCCGCTGCTCGCCGTCCGCGCGGAACGCGGCGCGAACGCCAAGCTGACGGGCCGGCTGACGACCGGCAGGACCCTGGACGCGCTGGGGTAGCGACTCAGCGGCTGGGGACGGCCAGGGACATCGTGACGTGGTCGTCCACGTGGCTGTCCTCGGCCCAGCCCTGGCGGGCGTAGAACGCCTGGGCCCGCCGGTTGGGCCCGAAGACCTCCAGCCGGGCGGCGGTCACGGCGGCGTCCTGCCAGGCCGTGACGCACGCCCGGTGCAGGGCGCTGCCGAGGCCCGCCCGCCAGAGCTCCGGGTCGACGTGGAACTGGAAGAGCTTCTCCTCGCCGGGCCGGAAGCCGAGCACCGCGAAGGCGACCACCCGGTCCTCGCGCAGCACACAGAGCACCTTGCGGTCGGCCGACCCGATCGCGCGCTCGGTGCCTTCCCGGCAGCGGCGCAGTTCGTCGGGGCCGTTGTACGCCTCCTCGGGGAGGTGCCCCTCGTAGTACGTGGCGCGGGCCCTGCGGTGCACGTCGGCGATGCTGTCCAGGTCACCGGGATCGGCGTCACGGATCGTGACGGATATGGCGTTCATGATCCCCTGGACGTCCCCTCGGGGGTGGCCGGTTCCGGGCCGGGGGCTCCGGGTGAGAATGACGGCCATGAGCGATCTTCAACGAGACGGTGTGATCTTCCGGCAGGCCACCGAGGACGACGTACCCGCCCTCGTCGCCCTGTACGACGGCGCCGCCCGCTGGATGCAGCGGCACGGCATCGACCAGTGGAAGCCCGGCCAGAAGAGCGAGGACCACTTCCTGCTCCGTATGAAGGAGGGCGAGGTCTGGCTCGCCGACACCGGCGCCGCCGCCCCGGTCGGCGGCTGGGAACTGTGGTGGGACGACGAGCCCGCCTGGGGCCCGCAGCCCCCGGTCGCGGGCTACATCCACCGCCTGATGACCGACCGCGCCACCGCCCCGCCGAACCTCGGCCGCGCGATGCTCACCCACGCTGAACACCGCATCACCCGAACCGGCCGCACCCTGAGCCGCCTGGACTGTGTCTCGACCAACCCCCGCCTGCGCGCGTACTACGAGTCCGCCGGCTACACCGTGACCGGCGAACAACCCCTCAAGGACGGTGGCAAGGGCAGCAGGTACGCGGTAACCCTCCTGGAGAAACGGCTCGTCGACTGACGAGACCCGCCCCCCGGGTGGGAGGCGGGCCCTGTCCGTCGTTCCGCGCGGTTATCGCTTCGTGTAGATCGCGACCGTGCGGGCCGGGATCGTGAAGGTTCCGGTGGTTCTGTCGTAGGTGGCGGTTCTGACGATCGGGTCGGAGCCGGTGGACTGGATCGGGTGGAGGGCGTAGGGGGTGCCGGTGAGGGCGGGGACTCGCTGGGTCCGGGCGGTGGTCGTGGCGTTGAAGACGACGACCAGGTCGCCGAGGCGCATCGTGATGACACCCGGGGCCTCGTCCTGGCCCGACAGCGGGAAGGAGAGCCGGTCCTGGACCTGGGCCGCTGAGGTCAGTGCGAAGGCCGGTTCCGTGGAGCGGATCCTGAGCAGGTCCTGGTAGGCGGCGGAGGCGCCGGTGATCTCGGCGCAGCCGGGGTGCAGCGCGGGTGAGGTGAGCAGCGGCTTGGCGAACGGCCACTTGGACCGGTTGTCGGCGGCCGGCGGGAGGCCGCGGCCGAAGCCGTTGCCGGTGGCGCAGTCCCAGTGGATGGCGTTGAACCAGTCACCGGAGTCGAAGGAGTTGCGGTCCAGGGACTTGGAGCGCAGCAGGTCGCTGCCCGCCTGGTAGAGCGCCGGGCCCTGGGAGAGCATGGCGGTCGATTCGGCGAGCACCTGCATCCTGGCCCGGTCGGCGGCCGTCGTGGCGGCCGGGAGCTTGAAGGCGAGGGCGTCGTACAGCGATTCGTTGTCGTGCGCGTCGACGTAGGCGAGGGCGTCGCCCGGTGCCGCCGCGTATCCGGCGGGCCGGCCGTTGTAGTCGACCTCGGAGCCGTGCACCTGCTTGCCTGCGGAGTCGGTGAAGGTGAACGCGCTCAGGTTGCCGGTGAGCCCGACCTTGATGAGGTCCTGGTAGTGCAGCAGCCGGGTCTTCTGCTCGGCGGTGGTGCCGTTGGCGGTCGAGGAGTTGGGGTCGGTGTAGAGGCCGCTGGCGAAGCCCTGCACGCCGGGGTCGGCGTCGAACGGGCTGCCGCCGCGTACGGCGTCGCGGGCCCGGTCGCTGAAGGTGGCGATGCCGGTGCCGGCCATGTTGGCCTGGGTGGCCTGCTCGAAGCGGGCGTTGTCGGCGACCTCGCCGAAGTTCCAGCCCTCGCCGTACATGATGATCTTCTTGCCGTCGACGCCGTCCTTGGCGAGCGTCAGCGCGTCCAGCGCCTTGCGGACGGCGAGGATGTTCGCCTTCGGGTGGTGGC
The DNA here is from genome assembly GCF_010548325.1 of Streptomyces sp. SID13666. Classification (NCBI taxonomy): domain Bacteria; kingdom Bacillati; phylum Actinomycetota; class Actinomycetes; order Kitasatosporales; family Streptomycetaceae; genus Streptomyces; species Streptomyces sp. SID13666. Next base: position 155,823 of record NZ_JAAGLX010000017.1, on the reverse strand, counting down.
CCATCAGGTCGAAGCGGAAGCCGTCGACCTTGTACTCCTTCGCCCAGGTGACGAGGGAGTCGACGACCAGCTTGCCCATCATCGCGTTCTCCGGCGCGGTGTTGGAGCAGCAGGTGGAGTTGGCGACCGAGCCGTCCGGCATCAGCCGCTGGTAGTAGCCGGGCACGATCTTGTCGAGGACCGAGGTGTCGGCCTGGCCGGAGGCGGAGGTGTGGTTGTAGACCACGTCCATCACCACCCGCAGCCCCGCGTTGTTCAGGCCCTGCACCATCTGCCGGAACTCGGTGGTGCGGCCGGCGCCGTCCGGGTCGGTGGCGTAGGAGCCCTCGGGGACCGTGTAGTGGTACGGGTCGTAGCCCCAGTTGTAGGCGTCCTTGGCCGCGGCCTTGGCCACGCACTCCTGCTGCTTCTCGGAGTCGGCCGGGAAGGAGGCGAGGTCGCAGTCCGGGACCGCCTGGTCGGCGGTCTTCTCCGGGACGGTCGCGAAGTCGAACGCGGGCAGCAGGTGCACGTAGTCCGTGCCGGCCTTCGCCAGCGCGCGCAGATGCGTCATGCCCGCCGAACCGGGAACCGTGAAGGCGGTGTACTTGCCGCGCTGCGCGGCCGGGACGGTGGTGTCCGCGACCGAGAAGTCACGGATGTGCAGCTCCTGGATCTGCGCCTGGGCCAGCGGCACCGCCGCCGGTTTGGCCTGCCGCTGCCAGCCCTTGGGGGCGAGCTTCGGGTCGGCCAGGTCGACGAGGAGGCTGCGGGCGGAGTCGGCGGTCAGGGCGACCGAGTACGGGTCGGTCACCAGGTTGGTGACCAGCTTCTGGACGCTCGGCGCCCAGACGGTGACCGCGTACCGGTACGGCTTGCCCGTCCAGTCGCGGCCGCCGGTCACCGACCAGACGCCGCTGCCGGCGTCGCGCCGCATGGGGACGGTCCTGCCGTCGATCTCCACCGCGACGCTGTGCGCGGTGGGCGCCCAGACCGACAGGGCGGGCCGGCCGTGGTCGAAGACCGGGCCGAGCGCCGCGCGCTGCGCCTTCGCGGCGTACAGGTCGTCGAGCACCCCCTGCGTCTGCACACCGGTGGCGGCGAGCAGCGCCCCGTTCGCGGCGCGCTGGGTGGCGATGAGCTGGCCGGGCAGCGCGGCACCGATCCGGTCCCGGTCGCGTGGGTCGACGGTGAAGGCCGCGTACTCCTTGAGCTGCGGGTACTTCGCCTTCTGGGCGGCGGTCAGGCCGCCGGCGACCGGTGACAGCCGCAGCCAGTGGCCCTCGTCGGACAGGGCGCCGTCCTTGACGGTGATGCCGCCGTCGGGGGCGTAGACGAGCTGCTGGCTGGCGGAGGCGCTCGCGTCGGTGTGCCAGGCGACGGTGTCGCGGTCGATCCACTGCGCCTGCGCCTTGCTCAGGTCGAGGTCTCCGCCCGTGCCCTTGGGCTGCGGGAGCAGGTACTTCTGCGTGCCGGCCAACAGCCACACCTCATGCCCGCTGGAGGCGAGGTCCAGGGACTGGTCGGAGGGCAGGTCCTTGGCGTCGCCGTTGTGAAGGATGTAGCTCACCGAGGTGGCACCCGGGGCGAGCGGCACCTCGTACACGGCACCATAGGCGTCGATCCGGGTCGGCTGGAGCGGCTTGGTCCAGTCGGTGGGCGTGGCGGCGCCGGTCCAGGTGTGCAGGCCCCAGTGGGCGTAGTCGCCGTCGGCGCGCTGGTAGTGCAGGACGGCCTTGGTGGTGTCCTGCGGCGGGTAGGCGCCCGTGGGCGGCGCGTTCAGCACCTCGGTGCTGCCCTGCTTGATCCACACCTCGCCGGTCTTCGTGAGGTCGACGGACCGGTCCGCGTCGGTGTCCTTGACGCCGTTCTTGTCGACGGCGATGAAGCCGACGCTGGACGCGCCCGGCTTGAGCTTGACGTAGGCGAAGGCGCCGTAGGCGTCGCGCCCGGAGAAGGGCTTGCCGGCCGGCCAGGTGGTGCCCTCGCCGTCGGCGATGTCGCCCCAGGTGTACAGGCCCCAGTCGGTGTAGTCGCCGTCGGTGCGCTGGTAGTGCACGACCGCGTAGTCGCGGGAGACGGCGCTGGGCGGCGTCGGCCGGACCGGTGCGCCGCTGGTGGTGGCGGCGGTCGCGCTGCTGATGTGGCCTGCGGAGTCGGTCACCACCGCCTTGTAGCGCAGGGCGGTCCCGGCGGGGACGGCCGCGTCGAGCGCCTGGGTGACGGTGTAGGGCGCGTGGTCGGCGGAGCCGAGCACCTGCCACTTGGCGTTGCCGACCTGGGCGGCGAAGACCACCCGGTCGAGCTGCCCGCCGGTCACGCCGGCGGAGATCTCTACGGTGCCGGTCGCGCCGGCGGCGGGGGCCTGCAGCGCGATCGACGGCCGGGTGGCCGGGGCGCCGAGTGGCTTGTCCGCCTTGTAGACGACGGTGGACAGCGCGGGGACGGTCACGGTGACCTTGCTGTCGCCGCCGCTGTGCAGGGTGCCGGTGGCGCCGTGGAGCGCGCGGAGGTCCGCCCCGGCCGCGCCGGTCGGCACCGCCACGGTCTTCGCCTCGGCCGCGTTGTTCACCGCGACCAGGTACTCGGTCCGCGCCTTCGGGTCCGTACGGGAGTACGCGTACACGCCCGCGCCGTCGGCCGCGTACCGCTCGGTCTGCACGCCGTCGCGCAGCGCCGGGTTCTCCTTGGTCAGCTTCGAGAGCGCGGCGATCGTCCGGTACAGCGGCGCCGCGGTGTCGTAGGCGTCGCCGGCGTGGGTGCGGTCGGTGCCCAGCTCGTCGTCGTCGAGGTAGTCGGCGACCTGGGAGGCGAACATGGTCTGCCGGGCGTCCTTGTCGCCGCCGGCCCCGGTGAAGCCCTGCTCGTCGCCGTAGTAGACGACGGGGTTGCCGCGGCTGAGGAACATCAGCTCGTTGGCGAGCTGGTCCCGCCGCACCAGCTCCGCGTCGGTGGCGCCGGGGTTGTCCTGCTTCAGGAACGTCCCGATCCGGCCCATGTCGTGGTTGCCGAGGAACGTCACCGACTCGTAGGCGTTGGCCTTGTCGGTGGTGTACCGGTAGTCCTGCGCGAACAGGCCGGACAGCTTGGCCGCGGAGCCGCCCTGGGAGGCGTAGGAGCGGGCGGCGTCCTGGAACGGGAAGTCCAGGGTCGCGTCGAGCCGGCCCTGGGTGACGTAGGGCGAGGTGATCGCCGTGTCGGCGGAGTAGACCTCGCCGAACATGAAGAAGTTCTTCCGGCCGTGCTGGGCGGCGTACGTGTCCAGCGCGGTGGCCCACTGGGTCCAGAACGGCAGGTCGACGTGTTTGACGGTGTCGATCCGGAAGCCGTCGATCGCGAAGTCCTTGACCCACTTCTCGTAGATCTTCGCCATGCCCTGGACGACCTCGGGACGTTCGGTCCACAGGTCGTCGAGGCCGGAGAAGTCGCCCTGGTCGGTGCTCTCCCCGGCGTAGGTGGAGTCGCCACGGTTGTGGTACATCGCCGGGTCGTTGAGCCACGCCGGCACCTTGAGGTTCTTCTTCTCCGGCGCCACGACGGGGGTCCGCGGGAAGGAGTCGGCGTCGACCGCCGGGAAGTCCTTGCCCGCTGCGGCCGTGGCGTGGTCGGAGTCGTCGAAGGGCGTGCCGTCCTTGCTCAGGTACGGGAACGCGCCCTTGGAGAGGTAGGAGTACGCCTTCTCCTTGTAGTCCACGACGTCGGCGGTGTGGTTGGTGATGACATCGAAGAAGATCTTCATGCCCTTGGCGTGGGCGGCGGCGATGAGCTTCTTCAGGTCGTCGTTGGTCCCGAAGTGCGGGTCGACCTGGGTGAAGTCAGTGATCCAGTAGCCGTGGTAGCCGGCCGACGCGTCCTTACCGGTGCCCTGCACGGGCTGGTTCTTGAAGATCGGCGCCATCCAGATGGCGGTGGTGCCGAGCCCCTTGATGTAGTCGAGCTTCCCGGTCAGGCCCTTGAGGTCGCCGCCCTGGTAGAAGCCCTTGTCGGTGGGGTCGTAGCCGGTGACCAGCCGGGAGCCGGTGAGCCCGCCGGTGTCGTTGCGGGTGTCGCCGTTGGCGAAGCGGTCCGGCAGGACGAAGTAGAACTGCTCACGCGTGAGGTCGTGGCGGGCCGGCTGGGCGGCGAGCGCCGCGTCGGACGGCGGGGCGGGTGGCGCGGCGGCCAGGGCGGGCACGGCGGCCGGCACGGTGGCCAGCAGCAGCGCCGACACCACCGTCGCTGCCACACGTCGTATGCGTGCGGGTACGGACACGGGCGGGTCTCCTCGATACGGAAAGCTCGTGCCGGGGCACTACGCGCCGAGTCCCGCGGCCGCCCGGCAGCACCGCCGGGCGCTGCGGACGCTATCGCTGCCCGCTCCTTGCAGCAAGACCTTGCAACGGACTTCTTCAGGCCCTGGGCCTGCACCGGACATCCGCAGGTAACGGGGATGTCACATTCGGCAGACCCTGCGGAAACTTTCTTGCAGGCTCTTTCGCAAGGTCTTACATCGCTGTTACGTTCCTGCCCAGCCCGAGCAGCCGCACAGCACAAGCGGCGCGCATCACCCACTCCAGGGTGAACCGGGTTTTACCCTCATCAAGGAGACAGGTATGCGACGCGGCATATCCGCCGTGGCGATGGCCGCGGCCATCGTTCTCGGAGCCACCGCCTGTGGCGGCAGCAGCGACAACAAGAGCACCGGGGACGCGGCGAAGGACCCGGCCGGAGTTTCCGGGGACATCACGTACTGGGACACCTCGGACGCCACCAACGAGGCGCCTGTCTACCAGAGCCTGATCAAGGACTTCATGGCGAAGTACCCGAAGATCAAGGTCAAGTACGTCAACGTCCCGTTCTCCGACGTGGAGAACAAGTTCAAGACGGCGGCGCAGAGCGGCAAGGGCGCCCCCGACGTGGTCCGGGCCGATGTCGGCCTGATCCCGGAGTACGCCTCCAACCACTACATCGCCCCGCTGGACGGCACCGCCGCCCTCAAGGACACCGGCGACTTCACGCAGGGCCCGCTCAACACCACCAAGTACGAGGGCAAGACCTACGGGGTCCCGTCGGTCACCGACACCCTGGGCCTGCTGTACAACAAGGAGCTCTTCGCCAAGGCCGGCATCACCAAGCCGCCGACCACGTGGGACGAGTTCATCTCCGTCTCGAAGACGATCAAGGACAAGACCGGGGTCACCGGCACCTACGTCAACCCGGACACGTACTTCCTGATGCCGCTGCTCTTCGGCGAGGGCACCGACCTCGCCGACGCGGCCGCCAAGAAGATCACGATCAACTCGCCGGAGGCCGTCAAGGCGGTCACCAAGGCCAAGGAGATCTACGACACCTCCTCGGCGAAGGTCGACTTCGCCAGCGCCTACGACAACATGCAGACCTCGTTCAAGAACGGCAAGGTCGCCATGCTGATCCAGGGCCCCTGGTCGGTCAGTGACGACATCAGCGGCTCGGCCTTCAAGGGCAAGGAGTCGAACCTCGGCTACGCCCCGGTCCCGGCCGGCTCCACCGGCAAGCCGCAGGCGCCGACCGGCGGTCACGACCTCGCGGTCTACCAGGGTTCCAAGAACCTGGACGCCAGCTACCTGTTCACCGAGTTCATGACCTCCTCGGCCAGCCAGGTCACGATCGCGACCAAGACCGGCACCCTGCCGACCCGCACCTCGGCCTACACCCCCGCGGTGACCGCCGACCCGAAGATCGCCGGCTTCAAGAGCATCATGGACACCGCCCGCCCGCGGGTGGCACTCGCCCAGGTCGGCAGCCTCTTCACCCCGCTCCAGCAGCAGTACGTGAAGATCCTGCAGGGCCAGGTCTCGGTCCAGGCCGGACTGGACGCGGCGGCCTCCGAGTTCGCCACGCTCCTGCCGGGCTTCACCAAGTAGCCCAGCGGCACCAGACTCCGGTCCGGTCGGCCGGGGCCCCTGTCCTCCTCCTGGGAGGGCCGGGGCCCACGCGCCCGGCCGTCCGGGCCGGGCCGAACGCGCGGCCCCGGGGAACGAGCCACCCCGCCCGCCCCGTTCCGAGGGGCGCTCCGGGGCCGCGACACCACTCGCACCATCATCCGTAATCGTGGAAAGAGCCGATGAGTGATGACCACCGCAACCATTGACAGGCAATCGCGCGGCACGGCCCCGCGCGCCGGCCTCATGACGTCTTTCAAGCGGTCGTGGGACAAGCACTGGTACGCCTGGGCCATGGTCGCCCCGGTGGTCATCGTGATCGGCGTCCTGGTGCTGTACCCGCTGGGTTACGGCGCCTATCTGTCGTTCACCAACGCCAACGAGATGACGGTCGCCAAGAACATCGGCCCCGTCCACATCCCGGCGTCGTACGACATCGTGGGCTTCGACAACTACTGGAAGATCATCTCCGGCCAGGACGGTGACTTCTACCCCCGGCTCATCTGGACCGTCACCTGGACGGTGACCTGCGTCGCCTTCACCTACGCCATCGGCATGGGGATGGCGCTGCTGCTCAACCGCCCGGTGCGGTTCCGGCTCTTCTACCGGCTGTCACTGATCCTGCCGTGGGCCATCCCGGCCTTCGTCAGCGTCTTCGCCTGGCGGCTGATGCTCAACTCGCAGTACGGCGTGTTCAACTCGATGATCACGCAGGTCGGACTGCCGGCCCAGGACTGGCTGGGCACCCCCTTCGCCCAGAAGGTCGCCGTCATCATGGTCAACGTCTGGGCGGGCGTACCCTTCATGATGGTCGCCCTGCTCGGTGGCATGCAGTCGGTTCCCCAGGAGCTCTACGAGGCCGCCGAGATGGACGGCGCCTCCCCCTGGCAGCGGTTCCTGAACATCACGCTGCCGGGCCTGCGCCCGGTCAGCAACACCGTGATCCTGCTCGGGGTGATCTGGACCTTCAACATGTTCCCGATCATCTTCCTGCTGCTGGGCCAGAACAACAGCGGGGACACCGACATCCTCGTGACCTACGCCTACCGCAAGGCGTTCACCGGGGTGTCCGACTACTCCGGAGCCGCGTCGTACGGCATGGTCATCCTCGCCATCCTGCTGGTCTTCTCCACCTTCTACCGCCGCTACCAGGCCAAGACCGAGCAGGCGTAAGGAGCCATGACGATGAGTGCAACAGCCCACACCGGCACCACGGGAAGCGCCGACCCGGCCCGCTCCGCCGCGAAGCCCGCCCGCCGTCCGGGCCGCCAGCGCGGCGAACGCGGCCGCGGCGCCTCGGTCGCCCTGCACACCACGCTCATGGTCGCCAGCGCGATCGCCATCTTCCCGGCGCTGTGGATCGCGTTCATCTCCTTCGGCCCGAAGAACGCGTGGACGGACCCGGGCGGCGTCCTCGACCACCTGAGCCTGCAGAACTACCGGAACATCCTGCACACCAACTTCCCGAAGTGGTTCCTCAACTCGGTGATCGTCGCGGCCGCGACGACCGTGCTGGGCGTCATGCTGTCGGCGAGCGCCGGCTACGCCATCTCGCGGATGAAGTTCCCCGGCCACAAGCAGCTGATGTGGACCTTCCTGACGACGCAGATGTTCCCGATGGCCGTGCTGATCGTGCCGCTGTACAACCTGCTCGGCACCCTCGGCCTCCTCGACAGCTACCTCGGTCTGATCGTCACCTACTGCACGATCTCGGTGCCGTTCTGCGCCTGGATGCTCAAGGGGTACTTCGACACCATCCCGCACGAGATCGACGAGGCGGGCCGGATCGACGGGCTCACCCCGTTCGGCACGTTCTGGCGGCTGATCCTGCCGCTGGCCCGGCCGGGACTGGCCGTCACCGCCTTCTACAGCTTCCTGACCGCCTGGGGCGAGGTCGCCTACGCGAGCCAGTTCATGAGCACCAACGAGAACTTCACGCTGGCGGCCGGCATCCGCACCCTCGCCACCGACCAGCGCGCGGACTGGGGTTCGCTGACCGCTGCCGCGGTGATCATCGCCATCCCGGCCGCCCTCGTCTTCTTCCTGGTCCAGCGCCACCTGGTCTCCGGCCTCACCGCCGGCGCCGCCAAGTCCTGATCCGTCCAGCGGCAACGCGCACACCCACGCCACCTGTCGTTCCCCGCACACATCAAGGGAATCCATGAGCCAGCACCTCACCGACGCGCCCCGCTCCGCCGCCGACAACGCCGCCGACGCCGGGCGCAGAGACTGGTGGCGTGACGCGGTGATCTACCAGGTCTACCCGCGCAGCTTCGCCGACGGCAACGGCGACGGGATGGGCGACCTGCCCGGGATCACCGCCCGGCTGCCCTACCTCCGGTCGCTCGGGGTGGACGCCGTGTGGCTGTCGCCGTTCTACGCCTCCCCGCAGGCCGACGGCGGCTACGACGTGGCGGACTACCGAGCCGTCGACCCGATGTTCGGCACCCTGACGGACGCCGACGACCTGGTGCGAGCCGCCCACGCGCTGGATCTGCGGGTCATCGTGGACGTGGTCCCCAACCACTGCTCCGACCAGCACGAGTGGTTCAAGCAGGCGCTGCGCGAGGGCCCCGGTTCGCCGATCCGCGAGCGCTTCCACTTCCGCCCCGGCAAGGGTGCCAGTGGTGAACTCCCGCCCAACGACTGGGAGTCCATCTTCGGCGGACCGGCCTGGACGCGGACCGTAAACGCTGACGGCGCCCCCGGCGACTGGTACCTGCACCTGTTCGCCCCCGAGCAGCCGGACTTCAACTGGGACCACCCGGCCGTGCACGACGAGTTCCGCTCGATCCTGCGGTTCTGGCTGGACCTGGGCATCGACGGCTTCCGGATCGACGTCGCCCACGGCATGGTCAAGGCCGCGGGCCTGCCCGACATCGGCTCCCACGAGCAGCTGAAGCTGCTGGGCACCGCGTCGATGCCGTACTTCGACCAGGACGGCGTGCACGAGATCTACCGCAGCTGGCGCAAGATCCTGGACGAGTACGCGGGCGACCGGATCGCCGTCGCCGAGGCGTGGACGCCGACGGTCGAGCGCAGCGCCCTGTACCTGCGCCCCGACGAGCTGCACCAGGCGTTCAACTTCGAGTACCTGACGTCCGGTTGGGACGCCGCCGCGCTGCGCCGGGTCATCGACACGTCGCTGGCCGCGATGGGTTCGGTCGGCGCGCCCGCCACCTGGGTGCTGTCCAACCACGACGTGGTGCGGCACTCCACCCGCTTCGCCGACGGCGACCAGGCGCTCGGTCTGCGCCGGGCGCGGGCCGCGACCCTGCTGATGCTGGCGCTGCCCGGCTCCGCATACCTGTACCAGGGCGAGGAGCTGGGCCTGCCCGAGGTCACCGACCTGCCGGACGAGGTGCGCCAGGACCCGGCGTTCTTCCGCAACGCCGGCCAGGACGGCACCCGTGACGGCTGCCGCGTACCGCTGCCGTGGTCGGGCACGACGGCGCCGTACGGCTTCGGCCCGGTCGAAGGCGGCCCCAGCTGGCTGCCGCAGCCCGACGCCTGGGCCGGCCTCAGCGTCGAGGCCCAGGAGGGCGACCCCACCTCGACGCTGGAGTTCTACCGCGAGGCGCTGGCCGTCCGCCGCGAACACCCCGCCCTGGGCGCGGGTTCCGAGGTGACCTGGCTGGCGGCGCCGTCCGGCGTGCTGGCGTTCCGCCGGGACAGCGCCGAGGGTTCGTTCGTCTGCACCGCGAACGTCGGCGGAACCCCCGTCACGATCCCGGCGCCCGGCCGCGCGCTGCTCGCCGGAGCCGGTTTCACCGCGGACGGAGCGAACGCCGTCATCCCCGCGGACACCACGATTTGGTGGGCGATCTGACGTGGCTGCCATCCGTCCCCTAGCATCCGGTGCTGTGACCGCAAGGCTTGCTGACATCGCAACCCAGGCGGGTGTCAGCGAAGCAACGGTCAGCCGGGTCCTCAACGGCAAGCCCGGCGTATCCGCCACCACCCGTGAATCCGTGCTGGCCGCGCTCGATCTGCTCGGCTACGAACGGCCGGTCCGGCTGCGGCAGCGCAGCGCGGGTCTGATCGGTCTGATCACCCCGGAGCTGGAGAACCCGATCTTTCCGGCGTTCGCACAGGTGATCGGTCAGGCGCTGACCCGCGACGGGTACACCCCGCTGCTGGCCACCCAGACGCCGGGCGGCTCGACCGAGGACGAGCTGGTCGAGATGCTCGTGGAACGCGGCGTCGCCGGGATCATCTTCGTCTCCGGTCTGCACGCCGACTCCACCGCCGACACCGAGCGGTACGCCAGGCTGCACGGCCAGGGTGTGCCGTTCGTGCTGATCAACGGCTTCTCGGACAGGATCAAGGCGCCGTTCGTGTCCCCGGACGACCGGGGCGCGATGCGGCTGGCCGTCACCCATTTGGCGGCACTCGGACATGAGAAAATCGGACTGGCGGTCGGACCGAAGCGTTTCGTGCCGGTACTCCGCAAGATCCAGGGCTTCATCAGCAGCATGGAGGACGTGCTGGGCCTGACCGCCGAGCAGTCCGAACAACTGATCCAACACTCGCTGTACACGCTGGAGGGCGGCCAGGCGGCCGCGACGGCGCTCATCGCGTCCGGCTGCACCGCGATCGTCTGTGCGTCCGACATGATGGCGCTGGGCGCCATCCGGGCCGCCCGGCAGCAGGGCCTGTCGGTGCCCGGAGACGTCTCCGTCGTAGGTTTCGACGATTCCCCGCTGATCGCCTTCACCGATCCGCCGCTCACCACCATCCGGCAGCCGGTGGCCGCCATGGGGCAGGCGGCGGTGCGGGCGCTGCTGGAGGAGATCGGCGGCACCCCCGCCCCGCACAGCGAATTCGTCTTCCTCCCGGAGCTGGTCGTACGCGGTTCGACGGCCGCGGTGCCCAGCAGCCAGACACCGCCGCTGCTGGTCCAGCAGTCGGCCGGAAGGCATACATCGAATGCACAGGATCCGACCGGCGTCTGATCTGCGAGCTCGCGTGGGTCTGGCAGACTATTCCTCCATGGGGGAACCGACCGCGAAGATCCTGGCTGGCCGTACGGCCGCCCCGCCGCGCTCCATCGGTTCCGCTGATTCCGATGGAGCGCCGAGCGAGGGCCCTACGGCACCCCGCCATACCCTCGTGTCGAGGCTCCGCACCCCCCGCAGACCGCGTCTGTGGTTCGAGATCGCACTGATCGCGGTCAGTTACTGGGTGTATTCGCTCGTCCGGAACGCCGTCCCCGAGCAGCAGTCGGCGGCGATGCGGCACGCGAACTGGATCTGGAAGGTGGAGAACCACCTCGGGCTGGCCGTCGAACACAGCGTCAACCACGCCGTGAACTCGGTGACATGGCTCATCGTAGGGATGAACTACTACTACGCGACGCTGCACTTCATCATCACCATCGGCGTCCTGGTGTGGCTCTACCGCAAGCATCCGGGCCGCTACGGCCCGGCCCGCACGGTCCTCTTCATCACCACGGGTATCGCGCTGGTCGGCTTCTACTTCTATCCGCTCGCCCCACCCCGGCTGATGCACGGCATCGACTTCATCGACACGGTCAAGGCGCACCACACCTGGGGCTCGATGGCCTCCGGCGACCTGGCGCACGTGTCGAACCAGTACGCCGCGATGCCGTCCATGCACATCGGCTGGTCTCTGTGGTGCGGCATCACCGTCGCGATGCTCGCCCGGCCGCTGTGGGTGAGGGTGCTGGGCATGCTCTATCCGCTGGCGACCCTGGTCGTGATCATCTCGACGGCCAACCACTTCTGGCTCGACGCCATAGGGGGCGCCGTGTGCCTGGGCGCCGGCTTCGCGCTGGTCTACGCGGTCTACGGCCGCTTCGTCTACCACCTGCCCCGCTACCCGGCGACCGCCCGCCGCTGAGCCTGTTTCCGCTGAGCCTGTTTCCGCGGCCGGCCGTCACACCTCGTAAGCCTCGTACCGTCACGCCTCGTACTCGTAGAAGAGTCGCTCGACGACCGCGCGAGCCCGCCGGGTCGTCCGGCGGTACTCCTCGACCATGTCGCCGACGTGGCCGGCCGAGTAGCCGAGGTAGCGGCCCACGGCGGCGAGCTCCCGGCCGTCGCCGGGGAACGTGTCCCCCGGGCGGCCGCGGACCAGCATCACCGCGTTGCGGACCCGGGTGGCCAGCACCCATGCCTCGTCGAGGACGGCCGCGTCGTCGGCGCCGACCAGACCGGCGGCGCGCAGGGCCTCCAGCGCCCGGCGGGTACGGGTGGTGCGCAGTTCCTTCCGCCGCCCGCCGTGCTGCATCTGCAGCAGCTGGACGGTCCACTCGACGTCGGAGAGCCCGCCGCGGCCGAGCTTGGCGTGCGTGGTGGGGTCGGCGCCGCGCGGCATCCGCTCGGACTCCATCCGGGCCTTGAGCCGCCGGATCTCGCGCACCGCGTCCTCGTCGAGCCCGTCCGCGGGGTACCGCAGCGGGTCGATCAGCTCGATGAAGCGTTCGCCGAGCCCCTGGTCCCCTGCCATGGGGTCGGCGCGCAGCAGCGCCTGGCTCTCCCAGCCCAGCGACCAGCGCCGGTAGTAGGCGGCGTACGAGCCGAGCGACCGCACCAGCGGGCCGCTCTTGCCCTCCGGGCGCAGATCCGCGTCCATGATCAGCGGCGGGTCGGCGGTGGGGATCTGCAGCAGCCGGCGCAGCTCGTTGGCGATCTTGAGGGCCTGTCCGGCGGCTCGGCCCTCCTCCGCGCCGTCGAGCGGTTCATGGACGAACATCACGTCGGCGTCCGAGCCGTACCCCTGTTCGCGCCCGCCGAAGCGGCCCATGCCGATGACGGCGAAGCGGGTCGCCAGGGGCCCGTCCGCCGCCTCGACGGCGTTCACGGCCGCCCGCAGGGCGCCGACGACGGTGGTCGCGTTGATGTCGGTGACGGCGGTGCCCACCTGGTCCACGTCCAGCTCGCCGATGACATCGGCCGCCGCCGTCCGGAACAGCTCGCGGCGCCGGACGCCGCGGACCGCGGTGACCGCCTGTTCGGGGGTTTCGGCGCGGCCGACCGCGGCCAGCACCTCCTGTTCGAGCGCCACCGCGGACCGCGGCCGCAGGCCCTCGGGGGCGCCGAGCAGGGCGACCGCCTCCGGGGCTCGCATCAGCAGGTCGGGGGCGAGCCGGCCGGAGGAGAGCACCCGGGCGAGATGCTCGGCGGCGGCGCCCTCGTCCCGCAGCAGCCGCAGGTACCAGGGGGTCTTGCCGAGCGCGTCGGAGACCTTGCGGAAGCCGAAGAGCCCGGCGTCCGGGTCGGCGGAGTCCCCGAACCAGCCGAGCAGGACCGGCAGCAGGGTGCGCTGGATGGCGGCCTTGCGGCTGACGCCGCTGGCCAGCGCCTCCAGATGACGGTAGGCCGCGGCCGGATCGGCGTACCCCAGTGCCTGCAGACGCTGCATCGCGGCGTTGTTGCTGAGCCGGGTCTCGACCGGTTCGAGCTGGGCGACCGCGTCGAGCAGCGGCCGGTAGAAGAGCTTCTCGTGCAGCCGGCGCACCTCGACGGCGTGCCGCTTCCACTCCCGGTTCAGCTCGGCGACGGGGTTGGCGCGAAAGCCCAGCGACCGGCCCAGGCGGCGCTGCCCGGCCTCGTCGTCCGGCACCAGATGGGTACGGCGCAGCCGGTACAGCTGGATGCGGTGCTCCATCAGCCGCAGGAAGCGGTAGGCGGCATCGAGCGAGGCGGCGTCCGCGCGGCCGACGTAACCACCGGCGGCGAGTTGGGCGAGCGCGGTGAGGGTGGTGCCGCTGCGCAGTGAGGAATCGGTTCTGCCGTGCACCAACTGCAGGAGCTGGACGGCGAACTCGACATCGCGCAGCCCGCCGGGACCGAGCTTCAGCTCCCGCTCGACGTGCGCGGCGGGGATGCCCTCCACGACGCGGCGGCGCATCTGCTGGACGTCGGTGACGAAGTGGTCGCGGTCGGCGGCCTGCCACACCATCGGCGAGAGCGCCTCGACGTACGCCAGGCCCAGGTCACGGTCGCCCGCCATCGGCCGGGCCTTGAGCAGCGCCTGGAACTCCCAGGTCTTGGCCCACCGCTTGTAGTACGCGACATGGCTGGAAAGCGTGCGTACCAGCGGGCCGTTCTTGCCTTCCGGCCGCAGGTTGGCGTCGACCGGCCAGATGGTGCCCTCGGCGGTGGTGTCGGAGCAGACCCGCATCATCCGGGCGGCCAGCCGCGTCGCGGCCCGCATCGCCCCGGCCTCCTCGGCGCCGTCGGCCGGTTCCGCCACGAAGATCACGTCGACGTCCGAGACGTAGTTCAGTTCATGGCCGCCGCACTTGCCCATGCCGATCACCGCGAGCCGGCACAGCGCCGCGTCCTCCGGTGCCTCGGCGGCGGCGATGGAGAGGGCCGCGCGCACGGTCGCGGTGGCCAGGTCGGCCAGCTCCGCGGCCGTCTGCACCAGGTCACTGGTGCCGCACACATCGCGGGCGGCGATCGCCAGCATGCAGCGGCGGTAGGCGGCGCGCAGCAGGTCGGGGTCGGTGGCGGAGGCCAGCCCGCGTTCGAACTCGGCGACGCCGGGGTGCAGGTCGGCGGACTCGTACGTCACCAGCGCGTGCCAGTCGCGCGGGTGCCGGGCGAGGTGGTCGCCGAGCGCCTCGGAGGCGCCGAGCACCCCGAGCAGCCGGTCGCGCAGCGGTTTGGCGCTGGTCAGGGTGTCGAGCAGGGTCCGCCGCTCGCCCTCGTCCAGCACCTCCACCAGCCGGACCAGGCCCAGCAGCGCCTGATCGGGGTCCGCCGTCGCGCCGAGCGCGTCCAGGAGCACCGGATCGGTCCGTACCGCGGTCAGCCCCGCGGCCTCCACCAGCACCTCGGCCGCCGCCGGATCGGTGAACCCGTGGCGCAGCAGCCGGGAGAACGTGCTGCTCCGGCGCCCCTGCGGCAGCGACATCTCGCCTCCGGTACGTCATGCCTGCGATCAAGGTCCCAGCTGAGCGTAACCGCCCGGCCGCCGACCTGGAACGGCGTGCACCGGACGGTTCCCGCGCCGTTCCGTGACGGCGGAGCCGGTCCGTGCGGCCGGCAGGACCGGTCCGGACGGCCGGCGCACGGTCCGGGGAGACGACGCTGCCGGTCCGGACGGCCGGCGGCACGGTCCGGGGAGACAGCGCTGCCGGTCCGGGGAGACGGCGCTGCCCGTGCGGGCGGCGGGCCGCGCCCGTCCCGGGGGGCCCGCACCGTTCGTTTCCCGGCCATTCACGTCTGCGGATCTTCTCAGTTCCGCCGGCCGCTCCTACGCTGACAGCGCTCCGCGCCCCCATACCCCCCCCCACCGGAGGTAAGCCGTGCCCGGCTTGTCGATATCCGTTCCGCGTCGCCCCCTCACCGCCCTCGCCGCCGCCCTCGGGCTGGCCGGCGCGTCCGTCGGCCTGTGGGCCGGCCTCGGCGGCGCGTCCACCGCGCACGCGGCGGCCGCCGTCCCCACTCCGGACCACGTGATCGTCGTGATGATGGAGAACCACGCGTACAACCAGGTGATCGGCAGCTCCAGCGCCCCCTACATCAACTCGCTGAAGACCGGCGGCGCGAACCTCACCGCCTCGTACGGCGTCACGCACCCGAGCCAGCCGAACTACTACCAGGTGTTCTCCGGCAGCAACCAGGGCGTGACCGGCGACAGCTGCGTCACCCCCGGCTTCAGCTCCGCGCCCAACCTCGCCTCCGAGCTGATCGCCGCGGGCAAGACCTGGGGCAGCTACAACGAGACGCTCCCCAGCCAGGGCTCCACCACCTGCAGCAGCGGCAAGTACGCGCAGAAGCACAACCCCTGGTTCGGCTTCAGCAACGTGCCGACCTCCAGCGCCAAGACGTTCGCGCAGTTCCCTTCGGACTACACGACGCTGCCGCAGGTCTCGTTCGTCGTGCCGAACCTGTGCAGCGACATGCACGACTGCTCCGTCGGCACCGGTGACACCTGGATCAAGAACAATCTCGGTGCTTACGCCACGTGGGCCAAGACCCACAACAGCCTGCTGATCGTCACCTTCGACGAGGACAACCGGCTGGCCGGCAACCGCATCCCCACCGTCCTCTACGGACAGCGCGTCACCCCGGGCAGCACCTCGTCGACGACGTACAACCACTACAACCTGCTGCGCACCCTGGAGGACATGTTCGGCACCTCGCACGCGGGGAACGCCGCCTCCGCCACCGACATCACCGGCATCTGGACCAGCTGACCGTGAGCGGAGCCGGCGCCATGACCACCCGGAACCGGCTGCTGATCCTCGTCGCGGCGGCCGCCGTGCTCGCCTGTGTGGCGGGCGCGGCGGTCTGGCACGCCTCCGACCGGGCCGCCCGCAGGAACACCGAGCAGGCCGGCGGCCCGCCGGTCGTCCAGGGCGCGGTGTCGCTGGCCCCGGCCGGGCCCCGGCTCATGGTCTTCCGCAACATGGCCTGGGGTCCGCACCGCGATGAACTCGCCACCGTGCCCGCCGCCTCGCCCGGGGCGACCCGTACCGCCTCGGGCGTCCGCTGTCTGCGCTTCCACGCCGCCGCGGGCACCGGCATCTGTCTGCAGTCCGTGCACGGCACCGTCCAGGACACCTACCGCGCGGTCGTCCTCGACTCCCACCTCAAGGAGACCCGGCACTACCCGCTGAACGGGATCCCGACCCGCGCCCGGGTATCGCCCAGCGGCCACCTCGCCGCCTGGACGGTCTTCGTCGGCGGCGACTCGTACGCGGGCACCGACTTCTCCACCCGCACCTCGATCCTCGACGTCAGGACCGGCAGGCTCGACGCCAGCCTGGAGGACTTCACGATCCTCAAGGACGGCCACCGCTACCGCGCCACCGACGTGAACTTCTGGGGCGTCACCTTCGCCGACGACGGGCACTTCTACGCGACGCTCGCCACCGGCGGCAGGACGTACCTCATCCGCGGTGACATCGCGGCCCGCACCGTGACGACGCTGCGCCCGAACGTGGAGTGCCCGTCGCTCTCGCCCGACGGCACCCGTCTGGTCTTCAAGAAGCGCGTCCCGGGCCTGTCCCCCGACGCCCCCTGGCGGCTCTACGCCCTCGACCTCGCCACGATGCGCGAGACCCCGCTGTCCGAGAACCGCAGCGTCGACGACCAGGCGGTCTGGACCGACGACCACACCGTCGCCTACTCGCTGCCGGGCGACTTCGGCGCGGACCTCTACACGGTCCCCGCCGACGGCACCGGCACGCCCCGCACGCTGACCCCGGCGGCGCTCGCCCCCGCGTACACCGGCTGACGCGCGGACAACCCCCGGCTCAGGTCAGTCGTCCGGAAGGCAGTGGACGGTGATCCGCTGGACGAGGTTGTTGCCGAAGCCGCCGCGGTTCCACGGCTGGGCGAGCGGCTGGGTGTTGCCCTCGGCGTCGGTGGCGCGGGCGCTGAGCACATGGCGGCCGGGCTCCGCCGTCCAGGACGCCCGCCAGCTCCGCCAGGCCCGGTCGTGCCCGTCCGGCGGGGCGAGCTCGGCCGCCCGCCAGGAACGTCCGTCGTCCGTACTCACCTCGGCCTTCGTGACCGGTGCCAACCCGGACCAGGCCCTGCCCTCCAGCGGCACCGGGCCGGGGCGTACGACGCGGGTCCTGGACATGAAGTCCGGGAACCCGGGCGGGATCATCAGCGCCCGCGGGGCGATCCGGGTGACCGGCTCGCCGGGTTCACCGGCCCGCTGCCGGTAGCGGTACGCCACCGTCTGCTGGAATCCGGTGAACGGCGTGTCGGTGAGCGTGATCCCGCGCAGCCACTTCACCTGCGCCATCCCGTACCACCCGGGCACCACCAGCCGCAGCGGATGGCCGTGCTGCGGCGGCAGGGGCAGCCCGTTCATGGCGTACGCGACCAGCACGTCAGGATCGGCGCCGGCGGCCACCGCCAGCGGCAGACTCCACCGGTAGTCCTGTTCGACACCGCGCTCGACACCGTGGTCCGCGCCGCGGAAGACGGCCTCGACGGCAGCCGGTTCCACTCCCGCCTCGGCGAGCAGCACTCGCAGCGGCACCCCGGTCCACTCGGCCGTTCCGACCGCCTCGACCAGCCACGGCTGGCTCACCGGCCGCGGGGTGAGCCGCGCCCGGCCGTTGCCCGCGCACTCCATCGTCACGCGGTGGGTGACGGCGGGGAACGAGCGCAGGGCCGCCATGTCCAGCGTCAGCGCCGTCCGGACGCTGCCTCCCACGGTGAGCCGCCAGTCGTCCTCCCGGGCGGCGGGGATGTCGTAGTGGACCAGCACGTAGTGCAGTCCCGGCGGGGTCAGGTCGTAGCGCAGGGCCTCCAGCGGCAGGCCGTGGTTGCGGGCCGCGAGCGCGAGTTCCTCCGGGCTGATCCCCTCCGCGGGATCCGCGAGGCGGCCGGCCGGGCTGATGTCGGCGAAGCGTCCGTCCATTCCTTCATGGTGCGCTTCCCGCCGAAACCAGGCATCCGGGTGAACATGCGATCCTCCCCGACCGGCGGGATGCTGGATGTATCGGCCTGGGGTCCGCGATGCCCCATGGCAGATGGAGGGTGCCCAGGGCGTCGGCGCACAACCGCCCACCGGCGGCCCGGCCGGGGAGCGGCCGGGTGGAGGAGGCGGCCCGAGTCTCGCCGAGGAGATCGCCATGGACGGCAGCACACTTGAAGCGATGCGGACCGCGTTGCGCGGCCCGGTCATCGCTCCGGAGGATCCCGACTACCCGGACGCCCGCAAGGTCTACAACGCCATGGTCGACAAGCGCCCGGCCGCGATCGTGCGCTGCTCCGACACGGCGGACGTCATGGCCGCGGTGGACTTCGTCCGTGAGCAGGGACTGGAACTCGCCGTCCGGGGCGGCGGGCACAGCGGCGCCGGTCTGTGCCTGGTCGACGACGGCGTCACCGTCGATCTGTCACCGATGCGCTGGGTGCGCGTCGACCCCGCCGCGAAGACCGCCCGGGTCGGCGGCGGGTCCCAGCTCGGCGACCTGGACCACGCCACCCACGCGTTCGGGCTGGCCGTACCCGCCGGCATCATGTCGACGACCGGCGTCGGCGGGCTCGCCCTCGGCGGCGGCCACGGCCACCTCACCCGCAAGTACGGCCTCACGATGGACAGTCTGGTGGCCGCCGACGTGGTGCTCGCCGACGGCAGCTTCGTCACCGCGAGCGAGAACGAGAACCCGGACCTGTTCTGGGCGCTGCGCGGCGGCGGCGGGAACTTCGGCATCGTCACCTCGTTCCGCTTCCGGCTGCACCCGGTGCACACCGTCGGTCTCGCGATCAGCCTCTGGCCGGTCGACCACATCCACGAGGTGCTGCGCTGGTACCGCGACTTCCTGCCGCAGGCGCCCGAGGACCTGAACGGCTTCTTCGCCGTCCTGGCCGTCCCGCCCGGCCCCCCGTTCCCCGAGGAGATCCACGGCCGCAAGATGTGCGGTGTCGTGTGGTGCTGGACCGGGGACCCGGACGGCATCGAGCAGGCCCTGGCCCCGGTGAACGACGCGGGCACGCCGGCCTTCCACTTCTCGACGCCGATGCCGTACCCCATGCTGCAGACCATGTTCGACGAGCTGATCCCGAAGGGCCTGCAGTGGTACTGGCGCGGTGACTTCTTCGACCGGATCACGGACGACGCCATCGACGTGCACGCCAAGTACGCCGAGAACCTCCCCACCGACCTGTCGACCATGCACCTCTACCCGGTCGACGGAGCCGCGCACCGGGTCGCCGCGGGCGACACGGCATGGGCCTACCGGGACGCCATGTGGTCCGGCGTCATTGGCGGCATCGACCCCGACCCAGCCAACGCGGGGCTCGTGAAGGACTGGTGCGTCAACTACTGGGAGGACCTGCACCCGCACTCCATGGGCGGCGGCTACGTCAACTTCATCGGCGCCGGCGAGAGCCAGGACCGCGTCAGGGCCACCTACGGCGACCACTACGACCGGCTCGCGGCGCTCAAACGCACCTACGACCCGGACAACCTCTTCCACGCCAACCAGAACATCGCCCCGGCCCCGTAGCCACCAGGGGCGGCAGCGCAAACGGCATCCGGGCCGACGGCATGACGCCACCGGCCCGGATGCCGTCAGGAACGAGACCCTCTTACAGGTTGGGGAGGTTCTTGCGGAGTTCGAAGGCCGTCACCTCGGAGCGGTACTCCTCCCACTCCTGCTTCTTGTTGCGCAGGAAGAAGTCGAAGACGTGCTCGCCGAGCGTTTCCGCGACCAGTTCGCTGCGCTCCATCAGGGTGATGGCCTCGCCCAGGTTCTGCGGGAGGGGCTCGATACCCAGGGCGCGGCGTTCGGCGTCGGAGAGGGCCCAGACGTCGTCGTCGGCGCCGGGCGGGAGCTCGTAGCCCTCCTGGATGCCCTTCAGGCCGGCGGCGAGCAGGACCGCGTAGGCGAGGTAGGGGTTGGCGCCGGAGTCGATGGAGCGGACCTCGACGCGGGTGGAGCCGGTCTTGCCGGGCTTGTACATCGGGACGCGGATGAGCGCGGACCGGTTGTTGTGGCCCCAGCAGATGTACGAGGGGGCCTCGCCGCCGGCGCCCGCGGTGCGCTGCGAGCCGCCCCAGATGCGCTTGTAGGAGTTCACCCACTGGTTGGTGACGGCGGAGATCTCGCCGGCGTGCTTGAGCAGTCCCGCGATGAAGGAGCGGCCGACCTTGGAGAGCTGGAACTCCGAGCCGGACTCGTAGAACGCGTTGCGGTCGCCCTCGAAGAGGGAGAGGTGGGTGTGCATGCCCGAGCCGGGGAAGTCCGAGAACGGCTTGGGCATGAAGGTCGCGTGCACGCCCTGCTCCAGCGCGACCTGCTTCATCACCAGCCGGAACGTCATGACGTTGTCGGCGGTGGACAGCGCGTCGGCGTAGCGGAGGTCGATCTCCTGCTGGCCGGGCGCGCCCTCGTGGTGGGAGAACTCCACCGAGATGCCCATCGACTCCAGCATGGTGATCGCCTGGCGGCGGAAGTCCATGCCGACGTTCTGCGGAGTGTGGTCGAAGTAGCCGGAGTTGTCGGCCGGGGTGGGGATGCTGCCGTCGAGCGGCTTGTCCTTGAGCAGGAAGAACTCGATCTCGGGGTGGGTGTAGAAGGTGAACCCGAGGTCGGAGGTCTTGGCCAGTGCGCGCTTGAGGACATAGCGCGGGTCGGCGTACGAGGGCGAGCCGTCCGGCATGAGGATGTCGCAGAACATCCGCGCGGTCCCGGGGCCCTCGGCACGCCACGGCAGGATCTGGAACGTGCTGGGGTCGGGCTTGGCGATCATGTCCGACTCGTAGACCCGGGCGAACCCCTCGATCGCCGAGCCGTCGAAGCCGATGCCCTCGTCGAAGGCCTGCTCCAGTTCGGCGGGGGCGACGGCGACCGACTTCAGATAGCCGAGCACGTCGGTGAACCACAGCCGTACGAAGCGGATGTCGCGCTCTTCGAGCGTACGGAGCACGAACTCCTGCTGCTTATCCATTTCCACCCATCCTCGCTGATCAGGCTGCCTGCTCCCGCGCCGCGGGGCACCTCGGGGCACATGAGCATCCCACCACACGGTTTCTGGCACGTTTCGGACCTCGTCCGAACGCACGAGCCGGTGGGGGCGTACTGCTGTGCCCATACTGCCTGCTGTTTTGCGCCCTGCGTAACGGGCGCCGGTGATCCGTCGGACACCTGTGGGGACCAACGCCCGGTTGTCGGTGCGCTTGTGTAGGGTCCTGTCAGGTTCCGATACCGGAGAGGGGTATGCGATGACGCGCCGGATGCTCCTGTTCGCCGCTCTCCTCCTCGGGATTTTTGCCATGCACACGGTGGGCCATCCGGCGGGCGGCGGCCATGAGGAGACGCGGCCCGCCGCCGTGGACCGGGCCTCCCAGCATGGCGCCTCCCCTGATGCGATGGGAATGGCGCATGAGGACGCCGACCGGCACGGGCCGGCGCCCGCGCACCGGCCCGCTCACGACACGAGCCCGCTGACGCTCTGCCTGGCCGTGCTCGGCACCGCCGTCGTCGTCCTGCTCGCCGCCCTCGGCCTGCCGGCCGGCCCGCCGGCCGGCTCCGTGGCGGCGGCCCGCTCCCTGCTCCCCCGGGGGCGGTGGCCGTGGCCACCGCCCCCACGGATACCCCTCTCCCGTCTGCCGGTGCTGCGCATATAGGACGCCGCCCGGCCGCCCCGGGGCCTGTACCCCGGGGACGGTCACGCGGTCCGTCCTGCCCATCCATCGACACCCATGAGGTGTATTCAGCATGCGTACCTACCACCGCCGCGCCGTGCTCGGCGCGGGAATCGCGGTCGCCGGAGGCGGCCTGCTCGCCGCCTGTTCCGGCGGATCCGCGTCGTCAGGGCATCCCGGGCACGGCAACTCCCAGTCCGCGGGAGACGGATACCTCGCGCCCGACGGCCCCGAGGTCGTCGCCGCGGAGAAGGCGCGCGCCGGGGACGGACCGGTCAGCGAGGTCCGGCTGACCGCCGTCGAAGGCGTCGTGGACCTCGGCGGTCCCACGGTCAAGACCTGGACGTACGACGGCGAACTGCCCGGCAAGGAGATCCGGGTGACGGCGGGCGGCACCCTGTCCGCGACGCTCGCCAACCATCTGCCGCAGGCCACGTCCGCGCACTGGCACGGCCTCGCCCTGCGCAACGACATGGACGGGGTACCGGGGCTGACCCAGCCCGCCATCAAGGCCGGCGCCGACTACGCGTACCGCTTCGCGGTCGCCCGGCCGGGCACGTACTGGTTCCATCCGCACACCGGCGTGCAGCTGGACCGCGGGCTGTACGCGCCGCTCATCGTCGAGGACCCGAAGGAGCCGCTGCAGTACGACAAGGAGTGGGTCGTCGTCCTGGACGACTGGGTGGACGGGGTCGACGGCAGCACCCCGGACGCGGTCCTCGCCGAGCTCACCAAGAGCGCGGGCACGGCGGCCGCCGGCAGCAGTGGCCGGAGCGGGACGGACCACTCCGGCATGGACGGCATGGAAGGAATGGACGGCCCGGCGAGCCAGGACCCGGCCGCCCCGGCCGGACCCAGCCGCATGCTGACGGGCGCCACCAGCGATCTGCTCGGCGGCGACCCGGGCGATGTGAAGTACCCGTACTACCTCGTCAACGGGCGCGCCCCGCAAGCCCCGCGCGGCTTCACCGCCAAGCCCGGCGACCGGATCCGGATCCGTTTCGTCAACGCGGGCGGCGACACCGCCTTCCGCGTCGCGCTCGGCGGGCACCGGATGACCATCACGCACACCGACGGTTACCCCGTCGTGCACGCCGCGACCGACGCGCTGCTGATCGGCATGGGCGAACGGTACGACGTGCTGGTCACGGCGGGTGACGGGGTCTTCCCGCTGGTCGCCCTCGCGGAGGGGAAGGACGCGGCGGCGCTGGACGTGCTGCGCACCGGCGGTGGAACGGCGCCGACCGCCGCCGACCGCCCGCAGGAACTGTCCGGGCGGCTCCTCCAGGCCGGCGATCTGCGGCCCGACCCTTCGGTGGCCCTGCCGGACCCGGGCCGGACGCCGGACCGCACGGTCGAGCTGCGGCTGACCGGCAGCATGGCCAACTACAACTGGGCCTTCGAAGGGGCGGCTTACGATCCGGCGGTCCGCCATGACGTGCGGCAGGGCGAACGGGTCCGGCTGACGCTCGCGAACAACACCCGGATGTGGCATCCCCTGCATCTGCACGGGCACACCTTTTCGCTGACCGGCGGCGGCGCCCGCAAGGACACCGCTATCGTGCTGCCCGGACGGACACTCAGCGTCGATCTCGACGCGGACAATCCAGGACTGTGGATGATCCACTGCCACAACGTCTACCACGCGGAGGTGGGCATGATGGCGGTCCTCGGCTACCGCCAGTAACGGATCACCGGTGTCCGGGGTGATCCACCGGACACCGGGCCGGACGCGGAACCTTGCAGGATTGGCGCAAATTTCCCGCAAGAAACTTGCGAAACCTGTACTAGAGTTGACGTCATGACACGACGACTTGCCACGGTGGCAAAGAAGGTCGGGGTGAGCGAGGCGACCGTCAGCCGAGTGCTGAACGGGAAGCCCGGAGTCTCCGATGCGACCAGAGCCGCAGTGCTGACCGCACTCGATGTGCTCGGTTACGAACGACCGACCCAGCTGCGCGGGGAGCGTGCCCGGCTTGTCGGGCTCGTTCTCCCGGAGCTTTCCAATCCGATCTTCCCGGCCTTCGCCGAGGTGGTGGGCGGCGCCCTGGCACAGCAGGGGTTCACGCCCGTGCTCTGCACCCAGACCGTCGGTGGGGTGTCGGAGGCCGACTACGTGGAGTTGCTGCTGCAGCAGCACGTCTCCGGGGCGATCTTCTTCGGCGGTCTGTACGCCCAGGCCGAGTCGTCGCACGAGCACTACGCCCGGCTCGCCGAGCGCAATCTGCCCACCGTGCTGATGAACGCCGCCATCGACGATCTCGACTTCCCGAGGGTGTCCTGCGACGACGCGGTCGCCGTGGAACAGGGGATGACCCATCTCGCGTCGCTCGGCCATGAGCGGATCGGCCTGATCCTGGGCCCGCCCGACCACGTTCCGTCGCGGCGCAAGCTCGCCGCGGCCCGCCGCTGGATCGGGCAGCGCGGCGGCGAACTCCCGGACACCGCCGTCGAACACGCGCTGTTCACCCTGGAGGGCGGGCAGGCCGCGGCCAGCCGGCTGATCCAGCGCGGCGTCACCGCCGTCATCTGCGCGAGCGACCCGATCGCGCTGGGCGCCATCCGGTCCGCCCGCCGCCGCGGGCTGTCGGTGCCCCAGGACTTCTCGGTCATCGGCTACGACGACTCGATGTTCATGAATTGCATCGATCCGCCGCTCACCACCGTGCGCCAGCCCATCGAAGCCATGGGCCGGGCCGCCGTCGACCTGCTCAGCGGTCAGATCAGCGGCACTCCGGTCGACCACGACGAGCTGCTCTTCGAGCCCGAGCTCGTCGTACGCGGCTCCACGGGCCCCGCGCCGCGGGCCGAACAGCCCCAGCAGCCGGGGGTGGAAGCGACCAGCAGGTAGGGCCGGTCCGGCTCCGGCGGTCGTTGGCAATCTCGTTGGCAATCTCGTTGGCAACCCTCCCCGACACCACTGACTGGGAAACGGCTTCGTAATCAAGTCGTGTCTTTGCGAGCTTCGCGCGAAATCTTGCGGACATCTATCGGGTTCAGTACCTTGAGCCCACCCGAGACGGCGGCGCACACCCCGCGCCACGCAACCGCGCAGGGTTCGCAGATCTCAGAGCGCGGAGCATCGTCGCGCAGTGGTTCAGGGGAAGGGTTGATCAATGAAGACAAACCGCTACCGGACGCTGGTGGCCATCGTGCTGGTCGCCGGCGTCGGCATGACCGCCGCGGCATGTTCCGACAGCAAGGACACGGCCAAGGACCCCGGTTCAGGTGACAAGAGCGCGAGCGCCAAGCTGGACCCCAGCACCAAGGTCACCATCAGCGTCGACTGCATGCCGCCCACCACCAAGGCGGCCGAGCGCAAGCAGTGGCTCGACGACATAGCCGCGTTCAAGGTGCTCTACCCGAACGTCACGGTGAACGGCAAGGACGGATTCCCGTGCGAGGATCCGGCGAAGTTCACGGCCATGATGAAGGGCGGAACGCAAACAGACACCTTCTACACGTACATGACCGACAAGGACCAGGTTCTGGACGCGGGTCAGGCCGCTGACATCACTCCGTACGTCACGCCGGAGACCGTTCCGAACCTCAACGACATCGACCCCAACGTCATGAACGTGCTGAAGGACGGCGGCAAGCTGTACGGCCTGCCCACCTCGAACTACCAGATGGGCCTGATCTACAACCGCAAGATCTTCACCCAGGCCGGTCTCGACCCCAACAAGCCCCCGACCACCTGGGAAGGCGTGCGGGCCGCGGCCAAGACGATCCAGGACAAGCTGGGCAGCCAGGGCATCCACGGCTTCATCGAGAACGCCGGCGGCAACCAGGGCGGTTGGCACTTCACCTCGGAGCTCTACGGGCTCGGCGGCCAGGTGACCTCCGAGGACGGCAAGAAGGCCGCCTTCAACACGGACGAGAGCAAGACCCTCCTGCAGACCCTGCATGACATGCGCTTCACCGACAACAGCCTGCCCGCGACCCCCGGACTCGCGTGGGGCGACGTCCAGAAGGCCATGGGCACCAGCAAGGTCGGTATGTACGTCGGTGCTCCTGACGACATCCCGCTCGTCGTCCAGCAGTACCAGGCCAAGTTCGAGGACCTCGGCATGGCGCCGATCCCGGGCGGCAAGACCTCGCTGTTCGGCGGCGCCGACTACATGTTCAAGAAGTCGTCCACGCCCGACCAGATCAAGGCCGGCATCGCCTGGGTCAACTTCAAGTTCCTGACCCTGGAGAAGGGCCAGTTCAACTACGCCCGCAACAAGACCGACGGCATCCCGGTCGGACTGCCGCAGCCGTTCTTCTTCACCGGCGCGTCGAAGGACAAGGACACCTCCACCAAGACCGCGAGCGCGACCGTACCGGTCGAGAACTTCGCCACCTACGTGGCCGCCCAGGTCCCGGTGAAGCCCGAGCCGCCGAACGCCCAGAAGATCTACACGGTCCTGGACAACGCGATGTCGGGTGCGCTGACCAACAAGAACGCCGACATCGGCAAGCTCCTCTCCACCGCTGAGACGCAGGTCAACACGTTGCTGGCCGCCAGCCAGTAGCAGCGGGCGCGGGGGCCGGCCGGAGCGCCGGCCCCCGCGCCGCGGCAACCGTCCGCCGATCAGCAGCTGTGCCCACCGGGGATGCCCCCGGCCCCAGTCGAGGAGTTCTCATGGCGGCGACCACCGTCTCCCACAACAAGGCCAAACGCGGTTCCGGGCAGTCGTCGCCGAGGGGTTCCCGGCGCCGTCCGGGACTTCCGGACGAGAACGCCCGCGCGGGGTTCGGCCGGAGACTGCGCCGCGATCTGCAGGCGCATGCATTCATGATCGGCGCGGTGCTCTGCTTCGGATTCTTCTCCTGGTATCCGATGGTCCGCGAAGTCATCATGAGCTTCCAGAAGACCAAGCGCGGCGAGACCACCTGGGTGGGCTGGAAGAACCTCGAAACGGTCTGGAACGACCCGGGGTTCTGGCCGGCCTGGCGCAACACGATGCAGTTCACGCTGTACGCGCTGGTGATCGGATTCGCGGTGCCGTTCGTCATCGCCATCGTTCTCAACGAATTCCGGCACGCCCAGGCGTATCTGCGCATCCTGGTGTATCTGCCGGTGATGCTGCCGCCGGTCGCCGGGGTGCTGCTCTTCAAGTACTTCTACAACCCGGAATACGGCCTCTTCAATCACATCCTGCATTTCCTGCACCTGCCGGAACAGGCCTGGCTGGACTCGTCGAGCACCGCGATGATCTCCGTGGTGATCGCGGCCACCTGGATGAGCGCCGGCGGTGCCACCCTCATCTACCTGGCGGCACTGCAGAACGTGCCAGGTGAGCTGTACGAGGCCGCCGACCTGGACGGTGCCGGGCTGCTGAGCAAGATCTGGCACATCACCATCCCGCAGACCAGGCCGGTCCTGTCGCTGATGCTGCTGCTCCAGATCGTGGCGACGATGCAGGAATTCACCAACGTCTATCTGCTCACCGGCGGCGCCGGCCCGGAGAACTCCACCGGGACCGTGGTCTACATGGTGTACCAGTACGCGTTCCGCTACGACAGCTTCGGCAGCGCCTCGGCGCTCGGACTCATCATGCTGGTGGTACTCGGCGGATTCTCCGGCCTGTACGCGCGGCTCAGCCGCAACAGCGACTAGGACGGGGAGAAGGACATGGCAGCGAACCAACCGCAGCAGCGCACCCTGATATCCGCGGCCGCGCTGAACAGGCCCCGCGGGAAGCTCATCTACTGGACCGTTCTCTCGCTGACCGTCGTGGTCTTCACCCTGGTCTTCCTGGGGCCGCTCTACTGGATGGTCTCCGGCGGCTTCAAATCCGCGCAGGAAGTGCTCCAGAATCCGCCGACCCTCTTCCCCAAGGACCCGAAGCCGGGCACCTACAAGACGGCGTGGAGCCAGCTGAAGATCGCCCGGCTGCTGTTCAACACGATGTACTACGCCTTCGGCGCGCTCGCCTTCCAGCTGGTCTTCGACGTGGCCGCGGCCTACGCGATCTCCAAGCTGCGGCCGGTGCTGGGGAATCTGATCCTCGGCATGATGCTGGCCACGCTGATGATCCCGGCCGCCGTGCTGATCGTGCCGCAGTACCTGACCGTGCTCGACCTGCCGCTGCTGCACATCAATCTGATCGGCACCCCCTGGGCGATCTGGCTGCCCACCGTGGCCAACGGGTTCAACATCTTCCTTCTGAAGCGGTTCTTCGACTCGATCCCCGAGGACCTGATGTCCGCGGCGGCGATCGACGGGGCGAGTCCGCTGCGGACCCTGTGGTCGATCGTGCTGCCGATGTCCAGACCGATCCTCGGCGTGGTGTCCATCTTCGCGGTGGTCAACGTGTGGAAGGACTTCCTCTGGCCGATGCTGGTGCAGCCCGACACGGACAAGCAGCCGATCAACATCGGGATCAACTCCCTCTCGCAGGGCGTGCCGCAGAACGTCCTCATCGCCGCGCTGGCCATCTCGGCCCTGCCGACGATCGCCATCTTCCTGCTCTTCCAGCGCAACATCATGTCCGGTCTGACCGCGGGCAGCCTCAAGGGCTGACCAGCGCTTCGCCAGGACTGAACCCCTCAGAACTCCGCCGCCGGTCCCCTGCCCCATCCCCGCTGAATGGCCGGCGGCGGGGTCCCTCCTGCCCGAAAGGACGTCTCCGTGGCAGACACCCGCCCGCCCGTCTCCGACCACCACCCCGCTGCGGGCGACTGGTGGCGCAACGCGGTCATTTACCAGGTGTACCCGCGTAGTTTCGCCGACGGCAACGGCGACGGGATCGGAGACCTCGCCGGTGTCCGGGCCAAGCTGCCGTACCTCGGCGAGCTGGGCGTGGACGCCCTCTGGTTCAACCCCTGGTACCCCTCCCCCATGTTCGACGGCGGCTACGACGTCGCCGACTACCGGGACATCGACCCGGTGTTCGGCACCCTGGCCGAGGCCGAGAAGCTGATCTCCGAGGCACTGGACCTGGGGATCCGCAGCATCATCGACATCGTCCCGAACCATGTCTCGTCCGCCCACCCGTGGTTCCGCGAGGCGCTGGCGGCCGGTCCCGGCAGTCCGGCCAGGGAACGCTTCTGGTTCCGGCCCGGGCGCGGCGAGCACGGCGAACTGCCGCCCAACAACTGGCCGTCCCAGTTCGGCGGGGTGCCCTGGACGCGGACCGTGAACGACGACGGAACGCCCGGCGACTGGTACCTGCACCTGTTCGACAGCCAGCAGCCGGACCTGAACTGGGAGCACCCGGACGTGCGGCGCGAGCACGAGGACGTGCTGCGCTTCTGGTTCGACCGGGGCGCGGCGGGAGTGCGCATCGACTCCGCGAGCCTGCCCGTGAAGGACCCGGCCCTGCCGGACCTGACCGAGGACCGGAACGGCCCGCACCCCTACGACGACCGCGACGAGCTGCACGACATCTACCGCTCCTGGCGCCGGATCGCCGACTCCTATCCCGGCAGCCGCGCGCTCATCGGTGAGGTGTGGATGCCCGACGCGGAGCGGTTCGCGCGGTATCTGCGGCACGACGAGATGCACACCGCCTTCAACTTCGACTTCATGTCGTGCCCCTGGGACGCGGCGCTGCTCCGCGCGTCCATCGACACGACGCTCGCCGCGCACGAGCCGGTGGGCGCGCCCGTCACCTGGGTGCTGTCCAACCACGACGTGACCCGCACGGTGACCCGTTACGGCCGCTCCGACACCGGCTTCGACTTCGCGACCAAGGCCCACGGCACCCCGACCGACCTGGTGCTCGGTACCCGCAGGGCGCGCGCCGCCGCGCTGCTGACGCTGGCGCTGCCCGGCTCGGTCTACCTCTACCAGGGCGAGGAACTGGGGCTTCCCGAGGTCGAGGACATCCCGGCCGAGCGGCTGCAGGACCCGATGTACCTGCGCTCCGGCGGCACCGTGCCGGGGCGGGACGGCTGCCGCGTCCCGATGCCGTGGTCGGGGAAGGAGCCGCCGTTCGGCTTCAGCCCCGACGGCGCGGCGCGGCCGCCGTGGCTGCCGCAGCCCGCCGACTGGGCGGACCGGACGGCCGGGGCGCAGACCGGTGACGCCGCCTCGATGCTGGAGCTCTACCGCTTCGCGCTGCGGCTCCGGGCGACCGAGCCCGGTCTGGGGGACGGGCCGATCCGCTGGCTGGAGAGTGCTCCCGGGGTGCTGGCGTTCCGCCGGACGGACGCTTTCACCTGTGTCGTCAACCTCTCGGACCACGCCGTCGCGCTACCGCCGGACACCGCCGTGCTGCTGGCCAGCGGCCCGCTCACCGGCGATCTGCTGCCGTCGGACACGGCCGTCTGGCTGCGGACCCGGGACGGATCCGGCGCCTGACGGGACCCGGCGGGCCCCTGCGGGACACGGGTGCGGGACGTGTCGGGCCGACGCGATGTGCTGGCGGACACGCCGTCCGGCCAGGACATCGCGTCGGTGTGACGATTACAGTGGAGGGGTGCCTCAACTTCGCCTCGCCTTGAATCAGATCGACTCCTGCGTCGGTGACATCGCCGGGAACGCCGAGTCGATCGTGCACTGGACCCGGCATGCGGCAGAGCGTGGAGCCCACCTGGTGGCGTTCCCCGAAATGGTGCTGACCGGATACCCCGTGGAGGACCTCGCGCTGCGGTCGTCCTTCGTCGAGGCCAGCCGGTCCGCGCTGGCCGGGCTCGCCGGCCGGCTGGCCGCCGAGGGCTTCGGGGAACTGCCCGTGATCGTCGGCTATCTGGACCGCAGCGAGAAGGCCCAGCCGCGCTACGGGCAGCCCGCCGGGGCTCCGCGCAACGCGGCGGCGGTGCTGTACCGCGGCGGGATCGCGCTGCGCTTCGCCAAGCACCACCTTCCCAACTACGGCGTCTTCGACGAGTTCCGCTACTTCGTCCCCGGTGACACCCTCCCGGTGATCCGGGTACACGGTGTGGACGTCGCGCTCGCCATCTGCGAGGACCTGTGGCAGGACGGCGGCCGGGTGCCCGCCACCCGCGCCGCCGGCGCCGGGCTGCTGGTGTCGGTCAACGCCTCGCCGTACGAGCGGGACAAGGACGACACCCGTCTTGAGCTGGTGCGCAAGCGCGCCCAGGAGGCCGGCTGCACCCTCGCCTATCTGGCGATGACCGGCGGCCAGGACGAGCTGGTCTTCGACGGGGACTCGATCGTCGTCTCGGCGACCGGCGAAGTGATCACCCGTGCCCCGCAGTTCGAGGAGGGCTGCGTGCTGGTCGACCTGGAGCTGCCCGCCGCGGGCGCGGTGCCGTCCGGCGTCCTGGACGACGGCCTGGAGATCGAGCACGTCACCCTCTCCACCGAACCGGTCGCGCGCTACGAGCCGGAGGTGGCCGGCGGCTACGCCGAGCGGCTGACCGACGACGAGGAGGTCTACACGGCCCTCGTCACGGGCCTGCGCGCGTACGTCACGAAGAACGGCTTCCGGTCGGTGCTGATCGGGCTGTCCGGCGGTATCGACTCCGCGCTGGTGGCCGCCATCGCCTGCGACGCGATCGGGCCCGCCAACGTCTACGGCGTCGCGATGCCGTCCCGGTACTCGTCGGAGCACTCGATCGGTGACGCCGAGGAACTGGCCCGCCGCACCGGGCTGAACCTCAGGACCGTCCCCATCGCGCCGATGTTCGACGCGTACATGGCGGCGCTGGGGCTCACCGGCCTCGCCGAGGAGAACCTGCAGTCCCGGCTGCGCGGCACCACGTTGATGGCCATCTCCAACCAGGAGGGCCACATCGTGCTCGCGCCGGGCAACAAGAGCGAGCTGGCCGTCGGCTACTCGACGCTGTACGGCGACTCGGTCGGCGCGTACGGGCCCATCAAGGACGTCTACAAGACGACGGTCTTCCAGCTCGCCCGCTGGCGGAACGCGTCGGCCGCGGCGAAGGGCGGGACCCCGCCGATCCCCGAGAACTCGATCAGCAAGCCGCCCAGCGCCGAACTGCGCCCGGGCCAGGTCGACACCGATTCACTGCCCGACTACGACGTGCTCGACCGGGTGCTGGAGCTCTACGTCGACCGGGACCAGGGCCGGGACGCGATCATCGCCGCGGGCTTCGACCCGGAGCTGGTGACCCGGATCCTGAAGTTGACCGATACGGCCGAGTACAAGCGCCGCCAGTACCCGCCGGGCACCAAGATCTCGGCCAAGGGCTTCGGCAAGGACCGGCGGCTGCCGATCACTTCGCGGTGGCGCGAGACCGGCCGCGCGGAGAACTGACCTTCCCCGGCTCAGATCTGCAGACGGGCGGCGACCGGCAGATGGTCGCTGCCCGTCTTCTTCAACGTCCAGGACCGCATCGGCTCGATGCCCTTGACCATGATCTGGTCGATCCTGGCCATCGGGAAGTCGGCGGGCCAGCTGAAGCCGAAGCCGTTGCCCGCCGCGCCCTGCGTGGAGCGCATCTGTGAGGTGACGGACGCCAGCGAGCGGTCGTTCATGGTGCCGTTGAGGTCACCGAGCAGCACGACCTTGGTCAGCGGCTCCTGCACGATGGACTGCCCGAGCGCGTCGGCCGCGCTGTCGCGCTGCCCGGCGGTGAAGCCCGCGTTGAACTTCACGCGCACCGACGGCATGTGCGCGACGTAGACGGCGATCTGGCCCTGCGGGGTGGAGACCGCGGCCCGCATCGCCCGCGTCCAGCCGAGCCTGATGTCGACCGCGCGCACGCCCTGGATCGGGTACTTGCTCCACAGCCCGACGGTGCCCTGCACCGAGTGGTAGGGGTAGGCGCCGGCCAGCGCCGCCCGGTACGTGGAGACCTGACCGGCCGCCAGCTCCTCCAGCGCGACGAGGTCGGCGCCCGCGGCGATGACGTCCTTCGCGGTGCCGGTCGGGTCGGGGTTGTCGGCGTTCACGTTGTGCGTGAGCACCGTCAGGTTGCCGCCGGACTCCTCGTTGTCGGTGAGCAGTCCGCCGAAGAGGTTGAACCACACCAGGACCGGCAGCAGTACGGCGATCAGCGCCGTCGCCGAGCGGCGCACCAGTGCCACCACCACCAGCACCGGAAGGGCCAGGCCCAGCCAGGGCAGGAACGTCTCCAACAGGCTGCCGAGGTTGCCGATCCGGTTCGGCACGTCGGAGTGGAAGGACAACAGCAGTGCCAGGATCAGCGCGAGAGCGGCGGTGATGATGCCTCTGCGCCACATGCCGTCGCGCTGCCAGCCGAAGCGCCGTCGCGCTCCTGAGGCCGAACGGTTCGGCTCGGGGCCGTCCGTGGTCGCGTCGGTCATGTGCGCCTGGGTCATATGGGGGGTCCTCACTGCCTTGCCGATTGCCATGCCGACCCTAAGGGATCGACATAAGAACCGACGGGCCGGAAGGGGCGGCGGGTTCCACCGGAACCCGCCGCCCCTTCCCCTGTGACAAGACGCGTACATATCGGTCAACGCGGTCAACGCGGGCGCGCGCCCTCCAGGACCGTGTCGACGATCAGCTCCGAGAGACCGTCCTCCAGCGACGCGCCCGGCCGCATCATGGCCCGGCTCAGCATCGGGCCGGCGAAGATGTCGCCGAGCAGTTCCAGGTCGAGTCCCGCACGGATCTCGCCGGTTCGCACCCCGCGCTCCAGCACCGCGAGCATGGCGTCGCGCCGGGTGACGATCACGGTGTCGTGGTACTGCTTCCACAACTCGGGGACCTGCTGGAACTGCAGGAGGATGTTGCGCATCACGGCCGAGGAGCGCTTGGCCAGACCGCGCCGCCGGATGGCGTCGATCATGGTGACCAGGTCGTCCCGTACCGAGGTGCCCGCCAGTTCGGGCGTCGGCTCGTCGATCGAGTTCAGTACGTCCATCAGCAGCGCGTTCTTGCCCGGCCAGCGCCGGTAGACGGTGGCCTTGCCGACCCCGGCGTCACGGGCGATGCCCTCGATGGACAGATCGCCGATCGTGACGCCCTCCTCCAGCAGCCGGAGCACCGTCTCGGTGATCGCGCTGTCGGCGGCGGCGCTGCGCGGGCGGCCGCGCGGTACGGCGTCGGTACCGGCGTCGCTCATCGCTCCGCTCCGACCGCCTCCGGGGCCCGCTCTCCGCCTTGCTCGGGCACGGCGTCCTTGCGCGGCAGGAAGGCCAGCACCACGAGGGTGCCGACGACCGCGACGGACGCGGACCCGATCGCGGTGATGTGCATGGCGTGGATGAAGGCGTTGTTGGCGGGCTGGACGAGGGCCTTGCCCGCGGGCCCCATGTTCTCCGCGACGCCGAGCGTCGCCTGGATGGACTCACCGGCCGCGTGCCGGGCGGGCGCCGGGACACCGGAGAGGTGGCTGTCGATGCCGTCCCGGTAGGTGGTGGAGAGCAGCGAGCCGAGGATGGCCACCCCGAGCGCGCCGCCGACCTGCCGGAAGGTGTTGTTGACGGCGGATCCGGAGCCGGCCTTCTCCCGCGGCAGCGACGACATGATCATGACGGTGGCGGGCGGCATGACGTGTGCCATCGCCGTACCCATCAGGAAGAAGATCACTTCCAGGATCCAGATCGGGGTGTCCTGGTCGAGCAGCAGGAAGCCGAGGAACGCGACGGCCGTCAGCCCCAGCCCGGCCGCGCACACCGCACGCGGGCCGAACCGGTCGACGACCAGCCGGGCGCGCGGCGCGAAGATCATCTGGGCGGCGGCCAGCGGCAGCAGCAGCACGCCGGACTCCAGGGCGCTGTAGCCGCGCACGCTCTGCGTGTAGAAGACGACGAAGAACGTCACGCCCATGAGCGCGAAGAAGACCAGGCCGATGGCGGCGACCGACGCCGAGAACTGCCGGTTGCGGAAGTAGTTGACGTCGAAGGCGGGGTGGTCGCTGCGCTTCTCGTAGACCACGAAGCCGGCGATCACCACGAGGCCGGCCAGTATCGTCAGCCAGACCTGGGGCCGGGTGAAGTCACCGAGTTGGCCGCCCTTGATGATGCCGTAGATCAGCACGACCAGGCCGACGACGGAGAGCAGCACGCCGACGGGGTCGAGACGGCCCGGGTCGGGGTCCTTCGAGTCGGGCACCAGGATCACCATCGCGACCAGGGCGACGGCCACGATCGGCACGTTGATCAGGAAGACCGAGCCCCACCAGAAGTGCTCCAGCAGCGCACCGCCGGTGATCGGGCCGATCGCGATGGCCAGCCCGACCACACCGGTCCAGATGCCGATGGCCTTGGGCTGCTCGTCGCGCTCGAAGACGTTCATGATGATCGCGAGGGTCGCGGGCATGATGAACGCGCCGCCGAAGCCCATCAGCGCACGGAAGGCGATGAGCTGCCCCGACGAGTCGGACACCGCGGAGAGCGCGGAGCCGATGCCGAAGACGAGCATGCCGAAGAGCAGCACCTTCTTGCGGCCCAGCCGGTCACCCAGCAGTCCCGCGGTGAACAGCAGCCCGGCGAAGACCAGGGTGTAGGAGTTGATCGCCCACTCGAGCTGGCTCTGGGTCGCCCCGAGGCCGGTGGGGGCGGGCTGGGCGATCGTCTTCATCGCCACATTGAGGATCGAGTTGTCCAGCACCACCACCAGGAGACTGAACAGCAGAACGGTGAGGATCGCCCACCGGCGGCGGTGGATCGCCTCGGGGATGGCTCGGGACTGACTCGAGGGTATGGACATGGCTCCACGCTAGCCCGCATTTCCGATACGGGACCGTCTCGTATCGTAAAGCAGGGGTAAAAACAGGGGGGCTCTTTGCGTAGGCGGCCGCACGTGCCAGCATGGAAGGGATCCGGGGACGCCGTCAGGGTGCCTCGAGATGACTGAAGGAGCCGTTGCAATGACGCAGATTCCGGCTGCCCAGAAGCAATCCGACAGCGTCCGCGCGCTGTACGGGGGCACGGGCACGCGCCGCATCACCGTCCGCGACATCACCGCCGCCAAGGACCGCGGCGAGAAGTGGCCCATGCTCACCGCCTACGACGCGGTGACCGCCTCCGTCTTCGACGAGGCCGGGATCCCGGTGCTGCTGGTCGGCGACTCGATGGGCAACTGTCACCTGGGCTACGACACCACCGTCCCGGTCACCATGGACCAGATGACGATGCTGGCCGCAGCCGTCGTGCGCGGCACCAACCGTGCCCTGATCGTCGGCGACCTCACGTTCGGCTCCTACCAGGAAGGCCCGGTCCAGGCGCTGCGCAGCGCGACCCGGCTGGTCAAGGAGGCCGGGGTGCAGGCGGTCAAGCTGGAGGGCGGCGAGCGCTCGCTGGCCCAGACCGAGCTGATCGTGCAGTCCGGTATCCCGGTCATGTCGCACCTGGGACTGACCCCGCAGTCCGTCAACGCCATGGGCTACCGGGTCCAGGGCCGCGGCGACGAGGCCGCCCACCAGCTGCTGCGCGACGCCAAGGCGGCCCAGGACGCGGGCGCCTTCGCGGTCGTCCTGGAGCTGGTGCCGGCCGGACTGGCCGCCGAGGTCACCCGGTCGCTGCACATCCCGACCATCGGCATCGGCGCCGGGCCGGAGTGCGACGCCCAGGTGCTGGTGTGGACCGACATGGCGGGCATGACCGGCGACCGCGTGCCGCGCTTCGTCAAGCAGTACGCGCAGCTGCGCTCGGCGCTGGGTGACGCGGCGAAGGCGTTCGCCGAGGACGTGACCGGCGGGGCGTACCCGGCCGAGGAGCACAGCTTCCACTAGCAGGGCGGAGCCGTTCCGGATCCGGACGACTCGTTCGCCGGCGGGTGAGTCGTCCGGGCCCGGGATGCGTACTACAGGGTGAGCGCCGCCAGCGGCGGCGAACCCCGCACAGTACGGGAAGTCATCATGCCTATCACCCTCACCAGCAGAACGGCGGCGGCCGGAGCTTTCGCCGCCGCGGCACTGCTGGCACTCAGCGCATGCGGATCCTCGAATTCCGGCAGCAGTGGCGACACCACCCCGCCTCCCCCGGCCGCGTCCGCGTCGACCAACGCCGGCGCGGGGCTGGCGGCCGCGCAGGACGCCAAGCTCGGCGCGATCGTCACGGACGCGCAGGGCTTCACGCTCTACCGGTTCGACAAGGACAAGGCCGCTCCGCCGACGTCCAACTGCGCCGGACAGTGCGCGGCCATCTGGCCGCCCGTCGCCGCGGTGTCGGACACCGCGGTCAAGGGCGTCGACCAGAACCTGGTGGGCACCGTCACCCGCGCCGACGGCAGCAAGCAGGCCACCCTCGGCGGCTGGCCGCTCTACCGCTACAGCGGTGACGCCAAGGCCGGCGACACGCACGGCCAGGGCGTCGGCGGCACCTGGTTCGCGGTGGCCCCCGACGGCACCAAGGCCGGCGGTGCGGCGCAGACGCCCACACCGTCCGATACCGGGTCGAACGGGTACTGATGCAGAACCACTCATCGCCGACACTCGCGCCGCGGCGCCGGGTACGACAGGATGCCGCCGTGGACGGGGATCCCACCGGGCCGCTCCCGGAAGAGGAATTCATGCGCGCGCTGTACCGCGAACACGCGGGCGCGCTGCTGGGCTTTGTGCTGAACCTGGTGGGTGGTGACCGGTATCTGGCGGAGGACGTCGTCCAGGAGACGCTGCTGCGGGCCTGGAAGAGCGCGGGACGGCTGGATCCGGCGGCCCGTTCGCTGCGGCCCTGGCTGGTGACGGTCGCGCGACGTATCGTGATCGACGGCCATCGCAGCCGGCAGTCCCGTCCGCCCGAAGCGCCGCCGGCCGCGCTCGACCTGCTGCCCGCCGAGGACGAACTCGACCGGTCGCTGCGGCTCATGACGATCTCCGACGCACTCGGCGATCTGACCGAGGCGCACCGGCAGGTGCTGATCGAGACGTATTTCGCGGGTCGTACGGTGACCGAGGCGGCGGACGAGCTGGGCGTACCGCCCGGCACGGTGCGCTCAAGGGTGTTCTACGCCCTGCGGGCGCTCAGGAACGCACTGGAGGAGAGAGGGGTGACCACCTCATGACGGAGTACGCACCCGGACCGGGGGCACCCCCCGACCCGCACCTGGAGGTCGGCGCCTACCTCATCGGCGCGCTGGACGACGACGCGATGACGCGCTTCGAGCAGCACCTCGCGGGCTGCGAGGAGTGCGGACGGCAGCTGGACGAGCTGAGCGGACTCGTACCGCTCCTCGGTGAGCTGCGGCAGAGCGGCGGCGTACCGGAGCCCGTGCGGGAGTGGCCGTCCGGCGCGACGTCCGCGCGACCGGCGGGGCAGCCGTTCCCGCAGCCGTTCCCCGATCCCGCCGCGCAGCCCTACGCCCAGCGGACCGTACAGCCGGCCCAGCAGATCGCGACGCACCGTCCCAGGCGGCGGCCCGGCCGCGGCCGGCGGCTGGTGCTCGCGCTGGCGGCCTGCGGAGTGCTGGCCCTCGGCGGCTCGGCCGTCGCGGTCCTCGTCACCCAGCAGGACAGCGGGGCGCCGGCGGCGGCCGCCGCGCAGTTCACGGCGGGCGACCCGGCGACCGGGGCCAGTGCCACGGTCGGCGTCACCGGCAAGAAGTGGGGCACCCAGGTCGATCTCAAGCTGTCCGGTGTCAACGGCCCGCTGACCTGCAGTCTGGTGGCCGTGGGCCGGGACGGAAGCCGGCAGACCGTCGCCACCTGGTCGGTTCCGTCGGCCGGGTACGGCACCACCGCGCAGCCGGAACCGCTCACCGTCCAGGGTGCGGCAGGCCTCTCCCCCGCCGACATCACCGGCTTCGACGTCGTCACCTCCACCGGGCAGCACCTGGTCTCCGTTCCGACCGCGTGACGGCCGGCGGTCGCCGGCCGATCACCGTGTCATCGCCGTGTGATCGTCGTGTCAGCCCGGTGGGGGCGGTGTCGGTGGCGTGTCGGTCCGCTGTCAGCGGGGCCCGCCATTGTTGACGCATGACGACGCGACAGAGTGACAAGTTGGGCGCCGCCGTCGAGGTACGGGGGCTGGTCAAGCACTATGGCGAGACGAAGGCCCTGGACGGTGTCGACCTCGACGTTCGGCAGGGCACCGTGCTCGGTGTGCTGGGACCGAACGGGGCCGGGAAGACGACGCTGGTACGGGTGCTGTCCACCCTGATCCAGCCGGACGCGGGCAGTGCCCGGGTCGCCGGCTACGACGTACTCAAGCAGCCGCGGCAGCTGCGCCGGGTGATCGGTCTGACCGGGCAGTACGCCTCGGTGGACGAGAAGCTCTCCGGCTGGGAGAACCTCTACATGATCGGGCGGCTGCTCGATCTGTCCCGCAAGGACGCGCGGTCCCGCGCCGACGGGCTGCTGGAGCGGTTCTCGCTCACCGAGGCGTCCAAGCGGCCGGCGAGCGGGTACTCCGGCGGTATGCGGCGCCGGCTGGACCTGGCGGCCTCCATGATCGGCAATCCGTCGGTGCTCTATCTGGACGAGCCGACGACGGGCCTGGACCCGCGCACCCGCAACGAGGTGTGGGCCGAGGTCAAGCGGATGGTCGCCGACGGCGCGACGGTCCTGCTGACCACGCAGTACATGGAGGAGGCCGAGCAGCTCGCCGACGAGCTGACGGTCATCGACCGCGGCCGGGTGATCGCCAACGGCCGGGTGGACGAGCTCAAGGCCAAGGTCGGCGGGCGGACCCTGCAGATCCGGCCGATCGACACGGTGACGCTGCCCGCGATGTCGGCGGCGCTCGCGGACGCGGGGCTGGACGGGGTGGCCGGCTCCACCGTCGACCACGAGGAGGGCGTGCTCAATGTGCCGATCCTCAGCGACGAGCAGCTGACCGCGGTGGTCGGGTTGCTGGGCACCCGCGGTTTCGGCATCGCCGGGATAGGGACCCATCTCCCCAGCCTGGACGAGGTGTTCCTCTCCATCACCGGCCAGAAGCCGGACCAGGGCGGGCAGCCCGGCAGCGCCGGGCAGTCCGTTTCCGGCGAGCAGTCCGGGTCCGCCACCGAGAAGTCCGACGCAGAACAGGGGGTAGCGGCATGAGCGCCGCAGTCATCACCACCACCGCGCCCGCCAAGGCGCAGTCCCATGAGGGCCGGATAGGGTTCCGGGCCAATCTGCGGCACATCGGGGCGCTCGCGCGCCGCAACATGCTGCAGATCAAGGAAGACCCGGAGTCGATGTTCGACGCCGTGCTGATGCCGATCATCTTCACGCTGCTGTTCGTCTTCGTCTTCGGCGGCGCGATCTCCGGCAAGGGCCATCAGCAGGACTACGTGAACTACGTGATCCCCGGCCTGATGGCGATGATGGGCATGAACATCTCGATGGCCGTCGGCACCGGCGTCAACCAGGACTTCAGCACCGGTGTGATGGACCGCTTCCGCACCATGCCGATCGCCCGCTCCTCGGTGCTGATCGCCAAGATCATCGTGGAGATCGGCCGGATGCTGGTCGCCACCACGATTCTGCTGGTCATGGGATTCATCCTGGGCCTGTCGATCTCGACGTCCGTGTTCCATCTGCTGGCCGCGGTCGCGCTCTCGATGGTCTTCGGAGCCTCACTCATGTGGATCTTCATCCTGCTCGGGCTGACGATGAAGACCGCGCAGGCCGTACAGGGGGTGGCCATGCTCGTCCTGATGCCGCTGCAGTTCGGATCGTCGATCTTCGCACCGACGACGACGATGCCGGGCTGGCTGCAGAGCTTCACCGATGTCAATCCGCTGTCCAACCTGGCGGACTCCGCCCGGAACCTGATGAACGGCGGGCCCGTCGCCCACTCGGTCCTGGTCACCCTGGCCTGGTCGGTCGGCATCACGCTGGTGACGGCGCCGCTGGCCGTCCGGAAGTTCCGCAACAAGACCTGACCGGCACCCGCCGGCCCGGTCAGGACTGGCCTCCGTGTCAGTCCCCGTGTCAGTCCCCGTCACGCATCAGGGCGATGGTCTCCAGAGCGGAGAGGCCATCGCCCTCCGCGTATGCCGTCTCGTACGCGGCGTCGCCGATCAGCGCCCGCAGATCCCGCTGGCCCTCCGCCAGTTCCAGCTTCTCCAGCGGGGAGGGGACGGTGGGCCGCAGCCGGTCGTGCGCGCCGAGCATGGTGGCGGCCCGGGCCGCCATCGTCTCCTTGACCTGCGGGGTGGGTGCGGCGGACGCCTGGGCGACCAGGATCGTCACCGCCACCGGAATCAGCAGCATGCCGATCCGCGGGGCGATGACCTCGGTCAGCACGCTGCTGCTCAGCTCGTCGAGCCCCTGCCGCAGGAGCACCATGCCCCCTTCGGGGTCGCCGCTGCGGCAGGTCAGCCAGCCCTTGATCCCGCGCAGCATTCCCTGGACGAACACCGGGACGCCGGTCGGCGGGACGGCCAGCATCCGGTCGACGAGGGCGTGGCCCTCGTCGAGTTCGCCCCGGCGGGCGAGCAGCGCGCAGAGCAGGACCCGTCCGTAGAAGGCGGAGCCGCCCGCGACGGGACCGAGTTCGTCGGCGTCCTCGATCGCCCCCCGGAGCATCGCCTCGCCCGCGTCGACGTCCCCGATGTTGATGATCATGTCGGCGAGCCGCACCTTGAGGAGCGGCACCTGCTGATACGAACCCAGTTCCCGGGCCAGCCCGATCGCCTCACGGCAGCACTCGGCCGAGCGCTCCCACTGACCCCCGTTCGCGGTCGCCTCGGCCTCGGCGGCGAGCGCCTCGGCCATCCCCCAGCGGTCGCCGACCTGCCGGAAGAGCTCCCGGCTCTCCCGTACGTCGGCCATCGACTGTTCGAGCTTCTCGGACACGTCGTTGAGCATCTTGGCGCGGATCTGCAGCGCGAACGCCAGCTCCCAGGGCCCGCCGAACTCCCGGCAGCTCCGCACCAGGTTGTCCGCCAGCTCCGGCAGCCGCTCGAAGTCCCCGGACAGGAAGGCCGCGAAGGGGCTCATCAGTCCCGGCCGCCGGGCCGTCTGCGGCAGATGCGGCGGATAGGCCTCGATGATCGCCCGGCCGGCCCTGGCCACGTCGGGCTCGCCCCAGCGGTTCTCCATGTCCGCGTCGTTGGCGACGAGTTGCATCATTCGCACCCAGCGCCGTGCCTCGTCGAGCTGCGCCGGGCCCATCGGCGGCGGCGTCTCCAGCGGGCCGTGCTCCACCGGTTCCAGCACGGGCGGTTCGTCGAAGGGGTCGGGTCCCAGCGCCGACACCGCGGCCGGCCAGGTCAGCTGCTCGGTGTGGTAGTTGCGCATCTCCCAGAACCAGCCGCAGCACAGCACGAGTTGCAGTGCCTCCTGCTCGTCGCCGAGCTCGACGGCACGGCGGAGCGCGACCCGCAGGTTCTCGTGCTCGCGCTCCACCCGTGCCAGCCAGAGCAGTTGGTCGGCGCCGCGCAGCTTGGGGTCGGTGGTGCGGATGTACTCGCGGAAGCAGCGGAGATGGCGGCGCTCGACCGCCGCGCGCTCACCCGACTCGTCGAGCCGCTCGGCCGCGTACTCGCCGATGGTCTCCAGCATCCGGTAGCGGGCGCCGTCGTCGGTGAGGTCGGCGAGGACCAGCGACTTGTCGACGAGCGAACCGAGCAGAGCCGCGGCGTCGGCGGCGTCGATCCCG
The DNA here is from genome assembly GCF_010548325.1 of Streptomyces sp. SID13666. Classification (NCBI taxonomy): domain Bacteria; kingdom Bacillati; phylum Actinomycetota; class Actinomycetes; order Kitasatosporales; family Streptomycetaceae; genus Streptomyces; species Streptomyces sp. SID13666. The sequence continues at coordinate 113,487 of NZ_JAAGLX010000017.1, read as the reverse complement.
TCACCGGAGCACACCTCCTCGACGGCCTCCAGTGTCCAGCCGCCCGCGAAGACCGCCAGCCGGCGCAGCAGGGTCCGTTCCGCCGGGTCCAGCAGGTCCCAGCTCCAGTCGACGACCGCGCGCAGCGTCTGCTGGCGCGGCAGTACGGTCCTGCTGCCGCCGGTGAGGAGCCGGAACCGGTCGTCGAGCCGGTTGGCGAGCTGGCGCGGGGTGAGGCTGCGCAGCCGGGCGGCGGCCAGTTCGATGGCGAGCGGCAGCCCGTCGAGCCGGCGGCACAGTTCGACGCACGCGACCGGATCGTCCTCCACCGTGAACCCGGGCCGGGCGGCGGCGCCGCGGTCGGCGAGCAGCCGCAGCGCGAACGGGTCCGGCAGCGGGTCCAGCGGCCTGACCCGTTCACCGGGGACGCCCAGCGGTTCGCGGCTGGTGGCGAGGATGGTGACGTCCGGGCAGTGCGCGAGGAGCTGTTCCGCGAGGGCGGCCGCCGCGCCGATGACGTGTTCGCAGTTGTCGAGCACCAGCAGCAGGCTGCGGCTCGCGCAGTACTCCGCGAGCATCCTGGCCGGGTCCTTGGTCTTGCCCTCCGCCTGCAGCGCCTGCTCCGTCGCGCTGGTCGGGTGCAGCAGCGTCTCGCGCAGACCGAGCGAGGTGAGCACCGCCTCGGGCACCGTTCGCGCATCGCTGACCGGTGCGAGTTCCGCGTACCAGACGCCGTCGGGCCAGCGGTCGCGGAGCAGGTCGCCCGTCTCCTGCGACAGCCGGGTCTTGCCGGTCCCGCCGGGGCCGGTGAGGGTGACCAGCCGGGCCGCGGCCAGGTCCTCGCGGATCGACACGAGGTCGGCCGCCCGGCCGACGAAGCTGGTGAGCCGGGCGCGGGCGTTGCCGGAGCGGCGGGCGACGGGCGCGGACGGCGGCTCGGGAGCGGGCTCGGCACCGGCGGGGAACGGCGGTTCCTGAGCACCGTCCGGCGCCGGGTTCAGCAGTTCGGTGTGCAGCGCGCGCAGTTCGGCGCTCGGGTCGGTGCCCAGCTCGTCGGCCAGGTCGCGGCGGACGTCCTCGTACGCGGTGAGCGCGTCGGCGGTGCGGCCCGCGTCGCGCAACGCCCGGATGTGCAGGGCGCGGAGCGATTCGTTGAGCGGATGGGCGGCGGCGAGCCCGGCGAGTTCGGGCAGCTGCTGTGCCGCGCGGCCGAGCGCGAGCCCCGCGGTGAGGCGCAGCCGGACCGCCTCCAGCCGCAGTTCCTCGCAGCGCACCGCGAGCGTGTCCCGGTCGGGCAGATCGGCGAACGCCGCTCCCCGCCACAGCGCGAGGGCGTCCTCCAGCAGATCGGAGGCCTTCACCGGGTCGCCGTCGGCCAGCGCCCGGCCGCCCTCGTCCACCAGCCGCTCGAAGCGGTGCGCGTCGACCGCCTCGGGGGCGGCGCACAGCCGGTACCCGCCGTCGGCGGAACCGATGGCGTCATGGCCGATGGCCCGGCGCAGCCGCGCGACCAGCGCCTGGAGCGCGCCGGACGCGTTCGCCGGCGGATCGTCGGCCCACAGTTCGTCGATCAGGGCCTCCGCGGTTATCAGCCGCCCGGGGCGCAGGGCCAGCGCGGTCAGCAGCGCGCGCAGGCGCAGCCCCGCGAGCGGGACGGGGGTTCCGTCGTCGCGGAATGCCTGAGTGGTGCCGAGGATCGCGTAACGCACGCCCCCATCTTGCCCTCAATCACGGGACAGGCTTGTAAATTACGGCCGCCCGGCGACATGATCCCCGTATGAGCAGCACAGATACCCGCAGTGACCACCGGGTCAGCCCGATCTTCCTGGGGATCGCGGCGGTCATGGCCGTATCGGGCTGGGCGGTGTGGTCCGGCTTCTCGTCGAGCCCCGGCTTCGCCGTCTTCCTCTTCGTGGTCTCCGGGTGGGTCGTCTCGCTGTGCCTGCACGAGTACGCCCACGCCCGCACGGCGCTGCACAGCGGGGACATCACGATAGGTGCCAAGGGCTATCTGACCCTCAACCCGCTGAAGTACACCCACGCGCTGCTCAGCATCGTGCTGCCGGTGCTCTTCGTGATCATGGGCGGGATCGGGCTGCCCGGCGGCGCGGTCTTCATCGAGCGGGGCCGGATCCAGGGGCGCTGGAAGCACAGTCTGATCTCGGCGGCCGGGCCGCTGATGAACGTGCTCTTCGCGATCGTCCTGATGCTGCCGTTCGCCTTCGGCGCGACGGACTCCTGGCCGGTCGGCTTCCTGGCGGCGTTCGCGTTCCTGGCGATGCTCCAGGTGACGGCGGCGGTGCTGAACCTGCTGCCGGTACCCGGGCTCGACGGCTACGGGATCATCGAGCCGTGGCTGTCGTACAACGTCCGCCGGCAGGTGGAGCCGTTCGCGCAGTTCGGTCTGCTGGCGGTCTTCGGGTGTCTGTGGATCCCCGAGGTGAACGTGGCGTTCTTCGACTTCGTCTACACCGTGATGGGCTGGTTCGACGTCCCGGAGGGCGCGACCAGGTACGGCTACACGCTCTTCAGGTTCTGGGTCTCCGACTGAGCGGCCCTGGCGTCGGCCTTCGCCTTGCGCACGTAGTACCAGCACATGTTGCTGGACAGGCCGGCCAGCAGGACCCAGACAATGCCGGTCCAGCTGCCGTTCGCGAAGGAGACGACGGCCGCGGCGACCGTGAGCAGGAACACGGCGAGGGCGTAGACGGCAAGGCGGGGCATGGGGAGGAGCTCCTGTCCGGAAACCGGTGACATACGGTCCTGACGATTGTCCCCCACACCCCGCCGTGCCCCGCGACCCGCCCGTCGCGCCCCTACACGTCGGTGACGCGCAGCCCGGCGTGGGCCTTGTAGCGGCGGTTCACCGAGATCAGGTTGGCGACCAGCGACTCGACCTGGTGCGCGTTGCGCAGCCGGCCCGCGAAGACGCCGCGCATCCCCGGGATGCGGGCGGCCAGCGCCTGGACGAGGTCGGTGTCCGCGCGGACCTCGCCCAGCACCATCACATCGGTGTCGATCTCCGCGATCTCCGGGTCGGAGAGCAGTACCGCCGACAGGTGGTGGAAGGCCGCGGTCACCCGGGACTCCGGGAGCAGCGCGGCGGCCTGCTGGGCGGCGCTGCCCTCCTCGGGCTTCAGCGCGTAGGCACCCTGCTTGTCGAAGCCCAGCGGGTTGACGCAGTCGACGACGAGCTTGCCCGCCAGGTCCGCGCGGAGCGACTCCAGGGTCTTGGCGTGCCCGTCCCACGGCACCGCCACGATCACGATGTCGCTGCGCCGGGCGCACTCCGCGTTGTCCGCGCCCTCCACACCGAGCCCCAGCTCGTCGGCGGCGGTCTGCGCGCGCTCCGCGTTCCGCGATCCGATGATCACCTTCTGCCCGGCCTTCGCCAGCCGGTACGCGAGCCCGCGGCCCTGGTCGCCGGTGCCGCCGAGGACGCCGACCACCAGGCCGGACACGTCCGGCAGATCCCACGGGTCCTTGACCGGCGCCTTGGCGGGGGCGGGAGCGGGAGCGGTCCCGGGGGCGTTGTTCACATCGTCAGGGGAAGTCATGCGGGCGATCCTGCCACGCCCCGCGAACCGCCACTCGTTACGGGGGAAGTGCGGCGAGCGGACCCGTGCGGTACCGCCGGTCCGGCAGGATGCCCGGCATGGACGCGGTACGGGTGGCGCTGTTGCGGGAAGTACTGGCGGGGACCGAGTGGCTCCAGACCACGCGGTCCTTCGCGGGGTCGCTGCGGGCCTCGGTGCACCGGCGGCCCGGCGGGCTGCTGCTGGTGGGGACCCGGGGTTACGAGCCCTGGCATCTGGCGGCGCACCTGGACGACGAGGCGGCGTGGAGCGGGCTGACCGGACTGTCCCCGACGCTGGTGCGGTTCCGGATTCCGGCGGGGGCGCCCGCGCATCTGGCCGTGGGACTGCGGCGGCTGGAGGCCGCGCGGCGCGGGGAGACGGTGTTCGTCGTCAGCCCGGAGGCGCCGGGAGCCGCGCTGCTGGAGCGGGTGGCGGACGCCCGCCGGGCCGGCGCGACGGTGCTGGCGATGGACGCCGGGGACCCAGGGCTGCGTGAACTGGCGCACGACGCGCTGACCGTACCGCCGGAAGCGGAGCCGCCGGACGGCACGGCACCCGCGGAAGGGGCCGCACCCGCGCCGATGGGGATGGACCTGCTGCAGCACCTGGTCGCCGCCGCGGCCGGGGAGAACAGCCTGCCAGCCGCCCGCCCCCACGGCTCGTTCCGCGACCGGCTGGCCCGGCTGGCCGAACAGCTGACGTCACCGCCGCCGGCTCGCTGGTAGCGGTGACCTCAGCGGTCCTCGAGCACCGCCCGCGAAGATCCGGACCGGGCCCAAAACCATTTGCCCCGCGCGCCCCGGAAGCGGAGCATGCGAACCCGTGAACGACAGCCTTTCCGACCCCGACCCCGACCCCGACGCCGACTCCGGCCCCGATCCCGGCCCCGCACCCGGTCCGCCACCGTCCCGGCTGAGAGCTCTGCTCCCTGACCTGGCCCCGTGGCGCTCCTCCCGCGACTTCCGCCTCATGTGGATGGCCGGGGTCGTGACGGTCTTCGGCAGCTTCCTCACCTTCGTCGCGCTGCCGGTGCAGATCAAGGAGCTGACCGGGTCGGCGGTCGCCGTCGGCGCGATCGGCGCCGTCGAGCTGGTGCCGCTGATCGTGTTCGGGCTCTACGGGGGCGCGCTGGCCGACGCCATGGACCGCCGGAAGCTGATCCTCTACAGCGAGGCCGCGCTCGGCCTGCTGTCCGCACTGCTGCTGGCCAACACCCTGCTGCCGCATCCGATGGTGTGGCCGCTGTACGTGGTGGCGGCGATGTCGAGCGCCCTGACCGGGCTGCAGCGTCCGGCGCTGGACTCGATCGTGCCGCGGATCGTCGCGCACGACCAGCTGTCGGCCGCGGCGTCGCTGAACGCGCTGCGCTGGCAGGTCGGCGCCATCGCGGGACCGTCGCTGGCGGGGGTGCTCATCGCCTTCGCCGGGCTGTCGTGGGCTTACGCGATCGACATCGGGACGTTCGTCGTCTCGGTCGGCCTGGCCATGGGGCTGCGGCCGTCGCCCGCGGCGCACGACGCCGACAAGCCGTCGCTGCGCGGTATCGCGGAGGGCGCGCGCTACGCCTGGAGCCGTAAGGAACTGCTCGGCACGTACGCGATCGACATGGCGGCGATGTTCTTCGCCTTCCCCACCGCGATCTTCCCGTTCCTCGCCGACGACCTGCACGCGCCCTGGGCGCTGGGCCTGATGTACGCGGCCGGGTCGGTCGGTTCGCTGGTGGTCAGCATGACCAGCGGCTGGACGTCGCGGATCCACCGGCACGGCCGGCTGGTGGTGATCTCGGCGATCGGCTGGGGGCTGGCGATGGCGGTCGCCGGGTGGATGGGCAACATCTGGCTGGTCCTGCTGATGCTGGCGGTCGCCGGCGGCTGCGACATGGTCAGTGCCCTCGGCCGGATGACCATGTGGAACCAGACGATCCCGGATGAGCTGCGCGGCCGGCTGGCCGGCATCGAGCTGCTGTCGTACTCGGTCGGGCCGCAGCTCGGCCAGGTCAGGGCCGGTGGCATGGCGGCGCTGACCAGCGCCCGTGCCTCGGTCTGGAGCGGCGGAGTGGCCTGTGTGGCGGCGGTGGGGCTGCTGGCGCTGGCCCTTCCGAAGCTGATGTCGTACGACGCCCGCACCAACGAGCACGCCGTGCGGATGCGGACGGCCCAGGCCGGACCCGCCGCCGCGCCCGCCACGCCCGCCGGGTCGCCGGCGTCCGCGGCGGCCTCAGCGGTCTGAGCCGGGGCCCGGAATCCGGGGCCCGGGACGCGGAGCCGTCAGGGGCCGGACGGGCCGGGCTCGTCGTCCGGGCCCGCCTCCTTGTCGTGCCAGCGGGGGTCCGTCTCCCACTGGAGGTTGCGGTCGGCCGCCGTCTGCATCGCGTGCTCGGCCTCGGCGCGGGTGGCGTAGGGGCCGAACCGGTCCTTGGCCGGGCAGTCGGGCCCTTCCTCGACCTTCTTGTGCTCCAGGCAGTAGAACCATTCGCCCGGCTTGCCGGCCGGCTTCTTCGCCCTGAAGAGCGCCATGACTGCCTCCTGATGTACGAGTACCTGCCGCCAGCCTGCCCGATCGCCCGCCGATACACTCGTCGGCATGTCTGGTCAGTCGCTTCTCGTTCCCGGCAAGCTCTCCCCGCCGCGCCCGGTACCGTCCTCGATCCCCCGGCCCGAGTACGTGGGCAAGCCCGCGCCCACTCCGTACACCGGGCCGGAGGTGCAGGACGCCGAAACCGTCGAGAAGATGCGGATCGCGTCGCAGATCGCCGCGCGGGCGATGGTCGAAGCGGCCAAGCACATCGCTCCGGGGGTGACCACGGACGAGCTGGACCGCGTCGCGCACGAGTACATGTGCGACCACCGCGCCTACCCCTCGGACCTCGGCTACCGGGGCTTCCCGAAGTCGCTGTGCGCGTCGATCAACGAGGTCATCTGCCACGGCATCCCGGACTCGACCGAGCTGCGCGACGGCGACATCGTGAACCTGGACGTGACGGCGTTCATCCACGGGGTGCACGGCGACACGAACGCCACGTACCTGTGCGGTGACGTCGACGAGGAGTCGCGGCTGCTGGTCGAGCGCACCGAGGAGTCGCTGAACCGGGCGATCAAGGCGGTCAAGCCCGGCCGGGCGATCAATGTGATCGGGCGGGTCATCGAGTCGTACGCCAAGCGGTTCGGCTACGGGGTGGTCCGGGACTTCACCGGGCACGGCATCAACACGTCGTTCCACTCCGGGCTGATCGTGCCGCACTACGACGCCCCGCACGCCACCACCGTGATCAAGCCGGGCATGACGTTCACCATCGAGCCGATGCTCACGCTGGGCACCCACGACTACGAGATCTGGGAGGACGGCTGGACGGTGGTCACCAAGGACCGCAAGCGCACCGCCCAGTTCGAACACACCCTGGTCGTCACCGAAACCGGCGCAGAGGTGCTCACGCTGCCATGACGGGAGCGGGGGCGCGCCGCGACGCGCCCCCGCATGCGACCGGTGAGACCCGAATCACTGGACTTCATGCGACCCCGCGGGTACTACAAAGGCAAGGCTCAGATAAGTTAGGGCAGCCTCACCGGCCAGAACCCATCTCGAGCGTCCTTGAGCAGCCTGGAGCCCCGTATGTCCGCAGCCCGTCTCTCCGTCGTCACCGCCGTCGCGGTCGTCGCCGCGCTCGCCGCTGTCAGCGGGTGCTCCGAGAAGACGGACGCCAAGGCGTCCGACGCGATCCAGGTCACCGCGACCGACGACTCCTGCAAGGTCTCGAAGACCAGCTTCCCGGCCGGGCACGTGAAGTTCGCGTTCGAGAACAAGGGCTCCAAGGTCAACGAGCTGTACGTCTACGCCCCGGGCGACAAGATCGTGACCGAGCGGGAGAACATCGGCCCCGGCACCAAGGCCGACATCTCCGCCGAGCTCAAGGCCGGCGACTACGAGGTCACCTGCAAGCCCGGGATGAAAGGCGACGGCCTGCGCACCAAGGTCAGCGTCACCGGCGCCGGCGCGCCGAAGAAGAACGACCCGCGGCTGGACACGGCCGTCGCCGAGTACCGCAAGTGGGCGCAGAGCGAGGCCGACGCCACGATCCCGAAGGTCAAGGTCTTCACCGACGCGGTCATCAAGGGCGACATCGAGGGCGCCAAGGCGGCCTTCGCCCCGTCCCGTACCGGCTGGGAGTCCACCGAGCCGATAGCCGAGTCCTTCGGTGACATCGACCCGAAGACGGACACCCGCGAGGACGGCCTGGAGCCCGGCCAGAAGTGGACCGGCTGGCACAAGCTCGAGAAGTCGCTGTGGGCCACCAAGGCGATCTCCGCGGAGGACAAGACGCTCGCCGCGCAGCTCCTCACCGACCTCACCGGCTGGCAGAAGCGGGTCGGCACGGCGGAGATCACCCCGACCAGCATGGCCAACGGCGCCAAGGAGCTGCTGGACGAGGTCGCCACCGGGAAGATCACCGGTGAGGAGGACCGCTACAGCCACACCGACCTCTCGGACTTCAAGGGCAACGTCGACGGCGCGCAGAAGGCGTACGAGCTGCTCAAGCCGGTCGCCTCGCAGAACAACCCCGAGCTGGCCAAGGAACTGGACAAGCAGTTCACCGCGATCAACACGCTGCTCGCCAAGTACCGCACCGGCGACACCTTCGTCGCGTACGACACCGTGAACGCGGCCCAGCGCAAGGAGCTCTCGGACGGCGTCAACGCGCTGGCCGAGCCGCTCTCCAAGCTCGCCGCGGCCGTCGCGAAGTAACGGAGTCCTCCATGTCTGACGAGAACACCACCGAAGCGGCCGCCCCCCAGCAGGACGGGGCGGACCGGGACACCACGGCGGAACGGGCCAGGGGCCCGGTCTCCCGGCGGGCCGTCATCGGCTGGACCGGCGCCGGCATCGCGCTCGGCGCGGCCGCCGCGGGGGGTGCCGCGGCGGCGGTGCGCACCGGCAACGACGTGCAGCCGGCCGGCTCCGCGGGCAATGTCATCGCGTTCCACGGCACGAACCAGGCCGGTATCACCACCCCGGTCCAGGACCGGCTGCACTTCGCGGCCTTCGACGTGAAGACCGACGACCGCGCCGAACTCGTCGCGCTGCTGAAGGAGTGGACGGCGGCGGCCGCCGCGATGACGGCCGGCAAGCCGGTCGGCGCGGGCGCCGTCGGCGGTCTGCCCGAGGCCCCGCCGGACGACACCGGCGAGGCGCTCGGCCTGCCGTCCTCCCGGCTGACCATCACCGTGGGCTTCGGCCCGACGCTGTTCGAGAAGGACGGCAAGGACCGCTTCGGCCTCAAGGCGCAGCGTCCCACCGCCCTCGTCGACCTGCCGGCGTTCCCGCACGACAACCTGGACGCGACCCGCAGCGGCGGCGACATCTGCGTCCAGGCGTGCGCGGACGACCCGCAGGTGGCCGTGCACGCGATCCGCAACCTGGCGCGCATCGGCTTCGGCAAGGTCGCCGTGCGCTGGTCGCAGCTGGGCTTCGGCAAGACGTCCTCGACGACACCGGACGAGCAGACCCCGCGCAACCTGATGGGGTTCAAGGACGGTACGCACAACGTCGCGGGCAGCGACCGGGCCACCCAGGACGAGCATGTGTGGGCGGCCGCGAAGGACGGCGCCGCCTGGATGACCGGCGGCTCCTACCTCGTCGCCCGGCGCATCCGGATGCACATAGAGACCTGGGACCGCACTCCGCTCAAGGAGCAGGAGGACATCTTCGGGCGGAACAAGGGCGAGGGCGCGCCGGCCGGCAAGCAGCGCGAGCACGACACCCCGAACCTCAAGGCGATGCTGCCGACCGCGCACGTCCGCCTGGCGCACCCGGACAGCAACTCCGGGGTGACGATCCTGCGCCGCGGCTACTCCTTCACCGACGGCACGGACGGTCTGGGCCGGCTCGACGCCGGGCTGTTCTTCCTGGCCTACCAGCGCGATGTGCGCTCGGGTTTCATCCCGGTGCAGAAACGGCTGGCTGCGACCGACGCCCTCAACGAGTACATCCAGCACGTCGGTTCCGCGCACTTCGCCTGCCCGCCCGGCGTCCGCGACAGCGCCGACTGGTGGGGCCGCGGCCTCTTCGAAGGGAAGTGACCGGCGGTGATCGGTAACTATCTGATCGGGCTGCGCGAAGGGCTCGAAGCCAGCCTGGTCGTCTGCATCCTGATCGCGTACCTGGTGAAGTCCGGGCGCAGGGACACACTGCTGCCGATGTGGGCCGGTGTGGCCGTGGCCATCGTCATCAGTGCCGCCTTCGGCGCGCTGCTGCAGTTCGGCTCCTCGTCGCTGGACTTCAAGGCGCAGGAGGCGCTGGGCGGTTCGCTGTCGATCCTCTCCGTCTGCCTGGTCACCTGGATGGTCTTCTGGATGCGGCGCACCGCGCGGCATCTCAAGCGCGAGCTGCACGGCAAGCTGGACGCCGCGCTCGCCATGGGGACCACCGCGATCGTCGCGACCGCGCTGCTGGCGGTCGGCCGCGAGGGCCTGGAGACCGCGCTGTTCGTCTGGGCCGCGGTGCAGGCCGCCGGTTCCGAGGACGGGTCGACGCAGCCGCTGATCGGCGTCGCGCTGGGCCTGGCCACCGCGGTGGTGCTCGGCTGGCTCTTCTACCGCGGCGCGCTGAGGATCAACCTGGCGAAGTTCTTCACCTGGACCGGCGCCATGCTGGTCGTGGTCGCGGCGGGCGTGCTCGCCTACGGCGTGCACGATCTGCAGGAGGCCGACTGGCTGCCCGGCCTCGGCTCGGTGGCCTTCGACATCAGCTCCACGATCCCCCAGGACAGCTGGTACGGCACCCTGTTGAAGGGCGTCCTCAACTTCCAGCCGGATCCGACCGTCGTCCAGGTCACGGTGTGGGCGCTGTATCTCGTACCGACGATGGCCTTCTTCCTCGCCCCCGGTAGGGTTGCGCCGACCGCAGCAGCCCCGAAGGAGCCGACGCCCAATGACCCGCCGCAGGTTGTCCCTGACAGCCGCAGTTCTGCTGCTCGTGCTGATGCCGGTGACGGGGTGCGTGACCGTGCACGGGGAGCAGGCGCTCGTACCGGCGGTGACGAAGGCTGAGGCCGCCAAGGCCCTCGCCCGTTTCACCCAGCTCAACAACGACGCCAAGCGGAGCTACGATCCGGCGACGCTGGCGAAGGCGGAGACCGGCGCGCTCGGCGCGATGGACAACGCGGGTCTGACGGCGCGGCACACCAACCACCCGGAGGGCAATCCGGCCGCGGTGCCGCTCAAGCTCACCGACGCGCGCTACCTGATACCGAAGCAGCGCGGCTGGCCCAAGTGGTTCGCCGCCGACGCCGTCAGCAGTGCCGGCAACGGCGCCCACTGGCTGCTGCTCTTCCAGCGGTCCGCCGTGAGCGACCCGTGGAAGGCCTCGTACCTGGCGGTGGTCGCCGCCGACCGGATGCCGAAGTTCGTGCTGGACCAGGACGGCTACGCCGAGCCGGTGCCGCTGGACGGCTCGGGGCTGCTGGTCGAGCCCGGCCGGCTCAGCGCCGCGTACACCTCGTATCTGCAGACCGGCACCGCGGCGACGCTGGCCTTCGCCGACGGCACCCAGACCTCGCAGGTGCGCCAGCAGCGCCGCAAGGGCGCGGGCACCTCGGCCGCGGTCACCGAGTACGCCGACCAGCCGGTGGGCGCGGGCGAGTTCCCCCCGGTGGGGCTGCGGACCACGGACGGCGGGGCGCTGGTGTTCTTCGCCTCCCGCCACCAGTCGCGGCTGACCACGCCGGGCAAGCCGTTGAAGGTCGACGACCCGGACACCAAGGCGCTGATGACCGGCACCCCGAAGAACTCGGTCACGCTGATCCGGGTGGCGGAACAGGCCGTCATGGTCCCGCCGGCGAACGACGCCCAGGGGAAGGTCGTCTTCCTGAGCCGTCTGCTGGGTCTGGTCTCCGCCAAGGGCGAGTGAACCGGTGGCCGGGTCCCGCGCGGAGCCGGCCTCGGGCGGTCAGAGCCGCCAGCCCACCGTTTCGGGGACGTACTCCACCTGGGCGCAGGAGTCCATGAGGACCTCCAGGAGCGGCAGCGGGTCGGGCAGCGGGCGGTCGGGACCGCGGCCGGGCAGCCAGGTCACGGCGCCGCCGGTGGGCAGCTTGGCGGGCGGCAGCAGGACGTAACTGCCGCGGCAGTGCCAGCGCAGACCGGGGTGTTCGTCGACGGTCTCGGGATGGCAGTCCAGCTCGCAGGGCCACCACTCGTCCTCGTCGACGGGGGTGCCGCGGGTGGCGGTGAAGAACAGCAGGCGGTCGTCCCCGTAGGCGGCGACCGGACCGGCGTCCCCGCCCTCGGCCGCGAGCCGGTCCAGCGCGATGCCGCCCGCGTCGGCCGGCACGTCTAGGACGTCATGGCTGGCGCCGGTGGCGGAGATGAAGTTCGCGAGCGGCTGGGTGCGCAGCCAGTGGTCGATCTTCTGCGGATCCGTGGTGGCCTGCGTGTGCCAGGCGAACGAGACCGGGTGCATGCCCGGGGTGGGACAGCCCACGCGGTCGCACGAACAGCCGTATCCGGAGGGGTGCGCGGCCGGTGCGACGGGGAAGCCTGCGGCGGCCGCGGCCTTGATCAGATCCTCGCGGACCAGGGCGGGAGCAGATCCGGGATCGGTGTCCGAGCCTGCCGATCGGCGGCGCAGCCACTCGGACAACCTGCTCTTGCCTGCCATCGGGCTCCTTCCCTCGCCCCCGCGTCCATGGTCCACGGTACGCGGGTGGTGGGCATCATCCTGCCTCTTGTCCGGAATGAACGCACAGCCGGGGTGGAAGGACTGGAGTAGCGTTGTTCCCGACAGGCTGTCGGCATCCTCTAGACTTAGGTATACCTAAGTTGCAAGGATCGCGGCACGCCCGAAGCAGGAGGTTGTCTTGACGCCGTCCCCGTTCTCCACTGTGATCCGCACCGCCAGCCACGCTCAGCACACCGAGGCCGAGAACTCGACCTTCATGAGCGACCTGCTCGGCGGACGGCTCGGCGTGGACGCGTACGCCCGCTACACCGAGCAGTTGTGGTTCGTCTACCGGGCCCTGGAGGACGCGGCGCAGTCGCTGGCCGCAGACCCGGTCGCCGGCCCCTTCGTCCGCGCCGAACTGCTGCGCGTCGCGGAGCTGGAGCGCGACCTGGACCATCTGCTCGGCGCGGGCTGGCAGCAGCGCTCGGTGCCGCTGCCCGCCACGGCGGCGTACGCGGAGCGGGTCGCCGAGGTCGCCAGGACGTGGCCCGCGGGGTATGTCGCACATCACTACACCCGCTATCTGGGGGACCTGTCCGGCGGACAGGTGATCCGTGGCATCGCGGAGAAGACCTGGGGGTTCGAACGCAAGGGCGACGGCGTGCGGTTCTACGTCTTCGAGGGGATCGGCAACCCGGCCGCGTTCAAGCGCGAGTACCGCGAGCTGCTGGACGCCCTGGCCGTCGACGACCTGGAGAAGCAGCGCGTGGTGGACGAGTGCCGCACCGCCTTCGCCCTGAACAGCGCCGTCTTCGCCGACCTCGGTGCCGCCTACCCGCTGAGCGCGTAGGGAGTGTCTTCGAAGTAGCGTCGTCCGCCCGGAGGGCGGGGCCGGCGGGTTCTGGTGCCCGGCAGCGCGCTCGGCGGTGCGCTGGTGCTGGTCGCCGCCGACCTCGCCGCCCGCACCCTCGCGGCCCCCGCGGAACTGCCGCTCGGTGTTCTGACCGCCCTCGTCGGCAGCCCGTTCTTCTGCTGGCTGCTGCGCCGTATCCGCAACCGACGGGGAGGCTGGGCGTGAACAAGCCGCTCGTCAACAGGTTCTGGAGCCGCCGCGCCCAGGCCGGCGGGGGCCGCGCCGTGGTCGTGGTGCTGCACGACCTGGGCCTGGCGGCCGCGCACGCCGACCGGATCGCGGTGCTGGCGGACGGCCGGATCGCGGCCGACGGCGCCCCCGCCGACGTCCTGTCCGAGGAACTGCTGAGCACGGTGTACCGGCATCCGGTCGAGGTGTTCGCCCACCCCAGAACCGGCGAACCGCTCGTACTCCCCCGCCGCTGACGGTCGCGGCGTGGGACAGGGCCGGTGCGATAGGCCGCCGTGTATGAAAACGATCGTGCGAACCACCCAAATGGTTCGATGCGTTTCGGCCGCCGAGGGTGGACGATTTGTGCGCGTACGTGACCCCGATACGCGTACGCAGCCCCATCGGCGTTCCGCCGGAGCCTCAAACGACGAGGAGCCCGCATTGCGCACAGTCCGCACCGCCACACCCCGGCGGTACCTGATGTGCCCGCCCGAGCACTTCCGGGTGACCTACTCGATCAATCCGTGGATGGACCCGGCCAAGCCGGTCGACCCCGTACTCGCGCTCTTCCAGTGGGAGGAACTGCGGGACCGCTACCGCTCCCTGGGCCATACCGTCGAGGTCCTCGACCCGGTGGCCGACCTGCCCGACATGGTCTTCGCCGCCAACGGCGCCACCGTCGTGGACGGCCGGGTGCTCGGCGCCCGGTTCTTCAACGCGGAGCGGACCGACGAGGCGCCGGCGCATCTGGCGTGGTTCCGCCGCAACGGATTCACCGAGGTGCGCGAGCCGCAGCACATCAACGAGGCCGAGGGCGACTTCGCCGTCACCTCGCAGTGGATCCTGGCCGGAATGGGCTTCCGCAGCAGCCCGCTCTCGCACTCCGAGGCCCAGGAGTTCTTCGGCCGGCCCGTCATCGGGCTGGAACTGACCGACCCCCGCTACTACCACCTCGACACCGCGTTCGCCGTTCTCGACGACGCGGCGGGCGAGGTCATGTACTTCCCTGACGCGTTCTCGCCCGGCAGCCGCAAAGTACTGGCCCGGCTCTTCCCCGACGCCCTGCTCGCGACGGCGGCGGACGCCGCCGCACTCGGGCTGAACGCCGTCAGCGACGGACGCCATGTGGTCCTCCCGCGTGGCGCCACCGGCCTGTTCGCACCGCTGCGCGAGCGCGGTTTCGAACCGGTCGCGGTCGATCTGTCGGAGCTCCACAAAGCCGGCGGCAGCGTGAAGTGCTGCACCCAGGAGCTGCGGTAGCTACCGTGCCTGCATGTCCTCCACCACCGCATCGTCCCGCGTACCGAAGCGTTCCTCGTACGACGCCGTGATCGTCGGCGGCGGCCACAACGGTCTGGTGGCCGCCGCCTACCTGGCCCGCGCCGGCCGCAGCGTGCTGCTGCTGGAGCGGCTGCCGGCCACCGGCGGCGCGGCCGTGTCCGCCCAGGCGTTCACGGGGGTCGACGCCCGGCTGTCGCGCTACTCGTACCTGGTCAGCCTGCTCCCGAAGAAGATCACGGAGGAGCTGGGGCTGCGCTTCGCGGTGCGCCGCCGCCGGATCTCCTCGTACACGCCGTACGGGTGGGGGTCCCCCCGGCCGGAGGTTGGGGGAGGCCTGCTGGTCGACTCGCAGGATCCGTCCAGGACCCGGGAGGGCTTCGTGCGCCGCACCGGCTCGGAGCGGGACTTCGACGCGTGGCAGCGCTTCTACACGATGACGCGGCAGGTGGCGGAGCGGGTCTTCCCGACGCTGACCGGGCCGCTGCCGTCCCGGGCGGAGCTGGAGCGGATCGTGGACGATCCGGCGGCCTGGGAGGCGCTGTTCGAACGTCCGCTGGGCGAGACCGTGGAGGCGGTGTTCGAGGACGAACTGGTCCGGGGCATCGTGCTGACCGACGCGCTGATCGGCACGTTCACCCACGCCCACGACGAGACGCTGCGGCAGAACCGCTGCTTCCTCTACCACGTCATCGGCGGCGGGACCGGGGACTGGGACGTGCCGGTGGGCGGTATGGGCGCGCTGACGGACGCGCTGGCCGGGGCCGCCCTGGCGGCCGGCGCGGAGATCGTCACCGGCTGCGAGGTGACGGGCATCGCGACGGACGGCGGCCGCGCCGAGGTCTCCTTCGAGGGGGGCCGGGTGGGCGCCGGGCACGTGCTGGTGAACGCCGCCCCGCACACCCTCGCCGGACTGCTCGGCGAGCCCGAACCGTCCCGGCCGGAAGGCGCCCAGCTCAAGGTCAACATGCTGCTGCGGCGGCTGCCGCGGCTGCGGGACCGTTCCGTGGACCCGCGCGAGGCGTTCGCCGGCACGTTCCACATCGCCGAGTCGTACGGCGAGCTGGCGACCGCGTACGAGGAGGCCGCGGCGGGCCGGATCCCGGCCGCCCCGCCGTCCGAGATCTACTGCCACTCGCTGAGCGACCCGTCGATCCTCTCCCCCGCCCTGGCCGGCCAGGGCGCGCACACCCTCACCCTCTTCGGCCTGCACGCCCCTGCCCGGCTGTTCGCCGCCGACCCGTCCGGTACGAAGGAGGCGCTGCTCAAGGCCACCCTCGCCCAGCTCGACGCGGTACTGGCCGAGCCGCTGGCCGACTGCCTGGCGCTCGACGCCGACGGCCGGCCCTGCATCGAGGCGAAGTCCCCGCTGGACCTGGAGCGCGAGGTCGGCCTGCCGGGCGGCCATATCTTCCACCGCGACCTGAGCTGGCCGTACGCCGCCCCCGGCACCGGCCCCTGGGGCGTGGAGACCGGGGACCCCGCCGTGCTGCTGTGCGGCGCGGGCGCGGTGCGCGGCGGCGGTGTCAGCGGGATCCCCGGGCACAACGCGGCGATGGCGGTCCTGCACGGGACGCCGGGAGCCTGACCGGGGCCGCACGGCAGGGCGGACGGACGGGCCACCTGCCCGATCGGCGATACTTCCTCGGATACGTACCGAGGAGGGCACGATGACCGGTCGGCAGTGGCGCAGAAGCGGGAGCGGGGGCAAGTGGCACACCCTCGACGAGAGTGGCGGCGCGCTGCCCGCGCCCCGCAAGTGCACCGCGGACGTGATCGTGGACTGCGCGGTGTACGAGGACGGCAAGCGCTCCGCGACCCTGCCGCCGCGTGAGGCGCTGGCGGCGGCGAGGGAGCGGCCGGGCGGCTTCGCCTGGATCGGGCTGTACCAGCCGGACGCCGAGCACCTCGTGGAGATCGCCGATGTGTTCGGCCTGCACCCGCTCGCCGTGGAGGACGCCGTCAAGGCGCACCAGCGGCCGAAGCTGGAGAGCTACGGCGACACGCTCTTCCTGGTGCTGAAGACGATCGTCTTCGTGGAGCACGAGCAGCTGACGGCGACCAGTGAGGTCGTCGACACCGGCGAGATCATGATGTTCCTGGGCAAGGACTTCGTCGTGGTCGTCCGGCACGGCAGCGCGCCGGGCCTGTCGCGGGTGCGCAGTTCCCTGGAGGCGCGGCCGGACCTGCTGGCGCAGGGTCCGGCATCGGTGCTGCACGCGATCGCGGACCAGGTCGTCGACGACTATCTGGACGTCGCGGACCGGGTGGAGCTGGATGTGGACCAGCTGGAGTCCGATGTGTTCTCGGCCGGGCACGGCGACGACGCGGAGCGGATCTACCAGCTCAAGCGCGAGCTGATCGAGTTCAAGCGGGCCGTCCATCCGATGGCGCGGCCGCTGCAGCGCCTCGCGGAGGACCCGCACCCCGTCATCGGGCCCGAGGTGGGCCGGTATCTGCGGGACGTCGCCGACCATCTGTCCCATGTCCGGGAGCGGCTGGCGGGCTACACCGAGTTGGTGGACGGGCTGTTGTCGGCCAATCTCAGCCAGCTCGCCGTGCAGCAGAACACCGATATGCGGCGTATCAGCGCGGCGGCCGCGATCCTCGCGATCCCGACGATGATCGCCGGTTTCTACGGGATGAACTTCGAGCACATGCCGGAACTGAAGTGGACCTTCGGCTATCCGCTGATGGTCGGGGTGACGGCCGTGCTGTCCGCGGTGGTCTACCGGGCCTTCCGGCGCTACGGCTGGCTCTGAGCCGGCCGGCTCAGGAGTCCGTCGCGTCTGTCGCGGGCGGCCAGGGGTCGCCCGAGTCCGCGTCGCGGGCGGCGCGGTAGAGGTCGCCGTGCCGCTTCTTGGTGATGATGCTGCGGGAGAGTCCGTCGTCCCGGGTGCACAGGTCGAGCAGCACCTGGCCCTTGCGGATCTGCGGGTGCCGCACGACGCGCCCGGCCGCGGGGGCGGCCGGGAAGCGGGCGGCCGCGACGTAGCTGAACTTCTCGTCCTCGTACGGCAGTGAGCCGCCCTTGATCTGGCGGTGCAGCGAGGAGCGGTTCACCCGGGCCGCGAAGTGGCACCAGTCGGTGCCCTCTATCGGGCAGGTCCCGTTGTGCGGGCAGGGGGCGAGCACGGTGTACCCGGCGCCGAGGAGCTGGTCGCGCGCGGCGATGACCCGGGCGTAGCCGTCCGGGGTGCCGGGCTCGACGATCACCACGGCGCCCAGTGCCGCGCGGGCCGCCTCGGCGACGACGGAGACCCGGGCGGCGGCGTCCAGTTCGCCGAGCACGTACGAGACGGTGACCAGGTCGGACTCGGGCAGCCGTACGGCGCCGCCCAGCGGGGCCCGGCGCCATTCGGCGTCCCGTACCGCCGCGGAGTCGGCGCCCGCGGCCAGTTCGCGGCCGAGGGTGAGGGCGGCGTCCGACCAGTCCAGGACGGTGCTGGTGTGGGTGTCCTGCTGCCAGGTGTCGGCGACCGCCCAGGTCGCCGCTCCGGTGCCGCCGCCCACGTCCAGATGGGTGGCCGGGGCCCAGGTGCCCGCCCGCGCCTGGAACTCCGCGAGCGCGGAGCGCACGGCGGCGTAGGTGGCGGGCATCCGGTACGCGGCGTACGCGGCGACGTCGGAGGCGTCCCGCAGGATCGGGACGTCGGTCGGCGTGGCGCCTCGGTAGGCTGCGATCAGCCGGTCGACCGCCTGGGCCGCCCGGTTCGGCGGCAGACCGTCGAGCAGGCCGTTCAGCGCGGCGCGCAGGTCATCGGAGGCTTGCAAGGTGGACACAAGCGACAACTGTAAGGGGCGCCGTCCTGGGCGCCGGACGCTTACCCTCCGCATGCGGTCCGGTACCGGGACGGTACGTTCCGGAAGGTGTCCCTCCCCGGTTGTAACCATAATGTGGACGCCCGCCATACTCCGTATGGCCACGTTGTGCAGCTGAGCTATTAACTTGGACACAACAACGGCTCGAATATACGTAAACCGCAGCGGATGACCACTCTTTTGGCCTAGCGTTCCGGTTTATCACGGCGCACTGCTGCTTGGGGAAGTGGCAACCGCGCTCAGTCGGTCGCGATGTGCCTGGGGGGTCCATGCGGCGTGTCGAAGTACCCAATGGTCTGATCGAAGCCGAACCGAAACCCGTGCGGAGCAAGGCTCCGCGCGGACTCAGTGACAAACCGACGTGGTACCTACCGGTGGCGCTCGCCGTCGACCTGGTGGG
Source organism: Streptomyces sp. SID13666 (assembly GCF_010548325.1). NCBI lineage: Bacteria > Bacillati > Actinomycetota > Actinomycetes > Kitasatosporales > Streptomycetaceae > Streptomyces > Streptomyces sp. SID13666. The sequence goes on along the minus strand of NZ_JAAGLX010000017.1, from coordinate 94,691 downwards.
TATCGCGCTTCCCGTGGCGCTCGTGTTCCAGGCGACGCGTCAGCCGTACCCATGGGCATGCGCAGTGGTGGCCGCGGTGGCCTGGCTGTGTGTGCAGGCGGGCAGGCACCGCTATGCGGCGCGCTCCCTGGGCGAGTCCCGGGCCGCGTTGCCGGTTCTGTACGACTGGCTGATCCTGCTCGGAGTGCTGGCCGTCGCGCGTACCGCCGTCGGCGAGATCTCCGAGCCCTCACTGGCGCTGCTCGGGCTCGCGCCCGGACTGCTGCTGACCGCCTCCTGCCGCAAGATGACGCACCGGCATCTCGCGGCGGCCCGCCGCGAGGCGCACGCGGTCCGCAAGGTCCTGGTGATCGGCGAGCCGAGCGCCGCGGACCATGTCGTCGGCCACCTGGCCGGACGCACCGACCACGCCTATGTGGTCGTCGGTGTCGTCCCGGTCGGGAACGCCAACCTCGAATGCGGCGCGCCGGTCAGTGCCCGGCTGGGCTCCGTGATGCCCAGCGCCCCGAGCGGCGACTCCGCGCTCGTGCTGGGCGCCGCCCGGGACCACCGCGCGGAACTCGTGCTGGTGGCACCGGGACCGCGGATGGCCGGAGAGCGGCTGAAACGTTTGTCCTGGGCGCTGCACGACGCGGGACTGCCGCTGGCGGTCCTGCCGGGACTGGTGGACGTGTCCATGCGCCGCGTCCAGCTCGCCGCGCCCGCCGGGCTGGCGATGCTCCACATCGCCCCGCCCACCCGGCGCGGAGTCCAGATCCAGCTCAAGTCGGCCATGGACCGGGCCGGCGCCGCCGCCGGGCTGCTGGTGCTGGCACCGCTGTTCGGGCTGATCGCCGCCGCCATCCGGCTCGGGTCACCCGGCCCGGCCTTCCACAAGCAGGTCCGGCACGGCCAGAACTGCGCGCCTTTCACCATGTGGAAGTTCCGCACCATGGTCGTGGACGCCGAGGCCCGCAAGGCCGAACTGACGGCCGCCAACGAGAACGACGGCCTGATGTTCAAGATGCGCCGGGACCCCCGGGTCACCAGCGTCGGCCGGCTGCTGCGCCGCTGCTCGCTCGACGAACTGCCGCAGCTCGTCAATGTGCTGCGCGGTGAGATGTCACTGGTCGGGCCGCGCCCGCCGCTGCCGGAGGAGGTGGCCCGCTACGACGAGATCGAGCTGCGCCGGCTCGCCGTCAAGCCGGGTATCACCGGACTCTGGCAGGTCAGCGGACGTTCCGACCTGTCCTGGGACGAGACGGTCGCACTCGACCTGCAGTACGTCGACAACTGGTCGTTCACCAGTGATGTCGACGTGATGGCCCGCACGCTCCGTGCCGTGGTCGACGGACGAGGAGCGTATTAGACCGGTGCCCTTCGTTCCTCCATCCGCCAACCCCTCACGCCTCGGACCGCCACTGGGTGTACACCGAGGCGATGCCGTCCGGCAGCGGGATCGTCGGCTTCCAGCCGAGATCCGTCAGCCGGGACACGTCCAGCAGTTTCCGCGGGGTCCCGTCGGGCTTGGTCGAGTCCCAGGCGATGGCACCCTCATAGCCGACGACGTCCCTGACGGTCTGCGCGAGTTCGCGGATCGTCAGGTCGTCGCCGCAGCCGACGTTGACCGGCTCGTCGCCGTCGTAGGTGCGCAGCAGCAGCGCGCAGGCGGCGGCGAGATCGTCCACGTGCAGGAACTCGCGCCGCGGGGAGCCGGTGCCCCAGAGCTCGACGCTCTCGCGCCCGTCCCGCTTCGCCTCGTGGAAGCGGCGGATCAGGGCCGGCAGGACGTGCGAGGTCTCCAGGTCGAAGTTGTCGCCGGGACCGTAGAGATTGGTCGGCATCGCCGAGATGTACGAGGCGCCGTACTGCCGCCGGTAGGACTGGATCTGGACGATGCCGGCGATCTTGGCGAGCGCGTACGGCTCGTTGGTCGGCTCCAGCGGGCCGGTGAGCAGCGCGTCCTCGCGGATCGGCTGCGGGGCGAGCTTGGGGTAGATGCAGGACGAGCCGAGGAAGAGCAGCCGGCCGACCCCCGCCGCGTGTGCGCCGGCGATGACGCTCAGCTGGATCCGCAGGTTGTCCTCGATGAACTGCACCGGATAGGTGCTGTTGGCCATGATCCCGCCGACCTTGGCGGCGGCGAGCACGACCGCGTCGGGCCGGACCTCCGCCAGGAACTTCCCGGTCTCCGCGGCGTCGCGCAGGTCCAGTCCGTCCCGGCCGCGGGTGATCACCTGGTAGCCGTCGGCGGTGAGCCGGCGGGTGACCGCCGAGCCGACCAGTCCGCGGTGTCCCGCGACGAAGATCCGGGCGCTGGGCGGGAGCAGTTCCCTCGTAGCCTTCATGACACCGGATTATGCCCTGTGGCATCACCCATTCGGGTCTGAGCCCAGCTTTCCGTACGAAACAGCAATATATCCGGATCCCTAAGGGGGGACCGCGTGAGCAAGAGCGCACTCATCACCGGCGTCACCGGCCAGGACGGCTCGTACCTGGCCGAACTGCTGCTCGCCAAGGGCTACACGGTGCACGGTCTCGTGCGCCGGTCGTCCAGCTTCAACACCGAGCGGATCGACCACATCTACCAGGGCCCGCAGGAGGCGAATCGTTCCCTCGTGCTGCACCACGCCGATCTGTCGGACGGCGTCGCCCTGGTGAACCTGCTGCGCGACCTGCAGCCCGACGAGGTGTACAACCTCGGCGCGCAGTCGCACGTCCGGGTCTCCTTCGACGCGCCGCTCTACACCGGCGACGTGACCGGTCTCGGCGCGCTGCGCCTGCTGGAGGCGGTCCGCGCGAGCGGTATCAGCACCCGCGTCTACCAGGCCTCGTCGTCGGAGATGTTCGGCGCCGCGCCGCCGCCGCAGAACGAGAGCACGCCGTTCCACCCGCGCAGCCCCTACGGCTGCGCCAAGGTCTTCGGCTACTGGTCGACGGTGAACTACCGCGAGGCGTACGGAATGTTCGCCGTCAACGGGATCCTGTTCAACCACGAGTCCCCGCGCCGTGGCGAGACCTTCGTCACACGGAAGATCACCCGGGCGGTCGCCCGGATCCAGGCCGGCCTGCAGGACCGGCTCTACCTCGGCAACCTCGACGCGGTCCGCGACTGGGGCTACGCGCCGGAGTACGTGGACGCGATGTGGCGGATGCTGCAGCGCGACGAGCCCGACGACTATGTGGTCGCCACCGGTGAGCCTGCTACGGTGCGGCAGTTCGTGGAGACCGCGTTCGCCCATGCGGGACTGGAATGGGCCGAATATGTTCGCTACGACCCCAAGTACGAGCGGCCCAGCGAGGTCGACGCACTCATCGGGGATGCGAGCAAGGCCCACGACCTCCTTGGCTGGAAAGCATCGGTCAAGGTGGAAGAGCTAGCTCGGATCATGGTGGATGCCGACATTCAGCACGTATCCGATCAGTTGGCGGGCGCAACTGTGCGCATAGATCGCTAAATCTCGCCAAAACTGCAGACTGGGGCCTACGGAGCGCCCTACTCTGCCCTGCACCGTCGGCTGTACGAGCCACGGGCAAACGCTAGGGGCCTGGGGGGCTACGCATGCGTAAATTGGGGGTGTTCTCGGTTGCCACTGCATTGGCGGCCGCGACACTGGGAGTGATGACGTCGCAGTCCGCGACGGCACTGACTCCGCCGGTCGCCATCACGGCGGACGACCTTTCGACCTGGCAGACCAACGGGATCGTCTGGGCCTTCGCCCAGGCGGACGGAGTGGTCTTCGCCGGGGGTACGTTCTCGGCCATCCGGCCGCCCGGCTCGGCTGCCGGCGAGAACGAGCAGCCCGCGGTCAACTTCGCCGCGTTCGACACCACGACGGGCGCACCCACCGGGTGCCACCTGTCCTTCACCGGCGGCACGGAGACGGTCCGCGCGCTCACCGTCTCGCCGGACCGCAAGACGCTCTACGCGGGCGGCTCCTTCGGAGCGGTCAACGGCGTCGGGGTGAGCAACCTGGCGGCGATCGACATCGCCACCTGCACCCCGCGCAACGACTTCCACGTCAACGTCACCGCCACCGTGCGCGCGCTGACGGCGACCGCCGACACCGTCTACCTCGGCGGCGACTTCCAGTCCGTCGAGGGCCAGACCCGCAGCCACCTGGCCGCGGTCACCACCGCGGGCGCCCTGAAGCCGTGGACGGCCGACACGGACGAGACGGCGCGCGCCGTCGAGGTCGCGGCCGACGGCACACATGTGATCGTCGGCGGTGACTTCTACACCGTGAACGGCGCGAACTCGCACGCCCTGGCGGTGGTGGACGCCACCACCGGAGCCGTCACCAAGAACTACCCGAACGGCTTCATCGACAACACGTCGGTCGTCAAGGACATCATCACCGACAGCACCGGCTTCTACGTCGCCAACGAGGGCACCGGCGGCGGTGTGTTCGACGGCCGCATCGCCTTCAACTACAGCGACTGGAACCAGCGCTGGCGGGACACCTGCCTGGGCGCCACCCAGAACCTGGCGCTCTACCAGTCGGTGATCTACAGCGGTTCGCACGCCCACGACTGCTCGACCATGGGCGAGTACCCGGACGGCACCCGCCACCACCTGCTGGCCGAGTCGGTCGACAGCCCGACGCTGCTGCCCTGGTTCCCCGACACCAATGACGGTCTCGGCGAGCTGGTCGGCCCGCGTGTGCTGATCGTCGCGTCCGGCGGCGGCAAGGACTACCTCTGGGCCGGTGGCGGTTTCACCACCACCAACCTCAAGGCCCAGCAGGGTCTGACCCGCTTCTCGAACGGTCCTGACACCGGGGCGCCCAGCATCCCGCAGGTCGTCGCGTCGAGCGTGGAGCCCGGCAAGGTCCAGGTCCGCTGGCAGACCAGTCTGGACCTCGACGACGGCAACCTGACCTACAACGTGTACCGGAACAACGGTGCCACCCCGGTCTACACCGTCAGCGCCTCCTCGCTCCCGTGGGTGCGGCCGCAGCTCACCTTCACCGACACCAACGTGGTGGCGGGCACGTCGTACACCTACCGGGTGTCGGCGAGCGACGGCACCAACGTCAGCGCCAAGTCGGCCAACGCGACCACCGTCGCCGCGGCCACCGCCGAGTCGTACCCCGCCAAGGTGATCGCCGACGGCGCCAACCTGTACTGGCGCTACGACGAGACGGCCGGCTACCTCGCGGACGCCTCGGGCAACCAGGCGGCCGGCGACAACGTCGGGTACTCGACCCGCCGGGTCGTCCCCGCCGCGGTCCAGGGCAACAGCACGGCGGTCACGTACAACGGCACCAGCCAGTACTCGTACAGCGACCGCTCCTACCCCCGCCCGGCCTCGTACAGCGTCGAGACGTGGTTCAAGACGACCACCACGCAGGGCGGAAAGCTCGTCGGCTTCGGCAGCAACACCAACGGCCGGCTCAGCTCCAACTACGACAAGCACATCTACATGACCAACAACGGTCAGCTGATCTTCGGCGCCTACCTCAACGGGACCCGCACCATCGCCAGCGGCACCGGCCTGAACAACGGCCAGTGGCACCACGTGGTCGGTACCCAGGGCTCCAACGGCATGCGGCTCTACGTCGACGGAAACCTCGTGTCCAGCAACAGCGCGTACACCGCCAGCCAGGACTACACCGGTTACTGGCACGTCGGCGGCGACCAGCTCAACGGCTGGCCGAGCCAGCCCGCGAGCAACTACTTCGCCGGCTCCATCGACGAGACCGCGATCTACCCGAGCGTTCTGACTCCCGCGCAGATCGCCCAGCACCGCACCCTGGGGCTCACCGGATGATCCACCCGCTCCGGGCCACCGCCGCCGCCGTCATCACGACGGCGGCGGCGGTGGTGTTCCTGACCGGCTGCTCCAGCAGCGACCCGAAGGCCGCCGCGCCTCCGACCGCCTCCGCCCCCGCCTCCGGGGGCCTCGACCAGAACCCCACCGCCACCGCCGCTCCGACCACGCCCGGACCCACCGTCCCGGCGGCGGAACTGACACCGGCGACGGGCTCCTTCACCAAGCAGCAGAAGCAGTACCTGACCGGCCGGGTGCCGAAGGGATCGGACCCGGCGGCCGTGCTGGAGCTCGGCCAGGAGTCCTGCGACAAGATCAAGTTCATCGCCAAGCGGGACCCCGACGCGGCGGCGAGCGGCATCGTCCTCGGCCAGATCTCCAGCGCGCACGACGCCGTCACCGCACTCTGCCCCGACCAGAAGCCGGTACTCGCGGCGGCGGAACACGGCTTCACCGACGGCACCTTCACCGTCGGGAGCAAGGTGAAGGCCGGCAGCGTCATCACCCCCGGCACCTATCACGCGCCGACCCCGTCCAAGGGCTGCTCCTGGAAGCTCACCGGCGCGGACGGCAAGGCGGTCTCCGGCAGCAGGGCGCTGGTCACCGTGCCGGCCGGCGCACGCGGCTTCACCAGCACGGGCTGCTCCGTCTGGCTCTTCTCGAAGGGGGAGTGAACGGGGTATGCGGGTCCTGCACGCCGTCACGCTGCACACACCCAGCCACGCCTTCGGCGGTCCGACGCGGGTGGCGCTCAGCCTCTCGCGCGGGCTGATCGAGCGCGGGGTCGACGCCCGGCTGGTCACCCTCGGCGACGAGTTCGAGGGGCCGCTGCCGACCGAGGTGGAAGGGGTACCGGCGCAGCTGTTCCAGGCCCGGCACCTCATCCGGCGGTTCGGCGTCGCGGGGATCACCTCCCCGTCACTGCTGGCCAGGGCGCGCCGGCTGGTGAAGTCGGCGGACGTCGTGCACGTCCACCTCATGCGGGACCTCGTCACCCTGCCGATCGCGCTCGCCGCCCTGCAGTGCGGCCGGCCACTGGTCCTGCAGACGCACGGGATGATCGACCCGACCGAGCGGCTGCCCGCCAAGATCTCCGACGCGTTCGGGGTGCGGCGGGTGCTGCGGCGGGCCGACGCGGTGCTGTGCCTCACCGAGACCGAGCGCCGCAACGTCAACGCCGTGGTGGAACCGGTCGAACTGACCAACACCGTACGGCTGGCCAACGGCGTCGAACCGCAGGGCGAGTACCGCCCGGAACTGCGGGCCTCCTCGCACGGCGGGCCGCCCACCGTGCTGTATCTGGCCCGGGTGCACCCCGCCAAGCGGCCCGAGGACTTCATCGAGGCCGTCCCCGGCGTGCTCGGCAAGCACCCGGAGGCGCGCTTCGTACTCGCCGGGCCCGACACGGGCGGCCTGGACGCGACCCTGGCCCGCGCCCGCGCGCTGGGGGTCGACGGGTCGGTGGAGTACGTCGGCGCGCTCGACAGGACCGCGGTGTACGAGCAGCTGCGGCGGGCGGACGTCTACGTCATCCCGTCGATCCAGGAATCGTTCTCGCTGTCCGCGGCCGAGGCCATGTCCGTGGGCACACCCGTGGTCGTCACCAAGACCTGCGGGCTGGCCCCCGACATCGAGGCGGCGGGCGCGGGCCGGCTCGTGGACAGCCGCGAGGAGACCGGCGGCGGGAACAGTGCCGAGAACGGCGCCCGGATCGCCGGTGCGATCCTGGAGCTGCTCGACCCGGCGGTGCACGCGGCGGCCTCCGTCGCGGCCCGGCGGCTGATCCATGACTCCTTCACCATCGACGCGATCGTGGACCACCTGCAAAAGGTGTACGCGGACGTGCGACGCTGACGGGGTAGCGGGGAAGGGGGACTGCAGCCATGGCGGTTGTCGACACACGGGTGGCCGAGACGCGCACCAGGCGGCCCGAGGTGCCCGCGGTGTCCCCCCGGGCCGTGCTGTCCCGTGCCCTGGCCGTGCCGCTGGTGCTCGGCCTGGTCGTCTTCCTGCCCGCCACCGTGGCCCTCCAGCCGGGCGCGGGCGTGCACGACGAGGCGTACTGGCTGCAGATCGCGCTGACCTGCTACGCCGGGGCCCGGCTGTCGTCGATGATCCTCACCACCCGCCGCCGGCGGCTCATCCAGGGGTCGTTCTGGCTGTTCGTCTACGCGGCGATGGGCGTCGCCTCGCTCGCCCAGCTCGTCCTGGGCCGCGTCCCGACGCCGCTGGTCGGCCCGCGCAGCGATCTGTCGGCGGCCCTCGCACTGACCCTCGTCGGATGTGTGGCCTTCGACGTCGGCGTCCTGCTGGCCCGGCACCGCCCGGTGCGCACCGGCCGCAAGGAGCGCCCGGCGGCCTCCGTGAGCCCGCGCCGGCTGTATCTGCTGGTGCTGCTGGCGTTCGTGGCCAGCAGCTACTACGTCATGAAACTCGGCGGGCCCGCGGTGCTGTTCAGCAGCCGCCAGGAGATCAGCGACACCCTCGCGGAGACCGGGGTGGCCACCGCCGGTTCGCACGCGGGCTCCGCGACGCTGCGCGGCTTCGGGACGGTGCCGGCGCTGCTGGCGCTGCTCTTCCTCACCCGCTGGCTGGTGACCTCGCGCATCGCGCGCCGGCGGCCGCTGCCGATCCTGCTGTGGATCGCCACCGCCGGGCTGAACATCGTCGTCAACAACCCGATATCCAACGCCCGGTTCTGGTTCCTGACCGTGCTGTTCTCCTTCCTGTTCACGGCGTTCCCGCGCAGCCCCGTGATGTACCGCTCCGCGCTGGCCCTGGGCGTCGTGGCGGCGCTGCTGGTGTTCCCCTTCATGGACCGGTTCCGCTACGACGCGGCCGACTACAAGCCCATGGAGACCAATTCGGTCCTCGAACCGCTGGCGCGCAAGGACTACGACCAGACGGTGATGTTCGCCAACGCGATCACCGAGGTGCACTCCGGCGCGGGCCACACCTACGGCCGCCAGCTCGCCGCCGCGGTCTTCTTCTACGTGCCCCGCTCCGCCTGGCCCGACAAGGCACTGGACACCGGCATCATGCTCGGCGAGTGGATGGGCAACAAGAACACCAACCTCTCCTCACCGCTGTGGTCCGAACTGTGGCTGGATTTCGGACCGCTCGGGATGACCGGCGGCTTCCTGGGGGTCGGCTACCTGGCGGCGCGCGGCGACCGGCGGTACGCGCTGCGCACCGCGGACGGCGGACGGCCGGGCGACATGACGGCCATCATCGTGCCGCTGATCGCCGGCTACTCCTTCATCCTGCTGCGCGGTTCACTTCTCCAGGCCTCCGGCCGGATCGGGATCGCCGTGCTGTGCCTGGCCATGGTCGCTTCCTTCCGCACCGACCCGCGCAAGCTCCTGCGCTGACGCCGCCGAGGCGCTGACCGAGCCGATCCGCAGCCAGGTGGCGACCGCCTTGGCGACGGAGCCGAGACCCAGGCCCCAGGCCGCGCCGAGGACCCCGCCCAGCGCGTAGCCGGTGAGCATGAACGCCACCGCCGCCAGGGAGAAGACCACCTGGATCGGCAGTGTGGTGCGCGGGCGCAGCACCCGCAGCGTCAGCAGTCCGCAGGTGCCGACCGCCATCGCGGTGTACTGGCTGCCGCTGGCCGGCAGCAGATGGGCGGCGTTGGGCCAGGTGTCGCCGAGGAGTTGTCTGCCGATCCGGTCCGGCAGCAGGTACAGCACGGTCGCCCAGCTCGCGGCGACGGTGGCCAGTACGGCGGCGAGCACCGCGGTGGCGCGGACCTGGCCGCGTACGCTCTCCGTCCGGTTCAGCAGCGGCGGGCCGAAGGCCGTCGAGGCGTTGAACAGGACGTTCAGCGGTCCGAAGAGGGTGGTCGCGCCGCGCAGCGCGCCGACCGCCAGCGGGGTGGCGAACAGCCCGAGGCCGAGGATCGCCAACTGGCTGGATCCGTTGCCGACGCCGAACTCCACGACGAAGCGCTGCCCGAGGTGGCCGCGGCGCACATACGTCCGCAGGTCCGCGGGCAGGCCGCGGAGCAGCGGGGCGAGCAGGGCGATGGCGGTGAGCAGCGCGGGCAGCGCCGACAGGCCCCAGACGGCCACCAGCCGGGCGGGGCCGGCTCCGTGCGGCTGCACCGCCAGCGCGGGCAGCGCGACGGCGAGCCGTACGAGGTCGGCGGCCAGCGCGTAGTGCGGCAGCCGCAGCGCCGAGAAGCAGTAGCGGATCCCGTCCTGGGTCAGGGCGATGGGCAGGATGAGCCCGAGCACGGCGAGCGCGGCGGCGGTGTCGCCGGGCACGAAGGCCAGCACGGCCGCGGCCGTGAACCCGATGACGGTGGACGCGACGACGGTGAAGACCGCCGCGGAGCGGCAGGCGGCCCGGATCACCCGGTCCTCGCCGCGGACCAGCACCAGCGCCTGGCCGACGTAGCTGACGCCGACGCCGAGCAGGATGGTGAAGACCATGTAGACCATGGAGAAGACGGCGAACCCGGCGGCGCTGGACAGCCGCGCGGCGACCACCAGCACCAGGATGTTGGTGAGCGCCGACACTCCCTGGTCCGCGACGGAGCACGCTATGGAGGCTTTCGCCCCCGGGACTCTCATGACACCGGCGACCGTTCGGGTTCCGGGAGGACGGCTTCCAGCAGGTCCGTCGCCGTGGCCGCGGGTGCGCTGCCGGCGTCCTCCGCGGGAGCCATGGGGAGGGGGGCCGTACGGTCCTCGTTGCGGCGCCACGGCAGGGTGAATCCGGTGCTGCCCGACGAGTGCAGCACCGCGCCGAGCACGGTGCCGCCGGCGCCGCTGATGAGTTCGCGGACCCGCTCCAGGTCGGCCCGGTGCACCTCGCGCGGGTCGCAGACCACCAGGACGCCGTCCACCCGGTCGACGAGTGCGAGGGCGTCGGCGTAGGCGAGCACGGCGGGCGCGTGGACGATGACCGCGGACTTCGGGGCGTCGGCCTCGGAGATGAGCCTTGTGGCCGGTACCGAGGTCAGCGCGCGGGCGACGTTGCGGACCCGGCGGCCCGGCACCAGGTCGAAGGAGCCGGACTCACCGGCGTCGATGGAGATCTGGTGCCCGGCCGGCCAGCCGCCGTCGCCCACCGAGGGCGTACGGGCCCAGGCCGGGCGGGAGCCGTCGCCGGAGCGCAGCCGGTCGGCCAGCGTCGGGGTGCGCAGGTCGGCCTCGATGAGCAGGACCTCCATGCCGGTCTCGGCGAAGGAGGCGGCCAGGTTGACCGAGACGGCGGTGGCGGTCTCGCTGGAGCCGCGCGGCGCGACCACCAGCAGCCGCCGGCGGTCGGCGAACCGCTGGTCGTACGCGAGCCGGAAGGCCACCGAGCGGTACGCCTCGGCGAGCCGGCTCTCGGTGTTGTCGAGGGCGAGCAGCGGAGCCGGTTCACGGCTGTCGCGGACCCGCGGCAGCGTCCCGAGGACGGGGGCCCGCAGCGCGCGCACCACATCGCTGTCGGAGCGGGCCGCCGGGTCGAAGACCAGCCGCACCCAGGCGGCGAGCAGGCCGATGGCGATACCGACGCCCAGGCCCAGGCCGAGGGAGATCGGCAGGCCGAGCCCGGCGGGCGAGGTCGGCGGGACGGCCGTGCGGATCACGTTGCCCGAGGTGGTGTCGAGGGCCTTCAGTTCGCTGATCTTGCCGTTGAGCTCGGAGATCCGGCCCAGCAGGTTGGTCTGCGCGTTGGTGTTGGTGGCGACGCTCGACGGGTCCTTCTGCTTCTCGATCGACTTGCGCAGCGCCTCGGACTGCTTCACCAGCGGGTCCAGCTGGGTCTTGTAGCCGTTGACCATGATCGTGATGCTCGACGCGGTCTGCTGCTGCCGGTTGTCCAGGTAGGCCTGGGTGAGGGCGTTGGCCCGGGCCGCCGCCTCCTGAGGGCTGTGGCCGGTGTACGCGAAGTCCAGTGCCGTGGTCTGCGGGGGGTTGGTCACCTGCAGGTTGGCGAGCAGTTCGGTGGCCGCTTCCGGCTGTCCCAGCGCCTTGGCCGCGCGCTCCGCGACGACGCCGCTGGCGGCGGTCTGCCGCTCCGAGCCCATGTTCAGGATCTTGTCGGGGGTGGCACCAGTGGCGAACGGGTTCACGGAGGCGGCCCGGACGGTGATCTCGCTCGTCGCGACGTACTTGTCCGCTCCCGACAGCGCCAGCGCGGCGCCGCCGAGCAGCCCGATCAGCACTCCGGCCACGATCAGTGCCCGGTAGCGGATCAGCTGGCGGAACTGGTCGCGCAACAGGTCCGGTTCGTCATGTTGCTCGATCACGTGCGTGAAACCCCCTCAGGCGCGCGCTCCCCATGCGCTCGCTCATTATGCGCGTTCGTCACCGGATCAGGTGTCCGAATGTGCGGGCTCCGCGGCCTGCGCGGATTCCGCGAATGGTACTGGTGGCGCCGACGGGGCCCGCGGGGCGGTGTCCAGGGCCTCGGCCACGAGGGCGTCGATCCGGTCCAGGCCCGCGGTGCGGCTGAGGTGCGCGTCGGCGTAGCGCGGTCCGTTGGACCCCAGCTCGTCGGCCGACTCCGGGTCCTCGGCGAGTGTCAGCACCGCTTTCAGCAGCGCGTGCGGGTCCTCGGGCGCCACCAGGACGCCCGCGCCGGAGCGCAGCACCTCCTCCGCCGTGCCGCCCTCGGCGGCCACCGAGGCGACGACCGGCCGGCCGGTGGCGAAGTACGAGGTGAGCTTGGAGGGGATGCTCATGTCGAGGACGGACGCGCGCTGGGTGACGGCGAGGACGTCGGCCGCGGCGAGGACGTCGGGGAAGTCCGCGTCGTCGACCGGTTGCATGAACTCCAGGTTCGGCATTCCGCCGGCCAGTGCGCGCAGCTGCTCGCGCTGGTTGCCGTCCCCCATGAGGACGACGCGGACGGCCGGGTCCAGCCGGGCGGTCTCGACCAGCACCTCCAGGCCCTGCTTGAGTCCCATGTTGCCGGAGTGCAGGACGACGGTCTGGCCCTCCCGCCAGCCCAGCCGGGCGCGCATCTCGGCGCGGGGCCGCGAGGGGCGCGCCACATGCGACCAGTTGGGGACCACGCGTATCCGCTCACGCGGTACGCCGAGCGCGGCGACCTTGTCGGTGAAGCTCTCGTGGATGACGCCGACCAGCGTCGCGCGCTTGAGCACGTACGCCTCGACGGCGCTGGCGGCGGCGGCCGCCCGGTCCCCGCCGCTGATGCCGCTCTGCGTGGCGGCGGCACCCATCAGGTCCTGCACGATGGGGACATAGGGGACACCGTGCCGCCGGGCGGTGCGCGCCGCGAGGACGCCGCCGGCCAGGCTGGGCAGCTGCGCGACGACCACGTCGGGCCGGACGCGCGGCGGCGCGAGCAGTCCGTGCACGAGCACCGACGCTTCGAACAGGGCGCGGCGCACCGCGGTCTGGCGCGGTGGCACGGTGTGCCGGCGACGGTACACCCGCACCCCGCCGCGCTCCTCCTCGGTCCGCCAGACACCCCGGTAGGCGGGGTCGGTCTCCCAGGCGGGGTAGTGCGGCATACCGGCGAGCACCGCCACGTCGGCCCCGCCCGCGGCCCAGTGTTCGGCGATCTGCGTGGCGTACGGCCCGATACCGGTGTGTTCCGGCGCGTAATTGGTTGAAACCAAGAACAGCCGTTTGTGGCGAAAGCTGTCAAGAGCCGACACGGCGCGCCCCGTTCCCCCCAGAAGTGACCAAGCGTCCACCCTAACTGTTCACCGGTGCTACATGTTGACGATTCCAGCCGGTCTTCGTTTCGCAAATCGTCGCTTAGTATCTGGGACGTCCGGCTATCGTCGGAGACTCACCATCGCCTTGGGCATTACCGGGCGGGGCAGTACGGCTGGGGGGTCGTTTCGTGGCACACCGTGTCGGCTACGCGCCAGGGGTCTACGACCTCTTCCACGTGGGGCATCTCAACATCCTTCGGCATGCCCGCAGCCAGTGCGACTATCTCGTCGCGGGCGTCGTCTCCGACGAAATGGCCGAATTGGCCAAGGGGCGCCGGCCCATGGTTCCGCTGATCGAGCGGCTGGAGATCGTCCGCAGCGTGCGCTTCGTGGACGCGGCCTTCGTCGAGACCGTCCCCGACAAGGTGGAGACCTGGCAGCAGGTGCGCTTCGACGTCATCTTCAAGGGCGACGACTGGCGCGGCACCGAGAAGGGCGCCCGCCTGGAGCGGGACTTCGCGGCGGTCGGCGTCGAGGTCGTGTACTTCCCGTACACCGTGCACACGTCCAGCACCCAGCTGCGCCGGGCGCTGGACGTACTCACCGAGCCCGTCACCCCGGAAGGCGCCGAGCGCCACGGTTGAGCGGCCCGGTTGAACGGCCCGACTCCCCGGAGCCGGGGATCGGACGGCGGGGGATCGGACGGCGGGGGATCAGGCGGCCGGGGATCAGGCGGCCGGGGCGCCCACGGCCTTCAGTTCGCGGAACCACTTCGCCAGGAACGCGCCCAGGAACAGCACGTACACCCCGCCCAGGAACGCGTAGGCGTACAGGAACGCCCGTCCGCCGCCCAGCGCCAGGAAGACCACGCAGAAGACCCCGTAGTCGACGGGCAGCAGGCCCACGGCCCTGATCCGCGACGGGGCGGCCGGCACGGATCCGGGCGCGGATTTCGGCTTGAGCTTTTCGGTCAGCAGCCCGCCGACGTAGATCATCACGGCGGCGAACTGGAAGCCGAGCGGCAGCAGCAGCCAGCCCTCGCCCGGCAGATCGAAGAAGCGGTAGAACGAGATCAGCACCGCGGCGTGCACGCCGGTGATCTTCCCGCAGTCCACCACATGGTCCAGCCACTCCCCCGCCGGACTGCCGCGGCGCAGCAGCCGTGCCAGCTGGCCGTCGGCCGAGTCGAAGGCGAAGCCGATCACCAGCGCGAGGTAGACAGCGACCGACAGCGTCCAGGACGGGCGCACCAGCGCGACCGCCGCGATGGCGCCGTAAGTGAAGGCCATGCTGACCAGCGTCACCTGATTGGGTGTGAGTCCGACCCGGTAGGCAGCCGCGGCGAGCACCCGGCCCGCCGGCCGGTTGATGTAGCGCGAGTACAGCGACACGCCCTTCGCCGACTTCTGCGCGGTGCGCAGTTCTCGCAGCGCGGTGCCGAAACCGGCCTCCCGAACTGCCGTTGTTCCCGCCACGTAGCCCCCCACGTCGTCCTGTCTGCGGCATACCCCTGGCACACCAATGGCCGCTCGCGTACCGCGGGTCCACATCATGTCAGCCGACTCCGCCACGCGCCGCGCCGCCCCAATAACATCAAAAGATCGGGCATTGCGCCCTAAAGTGGTCCTCAATGTCCATGACCCGCCGTACCGTGCTGCAGGTCGCCGCCGCCGGAGCCCTGCTCACCGGCTGTGCGGACGGCCGGCCCTCCGCCGCCGGGGCCTCCCCGGACCCCGCGGCCAGCCAGGCGCCCCCCGAGCACCCGCCCGCCGCACCCTCCTCCGCTCACCCCGCACTGCCACCGCTGCCGCCCGGCCTGCCCGCGCAGATCGAGCACGGGCCCAGAAACCGCCCCCAGGTCGCGCTCACCTTCCACGGCCGGGGCGAACCGGCCATCGCCACCGCCCTGCTGACCGAGGCGGAGCGGGCCGGGGCGCGGCTGACGGTGCTGGCCGTCGGCGAGTGGCTGGACCAGTACCCGCAACTCGCCCGCCGGATCCTCGACGGCGGTCATGAGCTGGGCAACCACACCCAGACCCACGGCAACATCTGCGCGATGGGCGCGGCGGCCGCGACCGCCGAGATCACCGGCTGCGCGGACCGGCTGCGCAAGCTCACCGGTTCGCCCGGCCGCTGGTTCCGGCCGTCCCAGGCCCGGCTGGCCACCCCGCTCGTCGAACGCCTCGCCCGGCAGGCGGGATACGAGCACGTCCTCGCGTACGACGTGGACTCCCTCGACTTCACCGAACCCGGAACCGGGGCCGTCCGGGCCAAGGTGGCCAAGGACGTCGGCCCCGGATCCGTGGTGAGCCTGCACTTCGGGTACGCCGGCACGATCGCCGCACTGCCCGGGATCCTCGACGACCTGAAACGGCGCGGGCTGCGCGCCGTGACCACGACGGAGCTACTGACCTGATGCGTCCTGTGAACCGTGTGCGCCCCGCCGTCCTGCTGGCCGCCACCATCGCCCTCGTGACCGCCACCGCCGGCTGCGGGAAGGACGGCACCGAACAGCACGCGCCCTCCCCGGCGGCCACCAAGGCCGCCGTCAGGTCGGCCCCGGCCAAGATCCTGCCCCAGGGGCTGCCGGGTATGCCGCCGGTGCTCGACCCGAAGGACGTCTACGCGGCGGACCGCCCCAACGCGCTCTCCCCGGTGGTGAAGAACTTCCCGTCCCGGGTGTACGTGCCGAACACCAACTCCAACACGGTGTCGGTGATCGACCCGGCGACGTACAAGGTCATCGAGACGATCCCGGTCGGTGAGCAGCCGCAGCACGTCGTCCCGTCCTGGGACCTCAAGACGCTCTGGGTCAACAACGACGTCGGCAACTCGCTGACCCCGATCGACCCGGCGACCGGCCGGGCCGGCTCCACGGTCCAGGTGCACGACCCCTACAACCTGTACTTCACCCCGAACGGCAAGTACGCGGTGGTGATGGCCTCCCTCGACCGCGAGCTGGTCTTCCGCGACGCGCACAGCATGAAGGTCAAGAAGACCGTCCCGGTGTCCTGCTACGGCGTCAACCACGCGGACTTCTCGCCCGACGGCCGGTACTTCATCGTCTCCTGCGAGTTCTCCGCGGAGCTGCTCAAGGTCGACACCGAGAAGATGGAGATCGTCGGCCAGCAGCGGCTGCCGTTCGACGGCGCGATGCCGCAGGACGTGAAGATGTCCCCCGACGGCAAGACCTGGTACATCGCCGACATGATGGCCGACGGCATGTGGGTGCTGAACGGCGACACGTTCTCCAAGCCGTATCTGATGCCCACCGGCAAGGGCTGCCACGGCCTCTACGTCAGCCGTGACTCCAAGTCGATGTACATCTCCAACCGCGGCGAGGGGTCGGTGTCGGTGCTGGACTTCGCCACCAACAAGCTCGTCCACAAGTGGGAGATCCCGGGCGGCGGCAGCCCCGACATGGGCGGGGTGTCCGCGGACGGCAAGGTGCTGTGGCTGTCGGGGCGCTACAACGCCGAGGTCTACGCGATCGCCACCAGCGACGGCCACACGATCGCCAAGATCCCGGTCGGCTCGGGCCCGCACGGCCTGGCCGTCTACCCGCAGCCCGGCCGCTACTCGCTGGGCCACACCGGGATCTTCCGCTAGGACCCCGGGGTCCCCGAGGCCTTCAGGACGCTCCGGGCCAGGCAGGTGGCGGCCGCGGCCCGGGGCGCGCTGCCCTCCCGCCAGGTACGGCTGGGATGCACCGAATTGGTGAGCAGCACCAGGAACGTGTCGGTGGCGGGATCGATCACCAGGCTCGTACCGGTGAAACCGCTGTGCCCGACGGCGCCGTGGCCGGCCAGCTCGCCCATCAGGCCCGGCTGGTCGGTCTCGAAGCCGGGGTAGGGCCCGCCGGCGTCGAGCAGCGACCGGCAGAA
The DNA here is from genome assembly GCF_010548325.1 of Streptomyces sp. SID13666. Classification (NCBI taxonomy): domain Bacteria; kingdom Bacillati; phylum Actinomycetota; class Actinomycetes; order Kitasatosporales; family Streptomycetaceae; genus Streptomyces; species Streptomyces sp. SID13666. The sequence goes on along the minus strand of NZ_JAAGLX010000017.1, from coordinate 77,428 downwards.
CAGGGCGAGGTCCCACGCGGTGGAGAAGAGCCCGGCGTGCCCGCTGACCCCGCCCGCCGCGTAGGCGTTCTCGTCATGGACGACACCGTGCACCATGCCGCGGTCGAGCTTGCCCCAGGGCCGCCGCTGGTCCTCGGTCGCGGCGATCCGGGGCAGCAGGGCGGCGGGCGGGTTGTAGCCGGTGTCCTTCATGCCGAGCGGCCCGGTGATCCCGTCCCTGACCAGGACGTCCAGCGGCGTTCCTGTGGCCCGTTCCAGTACCTGCTGGAGGGCGATCAGATTGAGGTCGGAGTAGATCCGGACGGTGCCGGGCGGGTGCAGCGGCCGCTCGTCCCACAGCAGCCGCCGCCGGGCCGCCGGGGTGGGCAGGTCGTAGAACGGCAGCTCGGGGCGGAAGCCGGAGGTGTGGTCGAGCAGCTGCCGTACGGTGATGTCCGCCGTGCCCGCGGCGGCGAACTCCGGCACGTACGAGGACACCGGCCGGTCGAGGTCCAGGAGCCGCGCCGCGACGACGGCTGTGCAGAGCTTGCTGACGGACGCCAGGTCGAAGACCGTGTCGGGCCGCATCGGCACCCACCGCTCCGGCGGCAGCTCCACACCGCGGTCGGCGGCCGCGTCGTAGCCCGCGTACCGCACCGCCCAGCCGACCGCCTCGTGCAGCGCGACGACCTGGCCGCGCCCGGCGAGCACGACCGCGCCCGCGCACCAGGGGTGGAGTGGCGACGGCTCCAGGGCCGTCCTCAGCCCGGGGACGAGCCGCCGCAGTTCCCCGGCGTCGAGGCCGGCCTCAGGGCAGGTACCTCTCGACAGCGGCGGCGCCATGCTCCTCCAGCTCCTTGCGGGCCCTCTCGATCCGGGCGGGAGTGGGTTCGCGGCCGGAGAGCATCACCAGGTCCTCCGGATCCACCGCGTTCTCGGACCCGGTGTGCAGCACGCTGTCGGCGGTCTTGAACGCCCAGCGGTTCCCGTCGATCGGCTCGGACATTCCTGCCTCCAGATGACTACGGTGCATCCACCCTACGACGCCACGGGCGGCACAGCCCGGCGAAGCATCCGACGGCGATCAGCGCGCAGGCCAGCTGGACCACCGCCATCGGGACCGCCGTGTGCTCCCCCGCGATCCCGACCAGGGGCGAGACGACCGCGCCGATGAGGAACGAGGTCGTGCCGAGCAGGGCGGACGCTGAGCCGGCCGCGTGCTTGGTGCGCATCAGCGCCAGCGCGTTCGTGTTCGGCAGCGCCAGGCCCATGGCCGACATCAGGACGAACAGGCCCGCCGCCATCGGGACCAGTCCCACCCGGCCGAACATCCCGGAGGCCATGACCAGTAGCGCCACGGCGGCCAGCGTGATGACCGCGAGGCCCACGCCGAGCGCCTTGTCGAGGCTGAACCGGCCGATCAGCACCTTGCCGTTGAGCTGACCGACCGCGACCAGACCGACCGAGTTCAGGCCGAAGAGCAGGCTGAAGGTCTGCGGGGAGGCGCCGTAGATGTCCTGCACGACGAAGGCCGAGGCGGAGATGTACGCGAAGAGCGCGGCGAAGGCGAAGCCGCCCGCGAGCATGTAGCCGGTGAAGACCCGGTCAGCGAGCAGCCCGCGCATCGCGGAGAGCGTCTGGCCGAGGCCGCCGCTGTGCCGGTCCGCCGGGGCCAGGGTCTCGTCCAGCTGCCGCCAGACCAGCAGGGTGAGCAGCACCCCGATCACCGTCAGAACGCCGAAGACGCCGCGCCAGTCGGTGAGCCGCAGCACCTGGCCGCCGATGACGGGCGCGATGACCGGGGCGACCCCGGAGACCAGCATGAGGGTGGAGAAGAACCGGGCCATCTCGACGCCGTCGTACAGATCACGGACGACGGCCCGGGCGATCACGATGCCCGCGGCGCCCGCCAGCCCCTGGAACAGCCGGAAGGCGATCAGCAGCTCGGCGCTGGGCGCGAAGGCGCAGACGGCGGTGGCGATGACGTAGACCACCATGCCGGCGAGGAGCGGCCGGCGGCGCCCCCACTTGTCGCTCATCGGCCCGACGACCAGCTGCCCGAGCGCCATGCCGGCCAGGCAGGCGGTGAGGGTGAGCTGGATGGTCGCGGCGGGGCTGTGCAGCGCGTCGGTGACCTTCGGCAGGGCCGGCAGGTACATGTCCATCGAGAGCGGTGCCAGCGCGGTCAGCCCGCCCAGCACCAGCGTGACGAGCCACCCGGTACGGCGCTGCGCGGTGAGCCGTTGCGCGTCGGATACGCGCGCGTCGGCGCTCGGACCGGCTTCCTGCATGGGGCACCCCCGATAATCGTTGAATCCTTGCCTATCCTTTCAGGCATACACACGTGGTCGAGACCTGATGGGGCGGACGCATGGTGCACAGCGGGCACGACGAGCATGGCGCAGACGGCGGACACGGCATAGAAGGCGTTTCCGGCTCGTCCGGACCCGCGGGTGGCGCTGTGGGCGGCGCGGAAGGCGCGGGCCGGCCGATCCGGTGGGGGATCCTGGCGACCGGCGGCATCGCCGCCACCTTCACCGAGGCCCTGCTGACCCTGCCGGACGCCGAGGTCGCCGCGGTCGGCTCCCGCAGCATCGGCTCCGCCAAGACCTTCGCCGACCGCTACGGCATCGACCGCGCCTACGGCAGCTGGGCCGAGCTCGCCCAGGACGACAGCCTCGACGTCGTCTACGTCGCGACCCCGCACTCCGCGCACCGCGCCGCCGCCGGGCTGTGCCTGGAGGCCGGCCGCGCCGTGCTGTGCGAGAAGGCGTTCACGGTCAACGTCCGCGAGGCCGCGGAGCTGACCGCCCTCGCCGCCGACCACGGCAGCTTCCTCATGGAGGCCATGTGGATGTACTGCAACCCGCTGATCCTGCGCATGGCCGAGCTCGTACGGGACGGCGCCATCGGCGAGATCACCACCGTCCACGCCGACTTCGGGATCGCCGGCCCGTTCGCCGCCGACCACCGGCTCCGGGACCCCGCCCAGGCCGGCGGCGCGCTCCTCGACCTCGGCGTCTACCCCGTCTCCTTCGCGCACCTGCTGCTCGGCGAGCCCGACACCGTCCGGGCCACCGCCCACCTCACGCCCGAGGGCGTCGACGACAACACCGGCATCGTCCTGGGCTGGGACAGCGGCGCGGTCGCCCTCCTCAGCTGCTCCATCACCTCCGGCACTCCCGTCACCGCCTCGGTGACCGGCTCCACGGGACGCATCGAGATCCCGCACGGCTACTTCCACCCCGACCGCTTCACCCTCCACCGCGACGGCCACGAGCCCCGGGAGTACCTGCTCTCCGAGGTCACCGACGTCCCGGAGCGCGACAGCCTGCGGCACGAGGCCGCCGAGGTCATGCGGTGCCTGCGGGCCGGCGAGACCCAGTCGCCGCTCGTGCCGCTGGCGGGGACGCTCGCCGTCATGCGCACCCTGGACGCGGTCCGCGAGCGGATCGGGGTGCGGTACCCGGGCGAGTGACGGGTCGGTGAGGGTCGTCGGGATCCTCCGGAGGACCCGGTGCGCGGCGCCCGGAGAATGAGGATCGGGTCCATGGCTGAGTTGCTGACGCACGACGGGACCTGGACGTTCGACGACAAGGTCATCCGTATCGTCCCGGGCCGTGACCGGGGGCCGAGCCGCCGGTGCCGTCGCCCGAGGACGCCGTCCCGGCGCAGGTCTCCGACCGCGCCGAGGACCCGGACGCGCTGCTGCGGCGGCTGCGCGAACTGGGCGACCTCAAGCGCGACGGGATACTGACGGACGAGGAGTTCACCGCCGCCGAGTCCGCCCTGCTGCGCCGGTTCGGCTGACCGTCGCCTTCTGCGCCCTGTGGGCCGGCTACTGCGCTCCGTGGGCCGGGGCGATGGCCGCGATGCGGGCGGCCAGACCGAAGTCCTTCGCCGTCAGCCGGCTGCCGGCCGAATGCGTGGTGATCGACACGCCGAGCGTGTCGTACCCGAGGGTGAGATCCGAGTGGTGGTCCAGCTCCGCCTGCACCTGAGCGATGTGCACCGCGAGGATCGCGGCGGCCAGGTGCGCCAGCCGGTACGTACGGACGAGAGCGGTACCGTCCGCGGAGAGTTCCCAGCCCGGGAGTTCCGCGAGACGGTCGGCGATCTCCTTGTCGGACAGCGGGTCGACGATCGGCATAGGGCCTCCTGCGGGACGGTGGTCACCTTCGGGGCTGCGGTCACCTTCGGGGCTGCGCTGATCTCCATCCTCGCACCGCATACCCTGCGATGCCATGAGTGAGATCCAGAAGGTGGCAGTGGTGACGGGCGCCGGATCCGGCGTGGGGCGCGCGGTGGCACTGGCGCTGACCGGGGCCGGCTGGTCGGTGGCGCTCGCGGGCCGCCGTCAGGAAGCGCTGGAGGAGACGGCCCGGCTGGCGGCGGCTCGGCCGGACGGGGACGCGGGGGCAGCCGGGGACACCGGGGCGCCGCCGGGCGGCCGCACCCTCGTCGTGCCCGCGGACGTGACCCGGCCCGAGGACGTCGGCCGGCTCTTCGCGTCGGTGCGGAGCGGCTTCGGGCCGCTCGGCCTGCTGTTCAACAACGCCGGGATGTTCGGGCCGCCGGTGCCGCTGGAGGACCTCACGTACGAGCAGTGGCGCTCGGTCGTCGACGTCAACCTCACCGGCGCGTTCCTGTGCGCGCAGGGGGCGTTCCGGGCGATGAAGGAGCAGGACCCGCAGGGCGGCCGGATCATCAACAACGGCTCGATCTCGGCGCATGTGCCGCGCCCGAACAGCGTCGCGTACACGTCCACCAAGCACGCGATGACCGGTCTGACGAAGTCGCTGTCCCTGGACGGCCGCGCGTACCGGATCGCCTGCGGCCAGATCGACATCGGCAACGCGGCGACCGAGATGACCGCCCGGATGACGACCGGGGTCCAGCAGGCCAACGGCACGACGGCGGTGGAACCGGTGATGGACGTGGCCGACGTCGCGCGCACGGTGCTGCACATGGCCGGGCTGCCGCTGGAGGCGAACGTGCAGTTCGCGACGGTGATGGCGACGGCGATGCCGTACATCGGGCGCGGCTGACCGGCCCGACTCCGCCGCACGGCGGTTTGTTGACTATTCGTCAGCAAAGCAGTTCCGCTCTCAAGATCCTCGCGCTACGGTCCCGCTCCCGACCAGGAAGGGACCCCCGTATGCGGACCGGAGCACGCGCCGCCACCGCGCTCGCCCTCGCACTCGTCCTCGCAGGACCGCTCGTCCCCGCCGCCCAAGCGGCGGGGACGAGCCCTCCGGCAGCCCGAAAATCCCAGGCACCATCACCGGCCACGGCGCACAGCCGGGTGCTCACCGTCCCCGGCACCGTCAACGCCCGGGACACCGGCGGCTACCGCACCTACGACGGCGCCACCACCCGGTGGAACACCCTCTACCGGACCGAGAGCCTGGCCAAGCTCCCGCCGGCCGGCGTCACCGCGCTCGCCGGGCTCGGACTGCGCGCCGTCATCGACCTGCGCAGCCCCTCGGAGGTCCAGGCCGACGGCGCCGACCGGCTGCCGGCCGGACCGGTACCGGTCGCGCTGCCCGTCGACGACACCGGCCTCTACCTGTTCATCGCGCAGGTCGTCGGCAGTGCCGACCCGGCCGCCCAGGAAGCGGCCCTCGGCGGCGACCGGGCGGCGCAGCGGATGCGGACCGCCTACCGCGGCTTCGTCACGTCCGCGGCGAACCGCGCCGCCCTCGGCGCCGCGATCCGCCGGATCGCGGACTCCACGGGCCCGGTGGTGGTCCACTGCACCGCGGGCAAGGACCGTACGGGCGTACTGATCGACACGGTCCTGCGGGCCGTCGGCGTACCGCAGTCCACGACCACCGCCGACTACCTGCTCTCCAACGACCTGCGCGCCGCCGCCGACCGGGCCGTGCGCGACCAGGTCAAGCAGCTGGGCCTGATGCGGAACCCGGACCTCCTCATCCCGCTCCAGGAGGTCAGGACGGAGTACCTCGCGGCCTTCCGGGACCAGGCGGAGCACGACTACGGATCCTTCGGCCGCTTCCTGACCGACGGGCTCGGCCTGGACCCGTCGACGCTCGTACGGCTGCGCCTGCGGCTGGTCGCCTGACCCGCGAAGGCCCCCGCGAACCGCGGACGAAGTCCTTGTACGGGCGCGGGAACATCGCGGCGGTGGTCGTCGTTGGTGCAGGTCATGACGTCGATTCACGGCACCGAGGTGCTTCGCTACACCGCTTTCTCCGACGACCCGGACGGGGGCAACCCGGCCGGTGTCGTCCTGGACGCCGCCGGCCTCGGCGAGACGGAGATGCTCGCCGTCGCCGCCGAGGTCGGCTACTCGGAGACGGCCTTCATCACCGCCTCGCAGGGGCGCTCCCTCACCGTCCGCTACTTCAGCCCGAAGGCCGAAGTGCCGTTCTGCGGCCATGCCACGGTCGCCACGGCGGTCGCCCTCGGCGAGCGGATCGGTGTCGGTGACCTGCTGTTCTCAACAGCCGCCGGTGAGGTTCCGGTCACGGTCGCCGCAGACGCCTCCGGCGCGCTGCGCGCCACGCTCACCAGTGTCGAGCCGAAGGTCGAGGAGATCCCGGACGCGGCCGTCACCGAGGCGCTCGAAGCCCTCGGCTGGCCGGCCGCCGACCTCGATCCCGCCTTCGCACCCCGGATCGCCTACGCCGGCGCCCGCCACCTCGTGCTCGCCGCCGCGACCCGTGAGCGGCTGGCCGCGCTCGACTACGACTTCGAGCGGCTGGCCGCCTTCATGCTCAGCCTCGACCTGACCACCGTCCAACTGGTGTGGCGTGCCTCGGACTCCGTCTTCCACGTCCGGGACCCGTTCCCGGTCGGCGGCGTCGTCGAGGACCCGGCCACGGGCGCGGCCGCCCTGGCACTGGGCGCGTACCTCCGCGACCGGAAGCTGGTCACCGCGCCCGCCGTCCTCACCCTCCACCAGGGCGACGACCTCGGCCGCCCGGGCGTCCTCACCGTCGAACTGCGGGCGGACGACCCCCGCATCCGCGTCAGCGGAACGGGGGCCGTCATCCCGGCCTGATGTCTCGTCAGGCCTTGTTCTCCCAGGGCCACTTGGCGTCATGCCCGGCTTCCAGCAGCGGAACCGTGCGGAACGCCGCGTCGGTGAGCCCGCCGAACGTGTGACGGTTCGCGCTGCCGGACGGCGCGTGGCCGGCGCGGTAGCCCGCGAGGTTCCAGGTGTACATCGGCACCGTGGCCGGGATCGCCGCGGTGACCTCCTGGGTGTCCGTACCGGCCTGCTCGTCGGTGACGATCACCACCCGGTCGTGCCCCTTGAACTCCTGGCGCAGCGCGGCGGCGGTGTCCGTGCCGCCGCCCAGGAACCAGCCGCCGTCCTTCCACCGGCCTACGGCCTTGAGCAGCGACTCGCCCCGCGGCTGCGGGAACGCCTTCGTGCGCGCTCCCGGCTTGTCGCTGACGTAGTAGCGGGCGCTGGAGAACGACACGACATCGCCGCCGGCACACCGTTGGCCCAGCGCGATCCCGAAGAGCGCGGCCGCGTCCCAGCGCATCAGCGTGCCGTCCCGGGAGAAACCGGCCTCCATGGACGAGCTGGTGTCCACCATGACCAGCGTCCGGCCGCCCAGCACCGGGATGTTGGCCAGCGACGCGGTGAGCGCCTTCTCCAGCGCGTAGCCCCAGCGCAGCGACGGCGCCGCGTTGTACGCCGAGTAGAACCGCATCGGCAGCTGACGCGACCGCGCCACCTGCTCCGGGTCGGCGAGCCGCTTCGCGACCCCCTCGGCGACCTCGTCACTCACCCCGGCCTCGTCGAAGTTACGGAGATTGCGCAGCAGCGCCATGTACCCCATGGACGGGATCACGGCCTCCCACGCGGCGGCGTCCATCGGCCCCTGCAGCCACCCCGCCAGCGCCTCCCACGTCATCCCCGCGTCCGCCAGCCGCGCCGCCCCCTCGGGCCCGGTCACCAGCGCCCGCCGCTCCGCGACCGGCACCGCCATCAGCGCGCGGTGCGCGGTCAGCGTCCGGTTGGACGCCGGCGGCACCGCCGTGTCGGGGTTGTGCCGACGGTCGAGCGCATAGCGGAACAGCTCGCCCTGCCACGCCTTTCCGGCGTCCGGCGCGGCGTGCACCAGATTGAGGATGTCGCCGAACCGGTAACCCTTCGACGCGGTGTCGTACTTCAGCAGCGACTTCCCGCTGTAGAGCCGCTGCACCGAATCCGCGATACCGCGCTTGACCGGCTTGGGCACATTACGGCCGTACCGAGCGGTCCAGTACGCGAGCAGCTCACCGGGCTCGTCAGGACGCCGCAGCACGGAATCGACGACAGCCCGGTTGGAAACACCCGGAACGGCCGTCTCGCCCTTCCCGTCCTCGAGCCGTGCCTTGACGAATTCCGCGGCCCCGACAATCGCCGCCGTCCGCATGTTGCCGTCCCCCCGCAGCCACCCGAGCAGCCCGGCCGTCCACAGCGGGTCCTCGACAGCGAGCTGCCGGACCAGAGCGCTGAAACGGTCGTCGCGCTGCCCGCCCGTCTCGTAGAAGGACTCCTGCGCAACGAAGTTCGCGACCGCGAGCAGGAACAGCTCGCTCTTGGCATCACGCAGATATCCGGCTCCACCCTGATGCGTGACACTCCGCTCCCCCGAGCTGGTCACGGGCGAGACAACGGACGGCTTGGCCGTACGGGTATTGAAACGGGACATGAAGAAACCCCTCACAAAGGAGGGGAGGCGCCACACACCGGACATGCCGGTGTTGTTGCCTCCCGAGATCAGTCCTGGCGGCGGTCGAGGGGATTTGAACCCCACGCGCGAACGCGTTTCAACCAGAGAAGTAACCGTCGCCTTCGCACCGGGAGGTGCAGAGAACAAGCGTCCAGAGATCAGAGTCGGCTGAGGTGACAATGTGCTCTACCAACTGAGCTACACCGGTCTCACAACCGGCGACGGGACTCGAACCCGCGACACCACCATTGACATTGGAAGTAACCCCGGCCTGCGCACCTGGACATGCCTGACTCTAATGACCAACCGCCGTGGATTCACTCGGTTTTTATGCCGCCCGGCCCGGACGGCTACGTCAGCTCCAGCAGCCCGGTCCCGGAGTGGAGCAGCGCGAGGACCGCGGCAGTGGTGAGGGCGGCGGTCAGCAGGGCGCCCAGGAGGGTCGCCCGGCGCTGCCGGATCCTGTAGGCCGGCAGGAGCGCGGCCGGGACCGCCAGAACGAGCAGGAACAGGGCGAGTTGTGCCAACGGCCCGATCGCGTAGTGCTCGGCCGCCCCCCAGGGGTGATGCCACGAAGTGGCGTGGCGCGCCCACAAGGGGCCCGCCGCGAGGATCGTTGCCAGCGGCGCCGCGTACAGGGCGTCGCCGAGCCCGCCGGCACCGTGCAGGGTCAGCAGCACCACCAGGCAGACGAGCCCCGCACATACCGCGGTCCACCAGTCGAACTGGGTGCTGTACACGGCGTTGTGCCGGGCGAGCGGTGGTTCCACGGCCCAGCGGGTCGCCACGGCCGCAGCGGCGGCGACGCCGCCCAGGGTGACCGCGTACAGGTTGATCCGCTGCTCCTGTCCGGGCAGTGCGGGCATCTGTCCGGGCAGTGCGGGCATCTGTCCGGGCAGGCTGGGCATCTGTCCGGGGAGGGCGGGCGGACCGATCGCGTGATCGGGGCGCAGAGCCGACCGGAGAGCGAGCAGGGCGACACCGCCGAGACCCAGCGCCGTCGAGGCCGCCGACACCGAGTACAGGCCGCTGAGCTCGATCACGTCGATCACGTGGCTCCACCCCAGCGCCGCGAAGAACAGGGCACCGTCCTGCCCGATCCGCAACGCGCCGACGAACAGCGCGACATTGGCGCCGACAGCGGCCACCCATCCCCACGAAGACCCGTGCGGGCCCCCACGCCGCCACCCCCACAGCCGGGCGAGCGCCACGCTCAATGTCCCCGCACCCAGTGTCAGCAACGGCACCGTGCCCACCAGGCTCCAGCCGAACAACGACCCTCTCGCAGCCGTGCCGGTCCGCTCGAGCTGCACCAGCAGTCCCGCCGCCATGCTGATGCCGAGGACCAGGAGGGCCAGTCGCGGCAGCGGCGCCGCCGCCCGGTCGGCCAGGATGCCGCGCCAGACCGCGACGCCCCAGCCGACGGCCAGCAGCGATCCGGCGACCAGCGCGCCGGTCAGGCGGGCGTACGGAATCAGGGGGGTGCCGGTGAACCCGGTCTCCGCCATGTTCGTCACCGCGTCCATGGCCATGGCGCTGAGCAGTCCGATCACCGCGGCGTCGAGCAGTGAGACGCGCAGCGGCAGATGTGCGCGTCGCAGAACGGCGAGCCGGCTCTCCGTCGCGGGGTGGTTGGCCAGGCCCCGCTGCAGCCATGTCCGGGTTCGCGGTGGCTGCCCGGCCAGCAGCGCCTCCAGTCCCGCGGTGGGCCGTCCTCGTACGGACCGCAGATCGGCCTCGTGTTCCCGTGAGCGCAGTACGAGCTGCGACACCAGGGCGGCGACCGCCAGCAGCAAGCCCGCGCGCAGCGCGTACTCCCAGAGGAAGCCGTGGCTGAACGTGGGGACGAGCGGGTTCCTTCGTGTCTGCAGCCAGACTTGGAGCACGATGCCGGCCGCCGGCACCAGCAGCAACGGCGGAAGGGCCCACCACACCCCGCGGGTCAGCCAGACCAGCGTCACATCGCCCGCGGCGACATGCGCGACCTCGTGCCGCAGGATCGCGTCCGCCTGCGCCGGTGGCAGAGCGCGCACCCCGAGCGGCAGGACGATCCTGATCCGGCCCGGGCGGCCCGCGGTGAAGGGCTGGTTGAGCCACGCCGATCCCCACATCACCTCGGGCACCCGCTTGACCCTCATCTCCGCCGCCACCGACGCCGCGTGCTCCTGCCACTGCGCGGAGGCCACGCTCATCGGTCCCGCCCGGCGCAGCAGCCGCAGCGGCAGCACCCACAGACACGCCACCCCCAGCGCCATCACCACCGACGCCCCCGCCAGCGACACCAGCGCACGACGCTGCTCCGCCGGACCGGTGCAGTTCTGCAGATAGTCGCTGAATTCCGCCGGCGTACCGGCGGTCGGCGCTTCCCCAAGGCAGCGGGACATCGCGGCGCCCCACGAGCTGCCCAGGAGCACGTTGTGCATGATCTGTCCCGCGAAGGCACCGGCAAGCAGCAGCACGGCCACGAGCAGCAGGTACCGCGCCCGGGTCGGCGAGAAGAGCCCTGACATGTGCTCGGGTAACGGGGCTGTCGGCGCCTCGCCGTTGGGAGCCGGCGATCCGGCCCCGGAACCGGGTGGCGGCGCGGGTGCGACAGCGCCGGCCGGGTCCTTCACCGGTCCTCACTCCCCCGCCGGCGCAGCGCCTCGATCACCGAGTCCGCCAGCTGCCCGGCCGCGTCCGCCTCCATGCGCATCCCGACTCCCCAGCCCAGCAACACGGCATGGAGCTGACGCTCCTCATCCGCGCCCAGCCGTTCCGGCTCGCCCTCCGCGTCGGTGGGATCGGCCGGGTCCCGGCGGTGGTTCTCGAGCAGGCGCGCGATCTTCCGGCGGGTGGTGCTCTCGATGAGGTCGATCGCACGGTTCGAAACCCGCTCCCCCACGACCCCCAACAGCATCGACACCACCGGCAGCAGATAGGGAACGGCGGAGACCAGCGCCACGCCCGTGCCCACAGCAGGCTCGAGCTCCCGCGTCCGGCGCACCCGTTGCGGATTCCTACGGAATTCGGCCAGCGTGTTCTCGAACACATCCTGGTCCTCCGCATGCGCCACCGCGAAAACCTCCCGGCCGAAATGCGTGAAGACCTCCCAGCTTCCCAAGCCGTCGGCTCCTTCCACATCGGACGGCACCGGAATGGGATCCGCCAATGCCTTGTTCCGCGCCCACTTGAACATGCGCCACCCCCAACTGGAAGACCGCCATCCCCCGACGGCCACAACGTCACACGACAGACAACGTAGTGACCGGCACGGCCTCAGTGATGACCTTTCAGCAAACCGGGCAGGAATCGAGACACGACCCCGCCAGCCCCGATTGGTGTCAATTTCTCGCATATACAGAAAGGAAATTGTCAGAAGTGCGACCGAAAGCACCACTGGGGGATCGCACGTTCTCGCACCGCGCGCACCGACTCCAACGCGATCCCCGTGTGCGAAAGAGCGGATTCGATCCCGCCGATCCCGCCGAAATGCATCCGCCTCGAAGAGGCGTGCTCCGACCCGCGGGCGGTACAGGCGGCGGACGAGTCGGCCTGTACGCCGGGTTCTGTCTCCCGTGGTCCTTGCGGGCCATGGGGAGGCGGCCATCCATCTGGGACCGGCGTTGCCGCCGGCCTCGTGCGGTCTACCCGCGGACTCGGGCGGGCAGCCCTCAGTCGTCCGCGCAGAGCTGCCTTGCGGCGGCCCATTCTTGACCTTGCTCCAGGTGTGGTTTACCTAGCCGTCCAGGTCACCCTGGACGCTGGTGGTCTCTTACACCACCGTTTCACCCTTACCGGGGGCCTTGCGGCTCCCGGCGGTCTGTTTTCTGTGGCACTGGCACGCGGGTCACCCCGGGTGGGCGTTACCCACCACCTTGCCCTGTGGAGCCCGGACGTTCCTCGGAAGGATCACAAGGATCCCGCCGCGACCGCCCGGCCGGCTCGTCCGCCGTGCCGCCCATCCTAGTCGAAGCGTGCGGAGTGCTAGGCCGGGGCGAAGAGCACCGTTGATGTGGCCGGGTCGGCCTCGGTGAGGCGGACTCGCAGGTGGTGGCCGAGGGGGAGGCGGGGGGCGGACGGTGGGGACTGGATGCGGGCCACGACGGCGGGGTCGTCGAGGTGGATGGTGCCGGTGCCGGGTGCGCGGTCGTCGAGGTCGATGACGAAGGCGTCGAAGACCTCGCCGACGCGGTCCTTGAGGAGGGCGGCCTCGATCAGGTCGACGCATTCGCGTTCCGCGCGGTTGGCGTGCTGCGTGCCCTCGGCCATTTCCTTGGGGAGGCCGGGGAGGGCGGCGCGGACCCAGTCCGGGGGCTGCTCGCCCGCGACGGCGGCCAGGCAGAGTTCGCCGGCGTAGCGGTCGACGAGGCGGCGCAGCGGTGCCGTGCAGTGGGTGTACGGGGCGGCGACGGCGGCATGTTCGGCGTGCTCGGGGGCGGCGCCGTCGAAGACCGTGTAGCCGGCGCCGCGCAGCAGGGAGGTGCACTCCTGCAGGAAGGCGGCGTGGTGGGGGCGCCGGGGGTCGAGGGAGCGGATGACGTCGGCGTACAGGGTGCCGGCCGGCCAGTCGACCTGGAGGGCCTCGGCGACGCGTCCGAGCCGGTCGGCGGCGCTCCGGGGGGCGGCGGGGAGCGTACGGAGGATGCCGGTGCCGGACCGGATCATGAGGTCGGCGGCGGCCATGCCGGTGAGCAGGGAGATCTGGGCGTTCCAGCCGTCGGCGGGCAGCGGGGCGCGGTATTCGAGTACGTAGCCGTCGCCGTCGGGACGCTGCTCGATCTCCTGCTCGGGGACGTTGAGGGAGATGCCACCGCGGTCCCGTTCGAGCCCCTCCCGGAGCAGCCCGATCTCCTTGAGGAGGGCGACGGGTTCCTCCGCGGTGCCGTCGTCGATGGAGCGCTGGACGCCCGCGTAGTCGAGCTTGGCGCGGCTGCGGACCCGGGCCCGGCGGACGTCGGTGGCGGTGACCTGGCCCGTCGCGTCGAGGTCGATCCGCCACAGCAGGGCGGGGCGGTCCTGGCCGGGGAGCAGGCTGGCGGCGCCCTCGCTGAGGATCTGCGGGTGGAGGGGGACGCGCTCGTCGGGGAAGTAGAGGGTCGTGACGCGGCGGTGCGCCTCGGCGTCGAGCGCGCCGCCGGGCGTCACGAAGGCCGCGACGTCGGCGATGGCGTAGTGCACCCGGTATCCCCCGGCCGGGGCCCCGGTGCCGGTCCCCGTCCCACGGGCCAGGTGCATGGCCTGGTCGAGATCCGTGGACGTCGGCGGATCGATCGTGAAGAGCGGGATGCCGGTGGCGTCCAGCTCCGGCATCCGGGGATGGTCGGCTGCCTGCCGGGCCTCGGCGAGCACGGCGGCCGGGAACTCCTCCGGCACCTCGAGCCGGACGCGCAGCGCACGCAGCGCGTCGCGCAGCAGGGTTCCGTCGGCGGCCGGGACGAGCAGGTGGCGGCGGGGCATGAAGTGAGCGTATGACGGGCCGTAGGCTGCTCCCGGTTCGTGTTGGTCCGTCCGAGGGAGAACTGCTGTGCTCGTCCTGCTTCCGCCGTCCGAGGGCAAGGCCACCGTGGGTGCTGGTCCCGCCGTCGACCTGGCGTCGCTCTCGCTCCCCGGGCTGACCGGAACGCGGTCGACGGTGCTGGCGGAGCTGGTGGAGCTGTGCTCGGGCGATGAGGAGAAGGCGGCCGAGGTGCTCGGGCTGAGCCCGGGGCTGCGCGGCGAGGTCGCCAAGGACGCGGGACTGCTCACCGCGCCGACACTGCCGGCCGGGGAGCTGTACACCGGTGTGCTCTACGACGCACTGGGGCTCGCGACGCTCAGCCCTGCCGCCCGCAAGCGTGCGAAGGACTCCCTCCTGGTGTTCTCCGGGCTGTGGGGCGCGGTGCGGATCACCGACCGGATCCCGTCGTACCGCTGCTCGATGGGGGTGAAGCTGCCCGCGCTGGGCGCGCTCGGCGCGTACTGGCGGGAGCCGATGGCCGGCGTCGTTCCGGAGGCGGCCGGCGACGGCCTGGTGCTGGATCTGCGCTCCTCGGCGTACGCGAGCGCGTGGAAGCCGAAGCCGCGCAGCGAGCCGGCGGCGCGCACGGCCACCGTGCGGGTGCTGCAGGTGACGGTCGTCGACGGCGTCGAGAAGCGGTCCGTGGTGAGCCACTTCAACAAGGCAACGAAGGGCCGGCTGGTGCGCGCCCTCCTGGAGTCGGGCGCGAAGCCGAAGACGCCGGCGAAGCTCGCCGCGACGCTGCGGGACCTGGGCTTCGTGATCGAGGAGCAGGCACCGGGGAAGCTCGACGTGCTGGTGACCGAGATCCACTGAGCCCGCGGCGGAACCCCGGCACGGGGCACTTCTATTGCATCCTGTGCAACGCTCGTTGCGCAGGATGCCGGGCCGCAGGCAGGATGACGGGCATGACTTCCGTCCTCGACCTCGCCCCCGTCGTCCCCGTCGTCGTCCTGGAGGACGCCGCCGACGCCGTGCCGCTGGCCCGCGCCCTCGTCGCGGGCGGGCTGCCCGCGATCGAGGTCACCCTGCGGACGGCCGCCGCGCTGGACGCCATCGCCGCCATCGCGCGCGAGGTCCCGGACGCGGTCGTGGGCGCGGGGACGGTGCTGGCGCCCGAGCACGTCGGCGCCGCGGTCGCCGCCGGGGCCCGCTTCCTGGTCAGCCCGGGGTGGACCGACCGGCTGCTGGAGGCGATGCGTGCCTCGGGGCTGCCGTTCCTGCCCGGCGTCTCGACGACGTCGGAAGTGGTCGCGCTGCTGGAACGCGGCATAACGGAGATGAAGTTCTTCCCGGCCGAGGCCGCCGGCGGCACCGCGTATCTGACGTCGCTCGCCTCACCGCTGCCGCTCGCGCGGTTCTGCCCCACCGGCGGAATCGACGCGGCCGCCGCGCCGCGCTATCTGGCGCTCCCCAACGTCGGCTGCGTCGGCGGCACCTGGATGCTGCCCGCCGAGGCGCTCCGCGCCAAGGACTGGGGTCGCGTCGAGGCCCTCGCACGCGAAGCCGCCGCCCTGCGCGGCTGAACCCCGGAGGGCCGGACGCGCCGGACGGCGGCAAGGCAGGGCAGGGCAGGGCAGGGCAGGCAACGTAGGACTCATGGCACCGGCTGCGCACCGGACCGGACCCCGCGGACTACCTCAGGTGCGACGTGTCGTTCAGCAGGCGCAGCGAGGCGTTGCCGTCGGCGTAGTACGCCACCTCCGACACGGACGCCGCCGAGAGCTCCATGCGGAACAGGGACTCGGGCGGCGCGCCCAGCGCGAGCCGGACCAGCGTCTTGACCGGGGTGACATGCGTGACGAGCAGCACCGTCTTCCCGGCGTAGCGCGCGAGGAGCTTGTCGCGGGACAGCGACACGCGGCGGGCGACCGCCGCGAAGCTCTCCCCGCCCGGCGGGGCGGTCTTGGCCGATGCCAGCCAGTCGTCCAGTTCGGCCGGATACCGCTCCCGCACCTCCCCGAAGGTGAGCCCCTCGAAGACCCCGAAGTCGGTCTCGCGCAGGCCCTCGTCGATCCGTACCTCGAGGCCGAGGCGGCTCGCGACGGCTTCCGCGGTCTGCCGGCAGCGGGCCAGCGGTGAGCTGACGATCGCCTGCACGGTGCCCCGGGCCGCGAACGAGATCGCGGCCTGCTGGGCCTGCCGGCGGCCCGTCTCCGACAGGTCGGGGTCGGTGCCGCCGCTGCCCGAGAACCGCTTCTCGGGCGTGAGCGCGGTCTCGCCGTGCCGGAGCAGGACGAAGGTGGTGGGCGTCCCGAGATCGGCGGCGGCCGACCAGCCCACGGTCGGAGCGGTCTCCGGCAGCGCGTCCTGAACCGACCCCTGAGCCGAAGCCCCGGCCGAACCCGAACCAGACCCGTGCGCCGACCCCGGATCCGACCCCTGGGCCGAGATCCCGACGCCGCCGCCCAGCCCGAGTTCGCTGCGCACGATGGGCGCCCCGGGCTCCCACTGCCGGCCCTTCCTGCCCGCGTCCATCGCCTCGTTCGCGAGCCGGTCCGCGTGCCTGTTCTTCTCGCGCGGGATCCACTCGTACGTCACCTGGCCGGCCGGCAGCACGGACTTGGCCTCGGCGGCGAGCGGGCGCATGTCCGGGTGCTTGATCTTCCAGCGCCCCGACATCTGCTCGACGACGAGCTTGGAGTCCATCCGGACCCGGACCGGGGCCTCGGGATCCAGGGCCTTGGCGGCCCGCAGCCCCGCGATCAGACCCCGGTACTCGGCGACGTTGTTCGTGGCGTGGCCGATGTACTCGGCGGCCTCGGCGAGCGTCTCACCGGTGGCCGGGTCGAGGACCACGGCGCCGTAGCCCGCGGGGCCCGGGTTGCCCCGGGACCCGCCGTCGGCCTCGACGACGAAACCACGAGCCATCAGAGGCCGGAGTCCGCGGTGCGGACCAGGATGCGCATGCAGTTCTCGCAGCGGACGACGGTGTCGGCGGGAGCCGCCCGCACCTCGCCCAGTTCGGTGATGTTGAGCTCCAGACGGCAGCCCTCGCAGCGCTTCTGGTAGAGCCGGGCGGCGCCGACGCCACCCTGCTGGGAGCGCAGCTTGTCGTAGAGCTTCAGGAGGTCGGCCGGCACGGCGCCGGCGACGATCTCGCGCTCCTTGACCGCCTTGGAGCCCTCGGCGTCGAGCTCCTTGAGCGCGGCGGACCTGCGGGTCTCGGCCTCAACGGCCTTGGCCTGCACGGACTCCAGCCGGAGGGAGAGCTCCTTGACCCGCTCCTGCATGGTCTCGCGGCGCTCCATGACCTCCAGGACGACGTCCTCGAGGTCGCTCTGCCGCTTGGCGAGCGAGACGATCTCGCGCTGCAGGTTCTCCAGGTCCTTCGGGGAGGCCGCCGCGCCGGAGTCGAGCCGCTGCTGGTCGCGGGCGGCGCGCTGGCGCACCTGGTCCACGTCCTGCTCGGACTTGGTCTGCTCGCGGGCGGTGTCGCTCTCCTCGGTCTGCGCGGCGACAAGCAGGTCGCGCAGCTGGGTGAGGTCGGCGTTCAGACGGTCGAGCTCGGCGTGCTCGGGAAGGTGGTGCCGCTTGTGGTCCAGCTGCTGGATACGCGAGTCGAGCGCCTGGACTTCGAGGAGGCGGATCTGGTCGGCGGGGGCGGCGTTCAGCGGGGGGCTCCTGGGTGAGACTGCGGGCGCGAGGCGCTCGTTGGAAGGATGGCTTCGGGCGACTGGCGGGAAGAGCGGGTGGAAGAGGTGCTGGACAGAGCTTCCGGGGCCGGGGCGTGGGCCGTCCACGGGTCGGTGACCTGGTGCGACACATACGTCCGCAGGGCCCAGCCGTGCCGGTCCGAGATCTCGTCGAGCTGGCCCGCGGCCTGCTCGCACCACGGCCACTCGGTTGCCCAGTGTGCGGCATCGACCAGCGCGGGCCTACCGTCCGAGAGAAGTCCCTGCTGCTGGGCCTCGGAGGCCGGGTGGTGGCGGAGGTCCGCGGTGAGGTAGACGTCGACGCCCGCCGCGCGGACGTCGCCGAAGAGGCCGTCGCCCGAGCCGCCGCAGACCGCGACGGTACGGACCAGCTGCTCCGGGTCCCCGGCCACGCGCAGGCCGGCCGCGGTGCGCGGCAGACCGCGGGCGGCCCGGGCGGCGAATTCGGCCAGCGTGAGTGGGATGTCCAGCTCGCCGATCCGGCCGAGGCCGCGGCGGCCGGACGGATCGGTCGCGTCCGGTACGAGGGGCCCGGTGATCCGCAGCCCGACGGCGCCGGCGAGGGCGTCGGAGACTCCGGGGTCGGCGCGGTCGGCGTTGGTGTGCGCGACGTGCAAGGCCACATCGTTCTTGATCAGCGTGTGCACGACCCGGCCCTTGAAGCCGGTGGCCGCGACCGTCGTCGTACCGCGCAGGTACAGCGGATGGTGGGTGACCAGCAGGTCGGCGCCGATCCGGACGGCCTCGTCGGCGACCTCCTGGACGGGGTCGACGGCGAACAGCACCCGCGTGACCTCCGCGTCGGGATCACCGCAGACCAGGCCCACGGCATCCCACTCCTCGGCCTGGTGAGGGGGCCAGAGGGTTTCGAGCGCGGCGATGACGTCGGACAGTGAGGGCACGGGAGGAAGGTTACCGCCCTCCCCCGCGCCGACCGGAATCGCGGGCGGCCAGGGGACCGGTACCGGACGAGTACCGGACACGTGCCGGACGAGCACCGGACACGCGCCGGGCAGGTACCGGTCAGGTACCGGACGGGCTGCCGGCTCGTCGCGGACGCGGGTAAGGCGAGCCTTTCCTCTTGCTCCGCTGTGCGACGCCCGCCAAGTCCGGAAGATGTGGTTCCGGTCACGGATCACAACGTGCGTCCGATCCTTGGGCAAACGGAAGAACCGCCACCCTTACGTGTGAACTGCACCGACTCGCGCTGATCGTCCGGAAGTGCGAAAACTAGCGTCGTCCTCCGGAGGTGAACCAACACATGACGGCTTGTGCCATCGAAAAGGCCACGGTGTTGCGGGCGGGGTTCACGATCGCGTCCGACGGCTCGTACGCGGCCTGCCTCACCGAGTCGGGTGAAGGGGGCTGGTACCCCGAGCGCTGGACGCTGGCCGGCCCCGAGCCGTACACCGTCCCGCTGCCCGGCAACCAGCCGGAGGAACCCGGCACCGAAGTGCTGCCGCTGCCCGACGGGCGGGTGCTCATCCGCCGCCGCGTCGCCGACCGCTTCGACCTCGCGCTGCTCTACCCGACGGGGCCCGGCACCGGCGAACTGCCGCTCGGTTCCCTCAAGTCCCTGGAGGGCGAGGAGGTACGGCTGCTGCCGCCGGTCGCCGGAGCGGCCTTCGCGCTCGCCCCCACCGAAGGCGCCACCCAGGTGTGGCTGGTCTGCGGCAGCGGCGGCGGCAACCACAGCGGCGGGCCGCAGCTGCTCGCCACCGTGCGGGGCCGCTGCACCGGCGGCGTCTGGCTGGACCGCGCCGGCCGGATGCTCGCCCTCGACCGCGTCGGCCCGGACGGCGGCCGCACCAAGGCCGTCGCCGTCGATCTGCGGCAGGGCGAGGTGACCCCGCTGCTGCAGATCGCCGAGGACAGCAACGACCGGGTCCTGCTCGCCGAGCCCGACAGCGGGCTGCTCATGCTGCGCAGCGACGCACCCGGCACCGACCGGCTCGGCTGGGGCGTGCTGGGCAGCCGGCGTCCGGTGCGCTTCCCGGAGGCGCTGCGGATGGCCGACACGGTCCTCACGCCGTTCGCCGCGCAGTCCGGTCAGATACTGATGCCGGAGGGGGCGGCGGTGGCGCTGCGCGCCGAGGGGCCGGACGGGGCCGCGCCCGTGGTCTGGCGGCCGGGCGAACGGACGGTGACGTGGCTCACCGCTCCCGAGGGCTGGCTCGCGGGCACCGGGCTGTGGTCGGCGCGCGGCTCCCTGCGGCTGCCGTACGCCTGCGAGCGCTGGCCGTTCGGGCTGAGCGAGTACGAGGCGCCGGCCGCGGCTCCCGTGGCGGCCGTCACGGGTGCCGCACGGGCGGCCGTCGAGGGTGCCGCCACGGTCGACGGGCCTGCGGGGGACGAGCCGAGGCCGATGTCCGTGCTCCCCCTCCAGCAGGCCCCGCTCGACCCGGCGCGGGCACGGTAACCCCGATGATCACCGGACACGGTCGCCGACTACACTCGCCGGGGGCTACGGATCCGGACCCCTCGGGCACCGAGGGTGACCAACGGGCGTACCCACAGGCCGGGTTGGGGATATTCGGCCGCTTCAAGCGCAAACCGGCACGCCATTCATCGGGGAGACGTTCCATGTCCGAATCCACGTCCGACTCCGGCGAGAGTCACGACAACGCCGGGGGTCGGCACCGCGGTACCGCTTCGCCGCACGACAGCGACGGCGACCCGCACGGCCGCCACCGGCGCCCCGCGGGAAGCAAGGACTAGGACTGAAGGACCGGCCGGCTGACGGGACCCCTGGGTCTCGTCGGCCGGCCGGCCCAAGCAGCAGGAGTACTCGTGGTCAGGAGTACTCGTGCTCAGGACTACTCGTGCTCAGGGCTACTCGTGCTTGAGGCCCAGCACTTCCGTGGCCGCGAACGTGTGGTTCGGGTCGCGGTCCGCGTAGTACGGGGTCAGCAGGCCGTCGAGTTCGTCGTGGCTGAAGACGTCCTTGGCGGTGTCGAACTTGGCGGCGACGCGGGGGCGGTCGATGACCGCGACCATGCCGCCGTGCACCACGAAGAGCTGGCCGTTGGCGCGCGCGGCCGCCGGTGAGGCGAGGTAGCCGACGAGCGGTGAGACATGCTCGGGGGCGAGCGGGTCGAGACCCTCCTCCACCTCCAGGAAGCCCGCGAAGACGTCCTCCGTCATCCGGGTGCGGGCCCGCGGGCAGATCGCGTTGGCGGTGACTCCGTACTTGCCGAGCGCGAGCGCCGTGGAGGTGGTGAGCCCGACGATGCCGCCCTTGGCGGCGGCGTAGTTGGGCTGCCCGGCCGAGCCGGCGAGGAACGCCTCGGAGGAGGTGTTGACGACCCGGCCGTAGACCGGGCCGCCCGCCGCCTTGGAGCGTTCCCGCCAGTGCACGGCCGCGAAGTGGGTCGTATTGAAGTGGCCCTTGAGATGGACGTGGATCACCGCGTCCCACTCCGCCTCCGACATGGAGAAGATCATCCGGTCGCGGAGGATGCCCGCGTTGTTGACCAGGATGTCGAGCTTTCCGTAGGTGTCGACGGCGAGCTGGACCAGCCCGCGGGCCTCCTCGAAGTCGGCCACGTCGCCGTGGTGGGCGACGGCCTGCCCGCCCGCCGCGACGATCTCGGCCGCGACCTCCTCCGCCGGGGTGGCGGACGCCGCGCCGGAGCCGTCCCGGCCCGGCTGCCCGAAGTCGTTGACGACGACACTCGCGCCGAGCCGTCCCAACTCCAGGGCCTCGGCGCGCCCGAGGCCGCGCCCGGCCCCGGTGACGATCGCGGCCAGACCCGACAGTTGCTGCCCGTGCACAGACATCCTGGTCCTCTCAGCTACATCTACAGCGACAGGTGCGGGTTCGGACGGATCAGATGGTGATGCAGGTGCGCAGCGCCTCGCCGGTCCGCATCTGGTCGATCGCGTCGTTGATCTCCTCCAGCCGCACCCGGTGGGTGATCAGACCCTCCAGGTCGATGCGGCCGGCGCGCCAGAGCTTGATGACGCGCTCGTAGGAGCGCAGCACGTCGCCGCCGCCGTAGAGCGACGGCAGGATGCGCTTCTCGTCGAAGAACAGCTCGAACATGTTGATCTGCAGGTTGTCGTCCATGGCGCCCGCACCGACGATGCACAGGGTGCCGCCGCGGCGGGTGTTCTCGTACGCGGTGCGGGCGGTGGCGGACTTGCCGACGACCTCGAAGACGTAGTCGAAGCCCTCGCCCGCGGTGATGCGGTTCTTGGCGTCGGCGAGCCCGTCGGGGGCGATGCCCTCGGTGGCGCCGAACCGCAGGGCCGCCTCGCGCCGGCTCTCGACCGGGTCGATGGCGACGATCTCGGCGGCGCCGAGCGCCCGCGCGCCCTGGATGACGCTGATGCCGACCCCGCCGCAGCCGATGACGGCGACCGAGGAACCGGCCTCCACCTTGGCGGTGTTGATGGCGGCGCCGATGCCGGTGGTGACGCCGCAGCCGATCAGCGCGGCGATCTCGTACGGCACGTCGTCCGGGATCGGGACGGCGCACAACGCGTCGACGACGACCTCCTCGGCGAAGGTGCCGGTGCCGGCGAAGCCGAAGACATCGCCGCCGGGGCGCTTGTAGTTGGGGGTGCCGGCGTTGAGGAAGCCGGCGATGCACAGCTGGGTCTGGCCGCGCTTGCAGGACGCGCAGGCGCCGCAGGCCGGCAGCCAGCAGACCAGCACGCGGTCGCCCGCCTTGACGTTGGTGACGCCTTCGCCGACCTCGATGATCTCGCCGGCGCCTTCGTGGCCGGGCACGAACGGCGCGGGCTGCGGCAGCACGCCGCTCATCGCCGAGAGGTCGGAGTGACACAGTCCGGTCGCCCGAATGCGGATCCGCACCTTGCCGGGTCCGAATCCCACCGCCTCGATGTCGTCGACGACTTCGAGCTTGTCCTGGCCTATCTCCTGCTGGATTGCTGCGCGCACGGGGCGGCTCCCTTCGCGAGGTGCGGAATGGTGCGGGGTCCTGCGGGTGGTGCGGTGGTGCGCCGGCGGAGTTACGCGTGTTCGACGACCGTGTCCGCGAGGACCGGTGCGTCGTCCCGGTCGGCCGAGGTCGCCGACACCTGGATGCGGCCGTCCTCGCGCCACATCCGCACGCGCAGCGTCTCGCCGGGGAAGAAGATCCCGGCGAAGCGGGTGGAGTAGGCGCGGACCCGCGCCACATCGCCGTCGAGCATCGTGTCGACGACGGCCTTGAGGACGATCCCGTACGAGCACAGACCGTGCAGGATCGGCTTGTCGAAGCCGGCGACCTTGGCGAACTCGGGGTCCGCGTGCAGCGGGTTCCAGTCGCCGGAAAGCCGGTAGAGCAGCGCCTGGTCCTCGCGGGTGGTGATCTCGGCGGTGCGCTCCGGCTCCCGGCCGGGCGCCTCGGTCCGGACGGTGGGGCCGCGGTCGCCGCCGAAGCCGCCCTCGCCGCGGACGAAGATCTGGGTGTCGGCCTCCCACAACGGCCCCTCGTCGTCGGCGACTTCGGAGCGCAGCACGATGACGGCCGCCTTGCCCTTGTCGTACACGGCGGCGATCCGGCTGGTCTGCACGGCCTTCCCGGTGACCGGGATCGGGCGGTGCAGTTCGATGCGCTGGCCGCCGTGCAGCACGGCGGCGAGGTTCACGTCGATCCCGGGCGCGCTGAGCCCGCCCGCGGCGGCGAGGCTGCCGCCCGCGACGGTCACGAAGCTGGGCAGTACCTGCAGTCTGCTCTCCAGCGTGTAGCGCAGCTCGTCGGGATCGGTGGCGGGCCGGCCCGCGCCCACGCCCAGGTGGTAGAGCAGGACGTCCTTGTGGTCCCAGGCGAGGTCGGTGGTGCGGGGCTCGGCCGCGGTGGCCTTCGCGACGTCGATGGGCATGGTCCGGCTGGCTCCTTCGCCGTGGGGACAGGGACAGGCGCTGACCGGCGCGGGCGGGCGCCGGATACGGGCCGGCGGGCGCCGACGGCGGTGCCCGCGTGTCTTGGAGGACCCCGGCGCGACTGTCCGCACCGTCGGCCGCGCCGGGGTCGATCACGGACTGCTAGAACGTGTTCTAGCAGTGGCTCATGTATAACGCATCGCCCTGGGCCTGTGAATAGCTGACGCACCATCAGATCACACCACCGGTGACATTTGTCCCGGCCGACCCCGTACATTCCCCTCTGCCGAGGTCAGGGGCGCTCTCCGTACCGTCGACGGCATGACGACAACCATGGCGAGCGAGCCCGCGGTGCGGTTCTCCGGGGCGGTCAAGGCCTTCGGCGGCGTCCGCGCCGTGGACGGGATCGACCTGGAGATCCGGCGCGGTGAGGCCGTGGCCCTGCTGGGCCGCAACGGGGCCGGGAAATCCACCGCGATCGGCCTGCTGCTGGGGCTGGACGCGCCGGACGCCCGCGAGGTGCGGCTGTTCGGCGGATACGCGGTCCTCTCTTACCGCCGGGGGGCGCGTACCGCATGATGTGGGCTGATCGACGCGGTGCAGGCGGGACGGGGAGTGGAACGGACATGGTCGACATGTGGGGGCGGCGGGCCTTCGGCGGGCGGGGTGACTGCGGTGGGAACGCGCCCCGGGACTTCGGCGAGGAGATCGACCGGATGAAGGGCCCGGACGGCGGGTCGCTCATCCCCTGGCTGCTGATGGCCAGCGGACCCGCCGTCGACGTGGCCACGGGCCAGGTGGCGTTCCCCTGGCTGGCCGGTCCCGGTCTCGCCGCGTTCTGCGTCCTCTACGTCTGCGCCGTCCGCGCCGGTTTCAGCGACCGCTTCAGCGGCGGCCCGGTACCGGTGCGGCTGCTGATCGCCCAGGCCGCCGTCACCCTCGCCCTCACCCTCGGCTACGGGGGCAACTGGCTGCTGCTCTTCCCGCTGCTGTCGCTGGCGTGCGGGGTCAGCGCCCGCGGCCGCCGGCTCGGCATCGTGCTGATCGGACTCAGCGCCTCGGCCGGGATCATCGCGGGGATGGTGCACCACGAGACCTTCTGGAACACCGCCACCCTCTCCTACGGCACCTTCCTGTCCGGCCTGGTCGTCTCGGTGATCCTCACCCTCTTCGACGCCGTCCACATGCTCAAGGCCACCCGCCAGGAGCTGGCGCGCAGCGCGGTGGCGGAGGAGCGGATGCGCTTCTCCCGCGATCTGCACGATCTGCTCGGGCACACGCTCTCCGTCATCGTGGTCAAGTCCGAGGCCGCCCGCCGGCTCGCGCCGCGCGACATGGACGCCGCGCTCACCCAGGTCGCCGACATCGAGGCGGTCGGCCGGCAGGCCCTCACCGAGATCCGCGAGGCCGTCACCGGCTACCGCGAGGGCAGCCTGGCCACCGAGCTGGACCGGGCCCGGTCCGCGCTGTCCGCCTCCGACATCGAGGTCGTCGTGCTGGAATCCGGGCCGCCGCTGCCCCCGCAGGCCGAGGCCCTGCTGGGCTGGGTGGTCCGCGAGGGCGTCACCAACGTCGTACGGCACAGCGGCGCTTCCTCGTGCGAGATCGAGCTGCGCTCCGCCGGCGGAAAAGCCCGCCTGACGATCACCGACAACGGCTCCGGCGTAAGCTCGGCGACGGCTGCCACCACCGCGGCGCACCGCATCGGCACCGGCCTCAAGGGCCTGTCGGAACGGCTCGCCGCGGCCGGCGGCTCCCTGGACTCGGGCCCGGCGCAGCGCCGCGGCTTCCAGGTGACCGCGGAACTGCCCGTCGAGGAGGAAAACGCCGCATGACCGACCCGATCCGGGTACTCCTCGCCGAGGACCAGGGCATGATGCGGGGCGCGCTGGCGCTCCTCCTGGACCTGGAGGACGACATCGAGGTCGTCGCCCAGGTGGCGGCCGGCGACCTGATCGTCGAGGCGGCGCTCGCCGCCCGGCCGGACATCGCGCTGCTCGACATCGAACTCCCCGGCCGCAGCGGCCTCGACGCCGCCGCCGACCTGCGCAAGCAACTGCCGTCCTGCCAGGTGCTGATACTCACCACCTTCGGCCGTCCCGGATATCTGCGCCGCGCGATGGAGGCGGGCGCCGCCGGCTTCCTGGTCAAGGACGGACCGGTCGAGGACCTCGCGGGCGCCATCCGCCGTGTCCTGGCCGGCGAACGCGTCGTCGACCCGGCCCTCGCGGCAGCCGCCCTGAGCGCCGGCCCGAGCCCGCTCACGGCCCGGGAGCAGGATGTGCTCAACGCGGCCGCCGACGGAGCGACCGTCTCCGACATCGCGGGCAAACTCCACCTCTCGGAGTCCACCGTCCGCAACTACCTCTCCTCGGCCATCGGCAAGACCGGCACCCGCAACCGCATGGAGGCCGTCCGCTCGGCCCGCCAGAACGGCTGGCTGTAGCCCCCTCGGTCGGTGTCAGCCGGCGCGGCGGGCACCGGCCGGCAGCAGGACGATCATGAGGGTGCCGACCAGCACCACCCCCGAGGCGACCAGGAACGCCGAGCTGTAACCCGAGGCGAGGGCCTGTTCCGCGGAGTCGCCGGCGGCGGTGCGGGAGCCGGTGTGCGACGCGGCGACGGTCGCGAGGACGGTCAGGCCGAGCGCCCCGCCGAGGGTGCGGGAGGTGTTGAGCAGACCGGAGACCAGGCCCTGGTCGGAGGGGTCGGCGCCGGTGGTGGCCGCGGTCGCGACGGGGGTCAGCAGCAGTCCGCCGCCGAGCGCCATCATGATGCCGGGCGCCAGGATCGTTCCGGCGAACGTGCCGTCGGGCGTCAGCCGGGACTGCCACACCATGCCGCCCGCCAGGAGAACGCCGCCCAGCGCGCCGACCGTTCTGACACCCCACCGGCCCATCAGCCGGGGGGCGAGCTTCGAGCCGAGGATGATCGACAGGGTGTGCGGCAGGAAGCACAGCCCGGCGCGCAACGGGCTGTAGTGCAGCACGTTCTGCATGGAGAGGGTCAGGAAGTACCACATCGCGAACGATCCGGCGCTGGTCACCAGCAGCACGGAGTTGGCGGACGAGACCGAGTGGATCCGGAACAGCCCGAGCGGCATCAGCGGTTCCCGGGTCCGCGCCTGCACCGCGAGGAATCCGGCCAGCACCGCCAGTCCGCCGAGCAGCGGTACGAGCGAGTCAGGAGTGGTCCAGCCGTGCGATTCGGTCTGCGCGATGCCGTACGCGAGGGTGGCCATGCCCGCCGTCACGAGCACCGCGCCGGGCACGTCGAGCCGGCGGACGGTGCCGCCGCGGCTCTCCGGCAGCCACAGCACCGCGGCGATCAGCACGAGAACGCCGATCGGCACGTTCACCAGCAACACCCAGCGCCAGGACAGGTAGTTGGTGAGCAGCCCCCCGATCAGCCCGCCCGAGGCGCCGCCGGCCGCGCCGACCGCGCTCCAGGTGCCGATGGCGCGGGTCCTGGCCGGACCGGGTGGGAAGGCGGCGGTGAGAATCGTGAGGGTGGTCGGTGACAGCAGGGCCGCCCCGACGCCCTGCACCGCGCGGGCCGCGATCAGCAGCCACGGTTCGGTGGCGATCCCGCCCGCCAGGCTCGCCACCGCGAACAGCAGCAGCCCGGCGAGGAAGACCCGCTTTCTGCCGAAGAGATCGGCGGCCCGGCCGCCGAGCAGCAGGAATCCCGCGAACGTCAGCGCGTAGGCGTTGATCACCCATTGCAGACCGGCCTCGTGGAGTCCGAGGCCGGTCCGTATGGACGGCAGCGCGACATTCACCACCGAGACGTCCAGCACGACGAGGAACTGCCCGGCGCAGACGGCCGCGAGCACCGCCCAGGCGGGCGCGGCGGCCCGCTGTCGGCGGCTCGACTGCCATTTCCGTTCAGCCAGTTCACTCATGTCGGCCATGGTCCCCTCCCGGCCGCCCTTCGCGCACCGGGTTTGCGCGGCTCAGGCCCGGGGCGGCTGCCGGTCAGCCGGTCAGCTGGCCCGGGAGAGCCACGCGGTGGCGTTCAGGGCCAGGGCCGCGTTGGTGGCGGTGGAGTCGTTCCAGCCGTCGTAGAGGGTGTTGCCGGACTGGCCGGTGCCGTCGTCGATCGGGGAGCTGTCGCCCCAGACCGCGACCCGGCCGCTGCCGAAGGTACTGGTGGCGAAGAAGGCTCCGGTGGTGCCGGTGGGGCTGTAACCGGTGCGCCAGAGCAGGCCCTTGACGGCGGGGTTGTCGGACGGCTTGAGCGTGAAGGTGGTGCCGCTGGCGATCAGGCTCTTGGTCACCTTGCCGAAGGTTCCGTTGAGCACCGGGTTGGCGCTGTCGTTGATCGCCGCCGGGTGGTCGGAGCTGATGCTGAGCTTGTCGACGGAGAAGCCGAACGGGTCGGTGCTGTCGACGGTGTTGTTGGACATCAGATCGTTGATGATCTTGGGCGAGTCGGCACCGTCGTTGTTGCGGTCGGAACCGTTGTGGTCCGAGATCAGGAAGAGCCCGCCACCGTTCTTCACGAAGGTCATCACCGCGGTCTTCTCCGCCGCGGTGAGCAGGATGTTGGGCTCCGGCAGCACGAAGGTGTCGAAGTTCGCCAGGTCCGTCGCGGCGGACGTCCCGTAGGTGATCCTCCCGCCCGACGGCAGCGTCTTGAGCGAGTAGCCACCGGTCTTCTGGAGCGCCACGCCCCAGGACGAGAGGGCGCCGGTCCAGTCCTTGTCGGTCTTGGGCGCGGAGTTCTGGCCCAGCGGGTCGGGCTGGCTGGTGCCGATGATCCAGTCGGCGTTGCCGGCCGTCTCGGCGTGGGCGTTGTCGAACAGGACGCGGTGGGGGGTGGCCGCGTGGGCGCCGTGCGCGGTCGCCGTCTGGACGGCGGTGCCCGCGACGAGGGCGCCGAGAACGGCGAGAGCGCTGGTGATGCGGCGTCGGGAACTGCTGCGTACAAGCATCCGGCGTACCTCCGTGGGGGGGGTGGGAGAGGTCGTGCGGTCGCCAAGTCTGCGCGCGTAGAACGTCGTGTGGGGAACGACCGGGCAACGCACCATTGAACGGTACATGCCACGATCGCCCCCAACAACGGCCCCACGCGCCCCATCCGCGCATCCGACCGCACCCGCCGACGGCACCCGGAACGGTCAGCCGGCGGGCCGCCGCAGCAGGGTGACGACCGCGGCGCCGCCCAGCCCGATGTTGTGCGCGAGGCCGGCCCGGGCCCCTTCGACCTGCCGCGGTCCCGCCTCGCCCCGCAGCTGCCAGACCAGTTCGGCGGCCTGGGCCAGCCCGGTGGCGCCGAGCGGATGGCCCTTCGAGATCAGACCGCCGGACGGATTGACGACCCAGCGCCCGCCGTACGTGGTGGCCCCGTCGCCGATGAGCTTGCCGGACTCCCCCTCGCCGCACATGCCGAGCGCCTCGTACGTCAGCAACTCGTTGATGGAGAAGCAGTCATGGAGCTCGATGACGTCGACATCCTCGATCCCCAGCCCGGACTCCTCGTAGACCGCGTGCGCCGCCGCCCGCGACATCGGCTTGCCCACCACATCGATGCACGAGCCCGACGAGAAGCTCTCGCCGGTGTCCGTGGTCATCGCCTGGCCGGCGATCTCCACGGCCCGGTCCTCCAGCCCGTGCTCGCGCACGAAGCGCTCCGAGACCACCACCGCGGCGGCCGCGCCGTCCGAGGTCGGCGAGCACTGCAGCTTGGTCAGCGGGGAGTGGATGGTCCTGGCGGCCAGGATCTCCTCGACGGTGTACACGTCCTGGAACTGGGCGTTGGGGTTGTTCGCCGAGTGCCCGTGGTTCTTCGCGCCGACCCCCGCCAGCTGCTCCGCCGTCGTGCCGTAGCGCTCCATGTGCTCCCGCGCGGCGTTGCCGAAGATCTGGGCGGTCGGCGGGGTCATCTCGAAGCCGTGCTTCGCCGCCATCACCCCGTAGTGCCGGGCGACCGGCGAGGTCGCGAAGTCACCGCCGCTGGAACCGGCACCCAGGGCGCCCTTGGTCATCTTCTCGAAGCCGAGCGCCAGCACGCAGTCGTTGAGACCGCCCGCCACGAACTGCCGGGCCATCATCAGCGCGGTGGAACCCGTGGCGCAGTTGTTGTTGACGTTGTAGACCGGCACCCCGCTGAGCCCCAGCTCGTACACCGCCCGCTGGCCCGCCGTGGACGCCTGGTAGCAGTACCCGACCGGTACCTGTTCCACGAGGTCGTACGAAATCCCGGCGTCGGCCAGGGCCGCGGTCCCCGCCTCCTTCGCCATGTCCCAGTACTGCCAGTCACGGGTCTCGGGCTTCTCGAACTTCGTCATGCCGACGCCGACGACGAAGACCTTGCTGGTCATGCGTTCTCCTTCAGTCACGGGTTCAGTCACGGGTTCAGTCACGGGGGAGGCCGAGGATCCGCTCGGCGACGACATTGAGCTGCACCTGCGTGGTACCGCCCGCGATGGTCAGGCAGCGCGCCATCAGGAATCCGTGCAGGGCGCGTTCGTCCGTGACGCCCTCCGGGCCGAGCAGTTCCAGCGCCAGCTCGGCGATGCGCTGCTGGTGCGGGGTCTGGACGAGCTTGCGCACCGAGGCACCGGCGCCCGGCTCCAGGCCCGAGACCTGCTGCAACGTGGTCCGCAGGCCGATGCAGGCCAGCGCGTGCGCCTCGACGAGCAGCCCGCCGGGCCGGTCGCGCACCACCTCGCCCGCCGCGCCGGCCCGCCCGATCAGCGCCTCGAGACCGGTGTCGAAGGCCACCTGGTCCGCCATGTGCACCCGCTCGTTGCCGAGCGTGTTGCGGGCCACCCGCCAGCCGCCGTCCACCTCCCCGACGACCGCGTCGCCGGGCAGCACGACATCGTCGAAGTACACCTCGTTGAACAACGAGTCGCCGGTGATCTCCTTCAGCGGCCGGATGTCGATACCGGGCGTGTTCTTCATGTCCACCACGAAGTACGTCAGGCCCTTGTGCTTGGGCGCCGCCGGATCCGTCCTGGCCAGCAGGATCCCGAAGTCCGACCACTGGGCGGCCGACGTCCACACCTTCTGCCCGTTGACCTTCCACCGGCCGTCCGGCAGCCGCTCCGCCCGGGTCCGCAGCGACGCCAGGTCGGACCCCGCGCCCGGCTCCGAGAACAGCTGGCACCACAGCGCCTCGCCGCGCAGCGTGCGCGGCACATAGCGGTCCCGCTGCTCCTGGCTGCCGTGCGCGATCAGGGACGGCACCACCCAGGTGGCGATCCCCAGATCGCTCACCTTCACCCCGGCCGCCCGCAGCTCCAGCTGCACCGCCAACTGCTGCACGGGCCCGGCGCCCAGCCCGTACGGCGCCGGCAGATACGGCGCCGCGTACCCGGTGGGAGCCAGCGCCTCGCGCGCCGCGGCCGGATCGAGCCCCGCGGCTGCCGCCACCACCGCCCGCGCCCGCTCCCGGTAGGTCTCCGCTTCCTCAGGCAGATCGAGCCGCAGCTCCCGCCGGACCCCCTCCTCCGCCAGCTCCGCCACCCGCAGCCGGTAGGTGTGCCCCGCCCCGAGCAACTGCCGCACGGCGGTGGCCCGCCGCAGATACAGATGCGCGTCGTGCTCCCAGGTGAAGCCGATGCCGCCCAGGATCTGGATGCAGTCCTTGGCGCAGCCGAAGGCCGCCTCGACCGCGGCCGCCGCCGCCATCGCGGCCGTCAGCGGCAGTACGTCACGCGCCGCGTCCCAGGTCAGCGCCCGCGCCTGCTCGACCCGTACGAGCATCTCCGCACACGCGTGCTTCACCGCCTGGAACTGCCCGATGGGCCGCCCGAACTGCTCACGCACCTTCGCGTACTCGGTGGCCGTACGCAGCGCCCAGCCCGCGATCCCGCACGCCTCGGCGGCGAACAGCACCCGGGCCAGATCCTCCACCGACCCGGGCTCGATCCCCAGCACCCGCTCGGGCGGCACCACCACCCGCCGCGCGACCACCTCGGCGGTGCGCCGCGTCGGATCGGCACCGGGTTTCTCCCGCACGTCCAGCGCCGCGGCGTCCACCGCCATCCACACCGCACCGGCCCGCAGGAGGATCAGGCCGGCCTCCGCCCCACCGAGCACCGGCGGAGCGGTGCCGTCCAGTACGTACCCGCCGCCCTCCGACGGCTCGGCCGTCATCGACCCCGCGCCCAGCGCGACCGCCGCGATCCTGCTGCCGTCCGCCAGCCCGGGTAGCAGCGCCTTGCCCTCCGCGGCCCGCGCCAGTACGGCTGCCGCCAGCACGGTGGGCAGGAACGGCCCCGGCAGACAGACCGCCCCGAGCTCCTCCAGCACGACCGCCAGATCCAGCAGCCCGCCGCCGCCCCCGCCGAACTCCTCCGGCAGATGCACCCCCGACAACCCCTGCGCGGCCACCTCCCCCCACCACACGGGCGCCCCCGCGCCCGGGCCCACCTCCAGCGCTGCGCGCACGGCTTCGGGGGGAACAGCGCGCCCCGCCCACCCGCGGGTGGCTGCCGCCAACTCGTGGTGCTCTTCGGTGATTCCGATGCCCATGCGGACGGATACTAGAACGTGTTCCATTCTGACGGAAGGTCAGAAACGGCTTCGCCTCCGGCGAGGTTCAGCCGGAAGCCCACCCGCGGCACACGCCTCCGGCGGGGGGTACAGGTGCACGAGCGCCCGCAGCACCGCTGCGCCTGCGGCGGGCTTTCCCACCCTTCCGCCCTTTCCGCCTTGCCTGCGGGGCACGCCGAGGGGTCGGCAACGAGCAGGCCCGCTGCGCCTGCGGCGCGTTCGCCCCCCGCCCGCCCTTTCCCGCGACCCGCGGGACCTGCGCCGACACCCGGCCGCCGTTGCGCCTGCGGCGAGCCGCGCTGCCTCCGGCGGGGGCCGGTACGTCAGCGCCCGCGGCACCGCTGCGCCTGCGGCGCGTTCGCCCACCCGCCCCGTCCCCCGCCGGGGGTACGCGGCCCGCCGATGGGATGGTCCGGGCAGACACCCCCGCCGCCTGGACGGGAGGGGGACGGGGCCGCAGGGGGAGGGGTCCGAAATGCTGCCGAGCTATTTGTGAGCCGCTGGGGCACCCCCGGCCGAAGGTTGGGGGACCGCAAATATACGATTCCGGAGCCCTCCCCCGGAGGACCCGGCCCCCGTACCCCCCAACCCACCTGGCAGGATGCCCGGACGCGACCGAACACCTACCCGAAGGCGGCAGCTCATGGCCCACCCCGACCCCCGCGTCCAAGCCGCCTTCGAGGCCGCCAAGGGGTTCATGCCGCTCGACGAAGGGCTCGCGCTCCACGACGCCGCCACCGACGCCGCCGCGCGCCTCCCCGGGCTGCCCCTCCTCGAAGTGGGGACGTACTGCGGTCGCTCCACCATCCTGCTCGCCGCCGCGGCCCGAGCGGCCCGCACCGTGGCCGTCACCGTCGACCACCACCGCGGCAGCGAAGAGCAGCAGCCCGGCTGGGAGTACCACGACAAGGACCTCGTCGACCCCGAGGTCGGCCTGATGGACACCCTCCCGACCTTCCGAAGGACCCTGCACGCGGCCGGCTTCGAGGACGACGTCATCGCCATCGCCGGCCGCTCCCCCCGGGTCGCGGCGACCTGGGGCAAGCCCCTCGCCCTGGTCTTCATCGACGGCGGTCACACCGACGAGCACGCCACCGCGGACTACGAGGGCTGGGCCCCGCACGTGGCGCCGGACGGCGTGCTCGTCGTGCACGACGTGTTCCCGGACCCCGCGGACGGCGGCCAGGCGCCGTACCGGGTGTACCGGCGGGCGCTGGACTCCGGAGCGTTCACGGAGGTGTCCGTGACGCGTTCGCTGCGCGTCCTGCGGCGCACCGGCACCGGGATCTGAGACGGAGACGGGGACCCGAAACGGGGATCCGGGACGGCCGCCGCCGGCGGCCGATAGCATCGGAAGCGTGTTCAGCGACGAGTCGAGGATGAGCGGCAGGACCGGCGCCGTGGTCATTTCCGTGGCCGCGTTGGTGCCCACCTGCTTCGCGGGCTGGCTCGTGTACCAGTCGATGCACGGGCCGGGCGGCGACGACGGGGCCCAGCGGGTGCTGCCCCTGCCGTCGACGTCGGCCCTGGCGGACCCGAGCGAGCAGACGGACGGCAAGGCCGGGTCCCCGACGTCGCGGACGTCAGGGACGTCGGGACAACCGTCGTCGACGGATCCGCAGCGGAAGGCGTCCGGTACGTCCCCCACGAAGGGGACGCCCGCCGCCCCGGCCGCCGCACTCCCGCTCAGCGGGAAGACCGTCGTCATCGACCCGGGGCACAACACGAACAACGTCAACCACACCGCGGACATCAACCGGCTCGTCGATATCGGGACGACTCGCAAGGAATGCGATACGACCGGCACGTCCACCAACAGTGGATACGCCGAAGCGTCGTTCAGCCTCGATGTCTCCCGGCGGGTCCGCACCCTGCTCGCCGAGCGCGGGGCGAAGGTGCGGCTGACGCAGGACGGCGACCGGTCGTTCGGACCGTGCATCGACGAGCGGGCGCGGATCGGCAACGAGGCGCACGCGGATGCGGCCGTCTCCGTTCACGGGGACGGCTCGGCGGCGGGGAATCGCGGATTCCATGTGATCACCCCGGCGTCCCTGCACGTGGGGGCCGCCGACACCCGGCCCATCGTGGCGCCGTCCGGTCTGCTCGGTGCGGCACTGAAGTCGCACTTCGCGACCGACACGGGCTCGGCACCCGCGAACTATCTGGCGGACGGCACGGGGCTGATGGCCCGCAGCGATCTGGGCGGGCTCAATCTCTCGACCGTCCCCAAAGTGCTCATCGAGTGCGGCAACATGCGGGACGCGCAGGACGCGGCGAAGTTCACCGATCCGAAGTGGCGGCAGCGTGCGGCGGAGGGCATCGCTGACGGTATTACGGCTTTCCTCCAAGGGAAGAGGTGACCAACCGGTAGCCATTCGGCGCCGATTGCGCACCAGTTGCCGCACCCGGCTCACCGCTTGCGGACCACACCCTTACGATAGGGGGCCACTCCCCGCGCCTCGCCCCTGAACTGGCAGAGAGCGCTGCGCGTACCGGCGACAGCGACGAAGACACCGAGACCGACAAAGGACCTTACGTGAACATCCGCTCCCTGTCCCGAGGAGACGGCGCGGTGATCGGAGCAGCGGCGCTGCTGCTGATCGCTTCGTTCCTGCCGTTCTTCTCCTTCGATAGCGCAGGCTCCGACAAGACGGTCAGCACATGGAGCGCGGCACTGTTCCCGCTGCTGCCGACCGTGACCCTCGCCGCACTGGCGGCCGCGGGCCTGATCGTCGCCGGCCGGGCGATGGTGCCCGCGGGCCGTCAGGTGGCTGGGCTGACCCTGGAGCAGTGGGGCACCGCGCTGGCGGTCTTCGTCGGCTGGTCGGCGCTGTGGTCGGCGTTCTCCACCGTCATCCCGGACCTCGGTGGCGGCGCCAACAACGACGGCGTCAGCAAGGGCGTCGGCGCTTGGCTGACGCTCGTCTTCGGCATCGCGCTCGCGGTCGTCGCCGTGCTGTCGTCCCGCATTCCGGCGCTGCAGGCCCCGCTCATGGGCGCCCCGAAGCAGCCGCAGCCGTACGGTGGCGCGCCCTACGGTGCGCCGCAGCCGGGTCTTGGCCAGCCGGGCATGCCGCAGCCGGGTATGCCGCAGCCGGGTGGCTACGGCTACCCCGGTGCTCCGGCGCCCGACCCGTCGTTCGGCGGACAGCCGCAGCCCCAGCCGCACGCCTTCGGCGGCCAGGCCCCGGCTCCCGCCCCGGCTCCGCAGTCCCAGCAGCCGGCGCAGGGCCAGCCGCCGCAGTCCGGTTCCTCGGACTTCACGGCGTTCTGGTTCGCGGTGCCGGTGCCGCGTCCGCTGTTCGCGGAGGACGGTTCGCCGACGCCGATCGCCGAGCTGGCGCCGGGTACGTGGTACCTGGCGGTGGAGCAGCGGGGTGCGGCGCTGATCGCGCAGACCCAGGACGGCCGACGTGGCGTGCTGCAGGACACGAGCGGTATTCAGCGCGGCTGACGTTCACGGCTGACGGCAGCATCTGCGGATGCGAGGTGGCCGTCCCTCGTCGTGCTTTATGAGCCCCCGCCCGGATTCCGGGTGGGGGCTCACGCGTCTTTCGCCGTCCCTGTCCGTGCCGTACAGTCCTGATCTGACGCATCGTCAGATGGGGTGAAGGGGCGGCGCCATGAGGCTCGGGCTGGCACTCGGCTATTGGGGGCGTGGGCCCCGTGCGCGTGATGTGGAACTCGCGCAGGAGGCCGAGCGCCTCGGGTACGACTCCGTGTGGACCGCCGAGGCGTGGGGGTCGGACGCTTTCACCCCGCTGACCTGGATCGCGGCGCACACGTCGCGGATCAAGCTGGGGACGGGCATCGCGCAGATGGCTGCCCGCTCCCCCACCGCCACCGCGATGCACGCGCTCACCCTGGACCATCTGTCCGGTGGCCGGATGATGCTGGGGCTCGGGCTGTCCGGGCCGCAGGTGGTCGAGGGGTGGTACGGGCGGCCGTTCCCGAAGAGCCCGTTGACCGCGACCCGCGAGTACGTGGACGTTCTGCGGCAGGTCTTCCGGCGGGAGGGGCCGGTCGAGCTCGCCGGGCGGTTCCACAGTCATCCGTACTCCGGCGAGGACGGTACGGGGCTCGGCAAGGCGCTCAAGCCGATCACCCATCCGCTCCGGGCCGATCTGCCGATCCTGCTCGGCGCCGAGGGTCCGAAGAACATCGCCCAGACGACCCGCATCGCGGACGGCTGGATGCCGCTGTACTGGTCGCCGATGCGTACCGATGTCTATGAGCTGTCGCTGGCCGAGGCTCCCAAGGACTTCATGGTCGCGCCCCTGGTACGGGCCCAGGTGTGCGACGACGTGGCCGAGGGGCTGCTGCCGGTCAAGGCGATGCTCGGCTTCTACATCGGCGGGATGGGCGCCCAGGCGAAGAACTTCCATGCCGACCTGATGGCCCGGATGGGGTACGAGGAGGAGGCGCGCCACATCCAGCGGCTCTTCCTGGACGGGCGCCGGGAGGAGGCGGTGCTGGCCGTCCCGGATGCCTTCGCCGACGAGATCTCGCTGGTCGGGCCGCGGGAGCGGATCGCGGAGCGGCTGGAGCTGTGGCGGTCGGGGCCGGTCACCGACCTGCTGGTGACCGCGCCCGATCCGGACACGCTCCGTGTGCTCGCCGAGTTGAACAGCTAGCGGAACCTAGCCCCCTAGCTGACCTGCCGACGGGATCTGGTCCTTGACCTCGGCGCCCGCCTGCTTGCCCGCCTCCTTCACCCCGTCGATCGTCTTCTGGAACGTGCTGACCACGTCGTCCGTCGAATCGCCCTTGCGCAGCTTGCTGGGCAGGTCCTTGAGGGCGTCGATGCCTGCGGTCAGCGGGGCCACCAGTTTGGAGAGCGTGGGGTCGCCCTTGGCGTTGTCCGCCGCGGCTTTGAGCCGGTTGTAGGCGAACGCCCCGGCCAGACCCGCCTTGACCAGGGCGAACGTCCGGCCGTCCGCGCCCTTCTTGAACGTCCCGGCGCGGTACGGCTTGATGATCCACTGATAGGTGGCGCCCGCCGCGAGCCCGGCGTTCGCGACGAAGCGGGTCTTGGCGAGCTTCTGCTTCTCGGCCGTGGTCGAGGCCGTCGGGCTGCCGGACACCTCGGTCTTCGCCTTGTCGTTGCACGCGGTCGTCGCGGTGAGGAGCGCGCCGCAGAGCAGCAGCGCGGTCAGCAGGCGGCGCAAGGGGATGCCGTTCGGCACGGTCGACCTCCGAGGACGTACGGGGCACACGTCCTCGCAGGATCACCCGGCCGGCACACCCCCGCCACTCGGGCCGCCGGAACCGCCGCACGGATCATCGGCGGCCGTCCAGGCCGTTCAGAACGCCGTACGGGCCAGCCAGTGGTCCAGCAGCTCGCGGTCGCCGAGCACCTGCACGCGGTCGCTGTCCAGCGGCAGCCGCCGGTAGAAGGCGAGCAGCAGGTCGGTGAGGGGAGCGCGCAGCGCCACGTCGCCCTTGGCGTGCTCGCGCCGCCAGGTGACGGATTCCGGGCCGCGTTCGATCACCCATTCGGCGACCAGTCCGGCCGGGCTGTCGGTGGCGTGCAGGTGCAGGGTCTGTCCGTGGCCGCGCAGTTCCGCGAGCTCCGGGGTCTGCTCGACGGCGAACGGATCGGTGATGATCTCCAGCCACTCGTCGATCGCGTCGGCGGCCAGCTCGGCCGGCGCGTGGTACTCG
Source organism: Streptomyces sp. SID13666 (assembly GCF_010548325.1). Taxonomy (NCBI): domain Bacteria; kingdom Bacillati; phylum Actinomycetota; class Actinomycetes; order Kitasatosporales; family Streptomycetaceae; genus Streptomyces; species Streptomyces sp. SID13666. The sequence continues at coordinate 39,611 of NZ_JAAGLX010000017.1, read as the reverse complement.
CTCCAGGTGGCCAGCGCGGCGTCCGCCCGGTGCACCAGGGTTTCCAGGACCATCCGGCGGGCCCAGAAGCCGGCTTGCTGCGGCCGCGCCCAGGTCCAGACCGGCAGTTCGGGGCCGGACTCGCGCAGCGTGGCGGCGAACCGCTCGGCGCCCTCGGCCAGCCAGCTGTCGAGCTTCTCGCCGGCGGGTGCCTCGTAGTCCGGCACCTGGTTCTCCGGGAGGTACTTCTCGGCCCTGGTGCCGACGATCGTCTCCGCCCAGCGGTGCGCCTGGCCGACGTGGGCCGCCAGTTCGTGCAGGGTCCAGCCCGGGCAGGTCGGCACCTTGGCGCCGGGGTCGGAACCGCGGAGTGTGTCACGCAGCCGGGCGGTCTCCTCGACGATCGCCGTGCAGTACGCCTCGTGCTCCAGCCAGGCCATGCGCCGCCATCCCTCGTCTACTTCATATCGAAAGGATTTTCCACCAGCAGTTTCAACCAGCCTAACGGGGCAAGGCGAGGGTCATGTCCAGACGCTACCGAGGCAATCCCGCAGCGGCGATCATTCTGATCGTCGCAGATGTCGCGGCCCTGATCCTGATCCTGTGGATACTCATGTATCTGCTCGACGCCAACAAGGCCAACGACCTGGTCAACTGGATCCACAATTCGGCGAATTGGCTCGCGGGCTGGTCCCTCGACCTGTTCACCATGGATTCGGACAAACTCCGCACCGTGCTGAACTACGGCCTGCCGGCCGTGGTCTACCTGGTCATCGGCCATGCCGTGGCCGGCCGGGTGAATCGGGCCTGATCCGGCAGCACGGAAGAAACCGGCCGAACGGCAGGCCGCCAGGGCCCGGCCACGCCCTGGCGGCAAGGTCTCCTGACAGCACGGCCGTACGGTCCTAGCAGCAGCCCGCGTCGTCCGGAGCCAGGCCGATCGGGAGCCGCTCGCCCCCGAAGACCGCGGTGGTCGCCTCGTCCCCCCCGAGCGCGGCCACCGCGAGCAGCAGTGCGCCGGCCGTCCAGGAAGTACGTTCCTCCGGCCAGACGGCGTCGTCGTCGTAGACGTAGCCCGTCCAGTACATCCCGTCGTCCCCGGTGCGCAGGTGCTGGATGTCGGCGAGGATCTCCACAGCGCGGTCGGACTCGCCCATCGCCCACAGGGCGAGGGCGAGTTCCGCGCTCTCCCCGCCGGTGACCCAGGGCCGGTCCGAGACGCAGCGGACCCCGAGGCCGGGCACCACGAAGGTCTCCCAGAGCGCCTCGATGCGTTCCTTGGCGGCCGGGCCACGCAGCGCGGTACCGAGGACCGGGTAGTACCAGTCCATGGAGAAGCGCCCCTTGTCGAGGAAGCGCTCGGGGTGGTGCAGCACAGCGTGGCCGAGCAGGCCGGTCGCCAGCTCCCAGTCGGGCTGCGGCTCCTCGCGGTAGTCCGCGACGGCCAGCGCGCAGCGCAGCGCCTGGTAGATCGAGGACGAGCCGGTGAGCAGCGCCTCTTCGGGGAAGCCGCCGTCGTCGTCGCGCTTCCAGGCGATCTGGCCGCCGGGCAGCTGGAGCGCGAGCACGAACTCCACGGCGGCGTAGAGGGTCGGCCACAGCCGTTCCAGGAAGGCGTCGTCGCCGGTGGACAGGTAGTGGTGCCAGATGCCCACGGCCACGTACGCGACGAAGTTGGTCTCGCGGGTCCGGTCGAGGGGCTCGCCCGGCGCGACGGCCGCGTCCGCGCCGGGTACGTCTCCGGCGTACGAGTAGGACGCGTACCAGGAGCCGTCGGTGTTCTGCCGGTCGGCGAGCCAGCGGTACGCGGCCTCGGCGCGGCCGTGTTCGCCCGCCGCGTCCAGGGCCATGGCCGCCTCGACGTGGTCCCACGGGTCGAGGTGCCCGCCGGTGAACCACGGTATGGCGCCGTCGGCCCGCTGGATCGCGGAGATGCCGGCCACGGTCAGTTCGGCCTGCTCGGCGGTGAGGACTCCGGGCAGGACGAGGTGTTCGGTGCGCCCCGGACTCGTCACGCGTCCACCCGCGCATCCAGCACGGGGGTGTGCGGCTTGGTGGCGTAGGCCACGAAGCTCTTGCCGATCAGCGGGTTGAGGGCCTGCTCGGCGACCTTGGTGGCCAGCGGCTTCTTCATGATGTCCCAGACCAGGAGCTTGTGGTACAGCTTCACCGGCAGGGCCTTGTCGTTGTCGACGCCGACGGCGCACTTGATCCACCAGTACGGGGAGTGCAGTCCGTGTGCGTGGTGGGTGCCGTAGGGCTGGAGGCCGGCCTCGCGCATCTTGCCGAGCAGTTCGTCGCCCCGGTAGATGCGGATGTGGCCGCCCTCGACCTCGTGGTAGGCGTCGGAGAGCGCCCAGCAGATCTTCTCCGGGCCGAAGCGCGGCACCGTGATCGCTATCCGGCCGCCGGGCCGCAGCACCCGCACCATCTCGGCGAGTACGCCCTTGTCGTCCGGGATGTGCTCCATGACCTCGGAGATGATCACGACGTCGAAGCTGTCGTCGGGGAACGGCAGTTGGAGCGCGTCACCCTCCATCGCGACGGCGGACGCGCCGGCCGGGGCCTCGCCCTCCGCCTTCATCGCCGCGAACCATTTGGCGACCTCGCGGATCTCGTCGCCGTTGCGGTCCAGGGCGACGACATTGGCGCCGCGCCGGTAGCACTCGAAGGCGTGCCTTCCGGCGCCGCAGCCCAGGTCGAGGACCCGGTCGCCAGGGGCGAGCGGGAAACGGGAGAAGTCGACGGTCAGCACGGAGCCTCTGCTTTCGTCCGGTGGGTCGGGGCGGGGGCGGCGGACTGGGCGGCGATCGCCGCTCGGTAGTGCTCGGCCGTGCCGATGGCGGCCTGTTCCCAGGTGAAGCGGCTGAGGACGCGCTGCCGGCCGGCCACGCCGAGGCGGCGCCGGAGGTCCGCGTCCCCGAGCAGCCGGCCCAGGGCGGTGGCGAGCGCGCCGGCGTCACCGGGCGGTACGGCGAGACAGGTCTCGCCGTCGGTCCCGGCGACCTCGGGGATCGCGCCTCCGGTGGTGGCGACCAGCGGGGTGCCGGTGGCCATCGCCTCGGCGGCGGGCAGCGAGAAGCCTTCGTAGAGCGAGGGAACGCAGGCGACCTCGGCACCGCGGATGAGGTCGACGAGTTCGGCGTCGGTGATGCCCTTGACGAAGTCGATGGCGCCTTCGAGGCCGAACCGGGTGATGGCGGCGGCGACCGGCCCGTCCTCGGCGCGCTTGCCGACGACGACGAGATGCGCGTCGGGTCGCTCCGCGCGGAGCTTGGCGAGCGCTTCGACGAGGTGGACCAGGCCCTTCAGCGGCACATCGGCGCTGGAGGTGGTGACGATGCGGCCGGGGATCTCGGGCACCGTGGCGTCCGGCGAGAAGAGCCGGGTGTCGGCGCCGATGTGGACGACGTGGACGCGGTCCTCCCGCACCCCCAGGTCCTCCACGATCTCGGCGCGGGAGGAGCCGGAGACGGTCAGCACGGACGGCAGCCGGCGCGCGACGCGCTTCTGCATCTGGGTGAAGCCGTACCAGCGGCGCACCGACAGCCGGCGCTTCCAGTCGGGCGCCGCGGCCAGGTCCAGCCGCCGGTCGACGGTGATCGGGTGGTGGATCGTGGTGACCAGCGGGGTGCCGAGCCCGAGCAGCCCGTAGCCGAGCGTCTGGTTGTCGTGGATCACGTCGAACTCGCCGCGCCGGGCCGCCAAGTGGCGCCGGGCGCGCAGCGAGAACGTCAGCGGCTCGGGGAAGCCACCGGTCCACATCGTGCCGACCTCGACCGCGTCGATCCAGTCGCGGTACTCGCCGAGCCGGGGATTGCGGAACGGGTCCGGCTGCCGGTACAGGTCCAGGCTGGGCAGCTCGGTGAGGGTCACTCCGGCACCGACGGCGTCGAGCACCGGATAGGGCTGGGCGCCGATCACCTCGACGGTGTGGCCGAGCCGGGCGAGCTCACGGGAGAGATGGCGTACGTAGACGCCCTGGCCCCCGCAGAAGGGGTTCCCCTTGTAGGTGAGCAGCGCGATCCGTAGTGGCATGGCCTCAACGGTCACTCCCGGCCCCCTTCTCACTCACTTCCGCCGGAGCGTAACCGGTCGCGCTAATCTAGAACAAGTTTCAGACTCGAACGTTCAGAACCGAATCTACCGGCAGCGGCACGGCCCCGAATGAGGCGGACCAGGTGATTCGCACCACGACATCTGTCCTGCCATCATGCAACGCAGTGCCACGGTGACCGCGGATTACGGATGGAATGTCACGGAATGGGACATATGACAACAGAACCCAAGCCGCCGACTCCGTCGTCGCCCCTGCTGACCGAACGTCAGGAGGCGCGCCGCCGTCGCATCCTGCACGCCAGCGCGCAGCTCGCCTGCCGCGGCGGTTTCGACGCGGTGCAGATGCGTGAGGTCGCCGAGAACTCGGGCGTCGCGCTCGGCACGCTCTACCGCTACTTCCCGTCCAAGATCCATCTGCTGGTCGCCACCATGCAGGACCAGCTCGGCCAGATGCACGAGACGCTGCGCAAGCGTCCGCCGGTCACCGCCGAGCCGGCCGACCGGGTCGCCGAGACGCTGATGCGCGCCTTCCGCGCGATGCAGCGCGAACCGCATCTGGCCGACGCGATGGTGCGCGCCCTGACGTTCGCCGACCGTTCCGTGAGCCCCGAGGTCGACACCGTCTCCCGGCTCACCACCGCGATCATCCTGGACGCGATGGGCCTGGACGGCCCGCCCACCGCCGACCAGCTCTCCGCGGTCCGGGTGATCGAGCACACCTGGCACTCGGCCCTGGTGACCTGGCTCTCCGGCCGCGCCTCCATCGCGCAGGTGAAGATAGACATCGAAACCGTGTGCCGGCTGATCGACCTGACGGCGCCGGAGCGGAGCGGCTGAAAAAGGCGCCTCAGGAACGGCACGCCCGGGACCTGGCGATACCGGCCGGGGGGATGTGCCGGAGGCACCCCCAGGTGGCCCCTGTCGCACGCACATTCCCAGCGTGCGGGGGGCACATGGGCGCACGGAATGCGCCTCCGTGCATCTCCTTGGCCGGATTGCGGGGCCATCCCTGACGACTTCGCGGGTACGAATGGGGTTGCTCGCACGGTCCGGTCCACGGGGTTCTCGAAGGGGCAAATGTGATCCGGGTTTTACTAGTACATGACACATGGCTGATGCGATCCGCGCTCGCGGCGCTGCTGGGCAGGGAACACGACATCGAGGTGGTGGCCACGCCATGGCGCAACGCACCGAGACGCGCTCGGTCGTTACGGCCTCAAGTGTGTGTGGTCGACGTCGAGTGTCCTGGTGCCGAACACGGCAACGTGGCCCAACTGACGGAGTTACAGGACTACGCGGTCGGCCAGGAATGTGCCCTGCTCGTCCTGGCCACCGCGAGCCGCCCGGGTCTGCTGCGCCGCGCGTCGCAGGCGCGTGCGCTGGGGTTCGTCAACAAGGACGCACCGCCGGAGGAACTGGTCCGCGGGATCAGGAGAGTCGCTACGGGGGAACGTTTCGTCGACAATTCGCTCGCTTTTGATTTCCTGCAGGCCGCCGACATTCCGCTGACCCCCCGCGAGTTGAGCGTGCTGTCACTCGCCGCCGAGGGCGCGTCCATCGGCGAGATCGCCCGCGTCCTGCACCTGTGCAACGGCACCGTGCGCAACTACATGGCCGCGATCACCCGCAAGACGGGCGCCCGGAACCGGGTCGACGCCATACGAATATCCCGGGTGGCCGGCTGGCTCTGACCAGTTCCCGACCAGGTCCCGGTAGAGCGCGGACCGCTCCAGGAGCTCCTCGTGGCCGCCGCAGACCGTATGCGTGCCGTCCATGACCAGCACCTGGTCCGCGCGCCGCGCCGAGCTGATGCGGTGCGCGATCACGATCAGCGCTCCGCCGCCGGGGCGGAGCGCGAAGGCCCGTTCCGCACGGGCCTCCGCCGCCGGGTCGAGATAGCAGGTCGCCTCGTCCAGCAGCACCAGCGGCGCGGGCGACAGATACACGCGGGTCAGCGCCAGCAGCTGCCGCTCCCCCTGGGACAACGTGCCCGGCTCGGCGATGCCGTCCAACCCGCCCATCCGGTCCAGCAGTTCCGACATCCCGACGGCCCCGGCCGCCGCGCACAGCCGGCTGTCGGGGACCGGCTCGGGACCCGGGCACAGGTAGGACAGGTTGTCGCGGACGCTTCCGGCGAAGACGTACGCCTCCTGCGGGATCAGCACCCGCATCCCCGGCAGTTCGGTGGCCGGCCGCTCCCGCAGCGGCCGGCCACCGAGTTCCACCACACCCGCACCCGGGTGCAGCAGCCCCCCGATGAGCCCCGCGAGGGTCGACTTGCCGATCCCGCTCGGCCCGACGACCGCCAGATGGCAGCCGCGCGGCACCACGAGGTCCAGCTCCCGGACCACCGGCTCGGCCAGTTCCCCGTAGGCGAAGGTGACACCGCGCAACTCCACGGCGGGGGCGGTGGGTACATCCCTGGGGGCAGACACGGGCGCATCCCCGACGGGCGCTCCGTCCTCCGGGTCCGGTGCGGCGGTCTGCGGTACCAGGCGGCCGAGGACGACGACGAAGCGCGAGCCGGCCGTGCCCAGCCCCTGGGTCAGAGCCTGCAGTGCGGGCAGCAGCGACTGGGTGAGGTAGGCGAGGGCGCCGACCAGCGCGCCCGCGGTCACCCCTCTGCCCAGCAGCCACGGCGCCGAGGCGAGCAGCAGGACGACGGGGAGCCGGCCGCCGACGCCCAGGGCCAGCGCGCGCAGCACTCCCCAGCGGGCGAGGACCCGTGACGCGCGGAATTCGGTGTCGATCCGCTGCGCGGCCTCCGCCGTCATCCGCTCCTCCGCGCCGCAGGCGGCGATGTCGCGGAGTCCGGCGGCCATCGCGCCCAGGCTCTCGGCCACGTCCTCGTTCGCGGTGAGGAAGGCCGCCTGGCGGCGGTTCATCGGCCGCAGCGTCAGGCAGAAGAGCCCGAGCCCCACGAACAGCGGCGGTACGACGACGAGCAGCAGGACGGGTGCCAGCGAGAGCAGCCCGATGAGGGCGCCCGCGACGGTGAACAGGAACGACCGCGACACCATCACCAGACCGGCGAACGTGTCGCGGGCGATCTCGACCTGTTGGGTCAGCCGCGAGACGACCGCGGTGTCCGCGCCGTGCGGGTCGCGTACGGCGTCGTCCAGGCCGCGGGCCACCACCCGCCGCACCAGGCCGTCGCGCAACGGTTCCACCAGGGCCGCGACCGCGCGGTAGACCCGGCCGGTCCCGAACGCACCCGCCGCCACGGCCAGCGCGGCCAGCCCCAGCCAGCCGAGACCCACCCCGGCGCGCCCGGCGAGGAACCCGTCGTCCAGGGCCCGCGCCAGAGCGAATCCGGTCAGGAACGTCTCGACGGCCTCCAGCACCGACCACCCGAGGAGCGCGCAGACCACCCGCGGCCGCCGCCGCAGGAAGCGGATCCCCTCGGCCCGCAGGCCGGAAGGAGCCCGGCCGCCCCGCCGCGTCACCACGATCCCGCCTCCTCCGCCGCCCCTTCCCGATCGCGTCGAGGATCGGGATCGGCAACGGGTTCGGGATCGGTCGGGGCGTGGAACACCGCCCGGTACTCCGGCAGCCGCCAGAGGTGGTCGTGCGGGGCGATGGCGCGGATGCGGCCGTCGTCGAGCCAGGCGACGAGATCGGCGCGGGCGGCGGTGGAGGCGCGGTGCGCCACGATCAGCCGGGAGCGGTCGGGGGTGGGGCTCAGCAGGGCGGCCGTGACCCGGAACTCGGTGACCGTGTCGAGACTGGACGTCGCGTCGTCGAGGATCAGCAGCCGGCCCGGGTGGGCGAAGGCGCGGGCGAGGCCCAGCCGCTGCGACTCTCCGCCGGACAGGAACGCGTCACCGCAGGGGGTGGCGTAACCCTCCGGCAGGAGCCGGATGAAGCTGTCGGCGCAGGCGGTGCGGGCGGCCTCGGTGACCGCGATCCCGGCGGGCTCGGGGACGCCGAAGGCGATGGTGCCGCCGATGGTGCCGCCCAGCAGCGCGGGCCGTTCGAAGGCGTAGCCGACGGCGCCGCGCAGTTCGTCGTGGGAGAGGCCGGAGAGCGGAACGCCGTCGAGCGCCACGGTTCCCCGGTCCGGGTCGGCGAGCCGCCCGGCGATCGCGGCCAGCACGGACTTGCCGGTGCCGGACCGTCCGACGAGGGCCACCGACGTGCCGCCGGGCAGCGTCAGATCGAGGTCGTCCAGGACGGCGCGGCCGCCGCGTACGGCGGTGATGCCGCGCAGTTCGAGCCGTCCCGTGCCGCCGGCCGGGAGGCGTTCCGTCCCGTAGGCGGTGGCCGGTTCGGCGAGCAGCTCGGCGAGCCGCCGGGCTGCGGTGCGACTGCGCACCAGGCCGTTGATCTGGCCCACGGCCATGCCGAGCGCGGTGGCGAGCACGGCGTACCGCGAGGCCGCCAGCAGGTCACCGACGCTCAAGTGACCCTGGGAGACCCGGAGCCCGCCGGCCGCGAGGACGGCGATCTGCAGCAGCGGGACGATGATGGCGGCCTGGGCGTTGGAGCGGCCCTGGACCTGCCACATCCGCAGCCCCTGGCGGCGCAGTTCCGGCAGCGGCTCCAGGACCCGGGCGATCTCGCGTTCGGTGGTCGCGGCGGCGGCGATGGTGCGGGCGCCGCCGAGGGCTTCGACGAGCCGGCCCGCGATCTCGCCCTGGGCGGTCTGGTAGCGCGCGACGCTGTCGGTGGCGCGCCGGACGAAGGCCCGCAGGGTCAGGGCGAGTACCGGCAGCCCGGCGAGGAACGCGACGGCGAGCCAGGGGTCGATGAGGGCGAGCGCGACGAGGCCGCCGACCGGGGTGATCACGGTGGCGAGCAGCGTGGCGAGCGCGGCCGGGGCGGTACCGGCGTGCGCGGCGTTCCCGATCAGCCGGGCGACCAGGTCGCCGGACGGGAAGCGGGAGGTGGCGCGCGGTCCGGTGGCCAGTACGTGGCGCAGCATCCTGCCGCGTACCCAGGCGGTGCCGCGGGCGTTGGTGACGCCGGTGATCAGCCCGTCGACGGCGTCGAGGAGGACGAGTACGCAGGTGAGGGCGGTGCACAGCAGGATCCAGTGGGTGGCCTGCGGGCCGCTGTCGCGGCTGAGCAGCAGGTCCAGGGTCCGGCCGAGGGCGGCCGGCAGGGCCAGCCCGATGAACGCCGAGGCGGTGGTGCAGAGACAGAGCGCGGCGCTGCGGCCCGCGCTGTGCCGGACCGCCGCGCGCAGCAGCCGGTCGGCCTCGGCCGCGACGGGCCCGGCGGATCCGGTGGCGGGCGTGGATCCGGTGGCGGCGGCGGTGGATGTCCCGGTGGCCCCGCTGGTCTCCGTACCGGAGGAGGTCGCCATGTGGTGGAGGTCCTCACCTCGTGCGCGGTGACGGGTACGGTCCCGGGCGGCATGAGGCCGCCCGGGACCGTGTCCGTGCTCAACTACCTACTGGTGTCACAGGCAGAGAAGAACGCTGCCGTGGCTGTTGGTGTCGCAGAGGAGGAGGCTCGCGGTGCTGAGGTCGCCGCCGCCACCGCCGCCACCGCCGTGGCCCTGCGGGATTTCCAGGCTCTGAAGGTCGAGAAGTGCCATGGTGTAGTCCTTTCGATCATGGGGACGGGGTTGTTGTTCCAGCCCCGGTGAAGGGGCTGCTCAGGGGCCGCGTGAGCGGCGGGAGGAACGGGAGGGCCGCGGGCTGTTCGCCCAGTGCCGCGCCGAGCGCGAGCAGGCAGCCGGCCGTTCCGGTGTTGAGGTCCATGGAGAGCCGCATCATCTGGTCGCCGGGGAAGGCAAGATGGCCCTGATAGGGCATCGCGTACCAGGAGAGTGCGGCGATCTGGGCGGCGAGGTGGCCGGGGGCCGCGTCCGGGGCCGTGGTGCGGCCGAGGTGCAGGATCATGCCGGCCCGTCCGTTGAACAGCCCGGGCTGCGCGTAGTAGCGCGATCTCGCGGCGGGCAGGATCCCGGTCCGCGCCCGTTCGAACTCCTCGTCGGGGCGGTGCGCGAGATAGTCGTCGAGGACCATGCCGATGCCGACGCTGCCCGCTCCGAGATACGGCATGGTGCGGAAGCCCTCGTTGACGAGCCAGGTGCCCTCCCGGTCCTGGCCGCACTTGGCGAGGTCCTGGCGCAGCGCGGTCGCGGCGAGGTCGAGCAGCTCGGGCGCGCCGGTCCGCTCGTACAGGCGCAGGAAGAGCAGGGCGGAGCCGGTGGCGCCGCGCAGCAGCCCGGTGTGGGTGCCGGGCTCGCCGGCCAGCCGGTCGGCGAGCAACTGGGCCGCTTCCACGGCCTGGTCCCGCAGTCCGCTCTCGCCGGTGGTCCTGGACAGGTGCTCAAGGGCCAGGCCCACGCCGGCGAGACCGCCGTACAGGTCGGGCACCAGGCGCTGCCACTTCTCGCCCAGCACGCGCTCGGTCAGATCGAGCGCGCGCGGGGTGTGGCCCAGCCGGTCGAGGACGAACGCGGTGCCGAGCAGACCGTCGTAGAGGCCGAGCAGGGTGCCGGGCGGCGGCGGGTCGGTGTGGCGCAGTAACCATTCCTCACCGGCTTCGTACCGCTCGGCGCCGGTCTCGGCGAGGGCGTACAGGACACCGGCGGCGCCGTGCGCCAGCCCGATCCCGCCGCCGTCGGAGAACTGGGCGACGTCGCCGGGGAACAGCCGGTCGTCGCGTTCCGGGGTCGCCGAGGCGAGGATCGCGGCGACCATCGAGTCGCGGCTGCGCGGCCAGTCGGCCGGCTCCACCGGTACGTACCGGGTGCGGCGGCGGGTGGCGGGGCCGGTTCCGGTGATGGTCTCGACGGCCTCGTCGAGGAACTCCCTGGGCACCGGGAACTGTTCGGCGATCACGTCCGCCAGGTGTACGGCCTTGTCGCGGTCCACCACCAGCAGCGTCGTCATCGGCAGGAACAGCGCCAGCCGCAGACAGGCGAGCGCGTACCGGTCCACCTCGAAGCCCCTGCGGTCCGCCGGGGCGATGAAGCCGGGGTGGGCCAGGGCCTGGCGGGTGTGCTCGTCGATGTGCGCGGCGGCCTCGAAGTCCAGCAGTGAGACGGACCGTTCGTCGGGCCCGACCATGATGTTGAACATGTGCAGGTCGTTGAAGACCACACCGCGGCTGTGCACGGCGGCGACGGCCTCCTCGACCGCCGCGTGGATGCCCAGCGCCCAGTCGGTGTAGTCGGCGACCGCCGAAGGGTCGGGATCGACGGAGATCAGCGGATGGCGCTGGGCGAAGAACGAGTTGAGGGTACGGCCCTCCAGGAAGTCCATCACCAGGAAGCGGTGGTCGCCCAGGACGAACCAGTCGCGGACCTCGGGGGCGATGCCCAGCCCCGACAGCCGTTCCAGGGCGGTCTTCTCGCGCTCCAGCCGGGCGACGGCGTCGGCCCCGTCGGCGGCCAGCCCGGCGTACGGCCTGGCCTCCTTGAGGACGACCTTCTCGCCGGTCCGCACGTCCTGACCGGTGTAGACACCGCCGCCGTTGGAGAAGTGCAGCGCGCTCTCGATGCGGTACGGGAGGTCGTTGGTGGTCGTGGCGTTGCGGGCGTCCAGATGCGGCTGGAGGAACGCGGGCAGCGTCACCCACGGCGGGACGTGGAAGGCCGGCTCCCGGCGGTCCGGTACGAGCACCCCGTCGGCGTCCTCGACCGCGGAGACCAGCACGCCCGAGGCGTCCACGCAGTACCGCTGGGCGAATCCGCCGTAGCGGACGTAGAGCGGTCCCTGGTTCCAGCGCAGGTCGCTGAGGATGTACGGGCCGGCCTCGCCGCCGAGCAGGTCCTCCAGCTCGCGGAGGATCGTGTGCAACTGCTCTTCACCCGACGGGTAGATGGTGATGCACTTGCCACTGGAGGCCCGCCCCGCGTACTTGGAGTTGCGCAGGTGCAGGGCGTAGGGGCCGGGTACGAACTTGAACGGTATGCCGCGCGGGACGCAGTGGTCCCAGACCTTGGCGATGGTCTTCTCGGCGTTTTCCAGACACGCGGAGACGTGGATCTTCCACCCCTGCGGGGGCGATCCGGGTCTGGGGACGCTGGTGTCGTCCACCGGCGTGAAGTGCAGCCAGTCACCGGAGCGTCCGGTGCGCCAGCCCTCGGGAACCGGGCGCTGGGCCGGCTCGTAGAGCGACGCACCGGATCCCTTGTCGGGACCGGAGCCCGTGGACAAGCGGTCCGGGGTCTCGTAGAAATACCTGTCGACTAGGCAGAAGACCTCGTACCGCTTGTCCATGACTCTCCCCCTCCGGCCTCGAGGTGCTGAGATTTTCACGTGGCCGAAACGGGGAACAGTCGCGTCCGTAACGAAACACCCGTGCAGAACGCATATGTGCGTAATGCACGGGTGCGCAGCCGCAGGTCAGGAGGTGTCCTGACCTGCGGCGGGACAGCTGTTCCGTTACTCCTCGGGCGGGAAGACCGGCTCGCCGGTGGCGAGCAGGGTGAGCGTGATCGCCTCCACCGGGCACCCTTCGGCCGCCGCCAGCACCTGTTCCGAGGCGTCGGACTCGGCGGCGGCGGGGTGGGACTGCCGGGCGCCGTCGAGGGTGAAGCCGTCCGGGGCCGCGTTGACGCACATGCCGGAGCCGATGCAGACCGTGCGGTCCACCTCGATGTGCCAGCGGTCGCCCATCAGCCCTCCGCCCCCGCCGTACCGGCCGGCGCCTGGTATCCGGCCGGCAGGTGGATCATCTTGTGCTCCAGGTACTCGCCGAAGCCCTCGGGGCCGAACTCCCGGCCCACGCCGGAGTTCTTGTAGCCGCCGAACGGGCCGAGCATGTCGAGGCTGAAGGTGTTCACCGAGTACGTGCCGGTGCGGACCTGGCGGGCGATGTCGATGCCGTGCTCGACGTCGGCGGTCCAGACGCTGCCGGACAGCCCGAAGTCGGAGTCGTTGGCGATCCGCAGCGCCTCGGCCTCGTCGTCGTACGGGAGCAGACAGATGACCGGGCCGAAGATCTCCTCGCGGGCGATCCGCATGGAGTTGCTGACATCGCCGAAGAGCGTCGGCTCCACGTACCAGCCGGTGTCAAGACCGGCCGGCCGGCCGCCGCCGGTCAGGACCTTCGCGCCCTCCTCCTGACCGATCTTGATGTAGTCGAACGAGCGCTGCTGCTGGCGCTTGGCGACCAGCGGGCCGACCTCGGTGGCCGGGTCGAGCGGGTCGCCGACGACCAGCGCGGAGGCGGCCGCCGCGAAGCGCTCGGCGATCTCGTCGTAGCGGGAGCGCGGCGCCAGGATCCGGGTCTGGGCCACGCACGCCTGGCCGTTGTTCATCCAGGCGGCCGAGGTGATGCCGGGGACGGCGGTGTCCAGGTCCACGTCCGGGAGGATGACGGCGGCGGACTTGCCGCCCAGTTCCAGCGTGACGCGGGTGAGATTGCGGGACGCGACCTCCATCACCCGCCGGCCGGCCCCGACCGAGCCGGTGAACGAGACCTTGTCGACGCCGGGGTGGCCGACCAGGTACTCGCTGACCTCGCGGTCGGCCGCCACGACGGACAGCACGCCGTCGGGCAGCCCGGCCTCCTTGGTGATCTCGGCCAGCACATACGCGTCGAGCGGGGTCTCCGGCGACGGCTTCAGCACGACGGTGCAGCCGGTGAGCAGCGCGGGCGCGAGCTTGGCGGCGGCGGTGAACTGCGGGACGTTCCACGGCACCACGGCCGCGACGACCCCGACGGGCTCACGGCGGACCAGGATCGGGCCGAGGACGCCGGTGCGGTGCTCCTCGTAGGGGAAGTCGCGGGCGACGGTGATCGCCGCGTCCCACACCATCATCGCGCCGAGCGACTGGGCGAGGATGCTCCACGAGTAAGGGGAGCCGTTCTCCGAGCTGATGAGACGGCCTATCTCGTCGTACCGGACGGCGATGGCGTCCTTGATGCGGGTGACGACGGCGATCCGCTCGTCGAGGGTCATCCGCGGCCACGGACCCTCGTCGAACGCCTTGCGGGCCGTGGCGACCGCGCGGTCCACGTCGGCGCGGGAGGCGTGCGGCACCCGCCCGATGACCTGCTCGGTGTGCGGGGAGATGACCTCGATGGTCCCGCTGCCGAGCGGGTCCACCAACTCCCCGCCGATGAACAGCTGTCCGTGTTCGATGAGGTCGGTCATTACTGGTGCCTCCTGCGGGTCGGCCCATACCTGACGCTGTTTCAGAACTGATACCAGTTCTAGTTATAGTGGGCAATGACTTCGTCGGCGAGAGGGGACCAGATGGTGCGCGTGACCGACCACGGCGGAGGGGTCTGGAGCATCCCGGTCCCGATCCCCGACAACCCCCTCGGCCACACGCTCGTCCATCTCCTGGACACCGACCGCGGTCCCGTACTGATCGACACCGGCTGGGACGATCCGGACTCGTATGCCGCGCTGGAGGCCGGGCTCGTCGAGGCGGGCACCTCCGTCGCCGAGGTGCACGGTGTCCTGATCACCCACCACCACCCCGACCACCACGGGCTGTCCGCGCAGGTCCGCGAGGTGTCCGGCGCCTGGATCGCGATGCACTCCGCCGACGCGGACGTGGTGCGCCGCACCCGGTCCGCCGAGCCGGCCCGCTGGCTGACCTTCATGACGGCCAAACTCACCGCCGCCGGCGCCCCCGAGGAGCACATCGCCCCGCTGCGCGCCGCCCGCGAATCGGGGCGGATGAGCACCCTGCCGGGGCTGCGGCCCGCGCTCCCGGACCGCGACATCGAACCCGGCGAGCTCGTGGACCTCGCCGGCCGGCGGCTGCGCGCCATCTGGACGCCCGGCCACACCCCCGGGCACGTCTGCCTGTTCCTGGAGGAGAGCCGGCGGCTGTTCTCCGGTGACCATCTGCTGCCGGGGATCTCCCCGCACATCGGGCTGTACGAGGACCCCGACGACGAGGTCGAGACCGATCCGCTCGGCGACTACCTGGCCAGCCTGGAGCGCATCGGCCGGCTGAACCCCGACGAGGTGCTGCCCGCCCACCAGTACGCGTTCAAGGACGCGGCCGGCCGGGTGCGGGAGCTGCTCGACCACCACGAGGAGCGGCTCGCCGGGCTGGCGGCGCTGATCAGTGACGCACCGCGCACCCCCTGGCAGCTCGCCGAGGTGATGGAGTGGAACCGCCCCTGGGAGCAGATCCCGTTCGGCTCCCGCAACATCGCCGTCTCCGAGGCCGAGGCCCATCTGCGGCGGCTGGTGAAGGCCGGCCGCGCCGAGGCCGTGCCCGGCTCCGACCCGGTCACCTACCAGGCGGTCTGACGGCACGGGCGGCCGGGGCGCGGGCGGGCCGGGACCGGGAGCGGCACCCGCAGGGCATACGATGTTCGGGACAATTCCATCCACGTCCGAGCGGGGGAAGCCGGCGCGAATCCGGCACTGACCCGCAACCGTGAGCCGTCCCCCAGGGCAGGGGCGGCGAGTCGGAGTACCCGCGCGGACGGGAGCGGCTCCCGGTCCGGCAGATGCGGCGACGTATCGGCGGCGACCGGCACCGTCGAGGTAGCGACCTGCGGAGACATAGGGAGCGGATCAGCGAGCGGCGTCATGCGGCTGCGCATCCAAGGCGGAGGAGGAAGGCGACGCGGAGCGTCGTCGACCGACGACAACGCCGGAGGCGCGGCCGCAGGGCGTCGCGAGCCCGCTCCCTATGTCTCCCCAGGTCGCAAGGAGCCGGAGCCCGGTGCCCCGCGCTATGCGCGGGCTCGCAGCGGTGCGCCCGGCCACGCACCCGCTCAGCGAAAGGCATCAACCCCTCATGAACCTCCGTCGCAGCGCCGCCGCGCTCGCCGCCGCCACCGTGCTCGGTATGGCCGCGGTGCCCGCAGCCTCCGCCGACACCCCGCTGCCGCCGGGTCTCTACGGCACCGGGGACCCGACGTACGACGGGGTGTGGCGGCAGTCGTACGCGCTGCTGGCGCTGGACACCGCCGGGGTGCGGCCGGCCGACAGCGCTGTCACCTGGCTGACCGGTCAGCAGTGCGCGGACGGCGGCTTCCCGTCGTACCGGGCCGACCCGGCGAAGGCCTGCGACGCCAAGACGGAGGACACCAACGCGACGGGCATCGCCGTGCAGGCGCTCACCGCGCTGGGCGGCAAGGACGCCGTGGTGAAGAAGGCCACCGACTGGCTGACCTCGGTGCGCAACAAGGACGGCGGTTGGTCGTACAACCCCGGCGGCGCCTCCGACCCGGACTCCACCTCTGTCGTGATCGGCGCGCTGGCGGCCGTCAAGCAGGACGTGAAGGCGTCGCAGGACAGCCTCAAGGCCTTCCAGTTCGGCTGTGACGCCAAGGCCGCCGACCGCGGCGCCTTCGGCTACCCGATGAACGGCAAGCTCACGGTGAACGCCAAGGCCACCGCCGACGCGGTGCGCGGCGCCCGCGGTGCGGGCTTCGTCGTCACCGCGCCGACCGCGAACACGGCCGCGAAGGCCCCGGACTGCGCGTCGCCCGACGCCTTCAAGACGCTCGACGCGGCCGGTTCGGCCTCGGCCGGCGCCGCGTACCTGACCGCGCAGCTCACCGCGGGCGGCGCGCACCTGACCGCCGTCACCCCGGGTGCGGACAAGCCGACGCCGGACTACGGCACCACCGCCGACGCCGTGGTCGCGCTGGCCGCGGGCGGCAACCTCGACACCGCGAAGACGTCGTACGACTGGCTCGCGAAGAACTCCGCCGTCTGGTCGAAGGGCAACCCCGCCGCCCTCTCCCAGCTGGTCCTCGCCGCCCACGCGACGGGCAACGACCCGAGGAGCGCCGGCGGCGCGGACCTCGTCCAGCAGCTGACCAACCTCGGCCCGAAGCCGGCCGCCGCGGCGAGCGCGAGCCCGTCGCCGTCCGACAAGACCGAGAAGAAGGACGGCAAGTCCTCCTCCGCCACCTGGTGGATCGTCGGGGTCTTCTTCGTCGCCAGCATCGGCGTCGGCTTCCTCGTCAGCGGCCGCAAGAAGAAGCAGGGCTGATGCCGCGCCCCCGGCTGCGGGTCCTCGCCGTCCTGCTGGCGCTCGGCGCCCTGCTCGCCGTCTCCGCCCTGCCCGCACAGGCCGCCGCGTACCGCTACTGGTCGTTCTGGCAGCGTTCAGGCGACACCTGGACGTACGCGCAGACCGGTCCCGCGCTGGACCGGCCCGCCGACGGTTCCGTGGAGGGCTGGCGCTTCGCGGCCAGCGCCGAGGCCCAGGACTCCTCGAAGCCGCGTGACGTCCCCGGCGCCACGTCGTTCGCCGCGATCTGCACGGGCACCCCGCCCAAGGGCGGCACCAAGCGCATCGCCCTCGTGCTGGACTTCGGCACCGCCGCCGACGCGGGCGGCGGTGCGGCACCGCCCGCGCCCCGTACCGCGTGCGCCCAGGTCCCGGGCGACGCGACGGGCGCCGACGCGCTCGCCGCCGTCGCCAAACCGCTGCGCTACAACTCCGCGGGCATGGTGTGCGCCATCGCCGGCTACCCGAAGACGGGCTGCGGGGAGCCGGTGGCCGAAGGCTCGGGCGGCTCCGGCACGGCATCGGCGTCGAAGACACCCGCGCCACAGGCGTCGGGCGATGGCGGCGGTGACGGCGGGGGTCCCTCGGTCGGTGTCGCCGGCATCGCCGCCGTCCTCGCCCTCGGCGGGGCGGCCCTCTGGCAGGCCCGCCGCCGGCGCGGATGAACACCGGGGTACGCCGGAACACCGCCGGCCGCGGGGCCGCCGTCGCCACCCGGTCGACCGCGCTGCACGCCGGGGCGTGGTGGCTGTGGGCGCTGGGGCTGGCGACGGCGGCGTCCAGGACCACCAATCCGCTGCTGCTCCTGCTGCTGGTCGCGGTCGCGGGCTATGTGGTCGCCGCCCGCCGCACGGACGCGCCCTGGGCGAAGTCCTACGGGGCGTTCCTGAAGCTGGGCCTGGTGGTGCTGGCGATCCGGCTGGGCTTCGCGGTCCTGCTCGGCTCGCCGATCCCGGGGACCTACGTGCTCTTCCGGCTGCCCGAGGTCCCGCTGCCCGACTGGGCGCGGGGGGTCAGGCTGGGCGGGAAGGTGACCGCGGAGGGTCTGCTGTTCGCGCTGTACGACGGCATGAAGCTGGCCACCCTGCTGGTCTGCGTGGGCGCGGCGAACGCGCTCGCCAACCCGGCCCGGCTGCTCAAGTCGCTGCCGGGCGCGCTGTACGAGGCGGGTGTCGCGGTCGTCGTGGCGATGACCTTCGCTCCGAACCTCGTCACCGATGTGCAGCGGCTGCGCGCCGCCCGCCGGCTGCGGGGCCGCGACGACCGCGGGGTGCGGGCGCTGCTGCAGGTCGGACTGCCGGTTCTGGAAGGGGCGCTGGAACGGTCGGTGGCGCTGGCCGCCGCGATGGACGCGCGCGGCTACGGCCGGTCCGCCGACGTGCCGGCCGGGATACGCCGGACGACGGCCGCGCTGACGCTGGGCGGGCTGCTCGGCGTGTGCGCGGGGACGTACGCGCTGCTGTCCGCGTCCGGCGCCGGGTACGGCGTGCCGGTGCTGCTGCTCGGGCTGGTCTCGGCGCTGGCGGGGCTGCGGCTCGGCGGCCGGCGGTCGATCCGCAGCCGCTACCGGCCCGACCGGTGGGGCGCGCGGGCCTGGCTGGTCTCGGGCTCCGGGATCGCGGTGGCGGCGCTGATGATCTATGCGGCCTCGCACGATCCGCTGGCGCTGGCCCCGCCGACGATCCCGCTCGCCGCGCCCACGCTGCCCCTGTGGCCCGCGCTCTCGATCCTGATCGGGCTGCTGCCGGCGTTCGTCGCACCGCCCCCGGCGCTGCCCCGGCCCACCCCGGTGTCCCCCGCCCCGCAGGTCGTCCCGGCCCCGCGCGTGATCCCGACCCGGCGCGTCATCCCGAAGCCGAACTCGAAGGAGGACCGCACGTGATCCGCTTCGAGCAGGTGTCCGTCCGGTACGACAACGCCGCAGAGCCCGCCGTCGCCGGAGTGGACCTCACCGTCCCCGAGGGCGAACTGTGCCTGCTCGTCGGGCCGTCCGGAGTCGGTAAGTCGACTCTGCTGGGCGCGGTGTCCGGTCTGGTGCCGCACTTCACCGGCGGGGTCCTGTCCGGCCGGGTCACGGTGGCGGGCCGTGACACCCGGACGCACAAGCCGCGCGAACTCGCCGATGTCGTCGGCACCGTCGGCCAGGATCCGCTGTCGCACTTCGTCACCGACACCGTCGAGGACGAACTCGCCTACGGCATGGAGTCGCTGGGCCTGGCGCCCGCCACCATGCGCCGCCGCGTCGAGGAGACCCTCGACCTGCTGGGCCTGGCCGAACTGCGGGACCGGCCGATCGCCACGCTCTCCGGCGGCCAGCAGCAGCGCGTCGCCATCGGCTCGGTGCTCACCGTCCACCCCAAGGTGCTGGTGCTGGACGAGCCGACGTCCGCGCTGGACCCCGGCGCGGCCGAGGAGGTGCTGGCCGTGCTGCAGCGGCTGGTCCATGACCTGGGGACGACGGTGCTGATGGCGGAGCACCGGCTGGAGCGCGTCGTGCAGTACGCGGACCAGGTGATCCTGCTGCCCGCCCCCGGTGCCGCCCCGCTGCAGGGCGCGCCCGCCGACATCATGGCGCTCTCCCCCGTCCACCCGCCGGTGGTGGCGCTGGGCCGCCTCGCGGGCTGGTCGCCGCTGCCGCTGTCGGTACGCGACGCGCGCCGGAAGGCCGGACCGCTGCGTGAGCGGCTGGCGGACCGTACTCCCCCGGCCGCGCCCGTGCTGCCGGCCGCTGCCGCACCGGTGGCGGTGCTCGACCGGCTCTCCGTCCGCCGGGGCAGGACCGAGGCGCTGCGCCAGGTGTCGCTGACCGTCCGGCCGGGCGAGACCGTCGCGCTGATGGGCCGCAACGGAGCGGGCAAGTCGACACTGCTGTCCACGCTCGTGGGCCTGCACACCGCCGCCTCCGGCACGGTGACCGTCGGCGGCCTGGTCCCGTCCAGAACGAAGCCGGGCGAGCTGATCCGGCAGGTGGGCCTGGTACCGCAGGAGCCGCGGGACCTGCTCTACGCGGACACCGTGGCCGGCGAGTGCGCGGCCGCCGACCAGGACGCGCACGCCGCGCCCGGCACCTGCCGCGCGCTGGTCACCGCGCTCCTGCCGGGCGTCCTCGACGAGACCCATCCCCGTGATCTCTCCGAGGGCCAGCGGCTGGCACTGGCGCTGTCCGTCGTCCTGGCCGCCCGGCCGCCGCTGCTGCTGCTCGACGAGCCGACCCGTGGCCTCGACTACGCCGCCAAGGGCCGGCTGATCGCGCTCCTGCGGGCGCTGGCGGCCGACGGCCATGCGATCGTACTGGCCACGCACGACGTCGAACTGGCCGCCGAACTCGCCCACCGGGTGGTGATCCTGGCCGACGGCGAGGTGGTCGCGGACGGCCCGACCGCCGAGGTCGTGGTCTCCTCCCCCGCCTTCGCCCCCCAGGTCTCCAAGATCCTCGCGCCGCTCCCCTGGCTGACGGTCCCGCAGGTCGCGCTGGCCCTGGAGGAGTCGTCATGACGCCTCCCGGAACGCCTCCCGAAACGTCTCCCCGACCGCGACCGCGCGCCGACCGCCAGGTACGTCCCATCCGGCTCGGTCCGCGCTCCGTCGTCGCGCTGGCCCTGATCTCCGCGATCGGCATCGCCCTGTTCGGCTGGCCGCTGCTCGCCGACCCCGGCACCGGGCTCGCCCACAGCAAGGACGCCCCCTGGCTGTTCGCCGCGCTGCTGCCGATGCTGATCGCCGTGGTGATCGCGACGATCGCGGACGGCGGGATGGACGCCAAGTCGATCGCCATGCTCGGCGTACTGGCCGCCGTCGGGGCCGCCCTGCGCCCGCTGGGCGCCGGCACGGCCGGCATCGAGCCGATGTTCTTCCTGATGGTGCTGTCGGGACGGGTGCTCGGCCCCGGATTCGGCTTCGTACTGGGAGCCGTGTCGATGTTCGCCTCCGCGCTGCTCACCGGCGGCGTCGGACCGTGGATGCCGTTCCAGATGCTCTCGATGGGCTGGGTCGCGATGGGCGCGGGCCTGCTGCCCCGCCCCGACACGCTGCGCGGCCGCGGCGAGCTCGCGATGCTCGCGGCGTACGGCGTCTTCTCGTCGATCTTCTACGGCACGGTCATGAATCTGCAGGGCTGGGTGACCATCGGAGGGCTCTCCTCCGGGATCTCCTACGTCGGCGGCGACCCGGTCCTCGACAACCTCGGCCGTTTCGTCGCGTACTGCCTCGTCACCTCGCTCGGCTGGGACCTCCCACGCGCCGCCGTCACCGCAATCCTCACGCTCACCCTCGGCGCGACGATCCTCAAGGCGCTACGCCGAGCCACGCGCCGCGCCGCGTTCGAGGTGCCGACCAGTTTTCAAGCGCCGGACGGCTGATGCAGCCGTCCGGCGCTTGAGGACCGGGGCCCGGGGCGGAGCCCCGGCTACAGCCGCTGGATGATCGTGCCCGTCGCCAGCGCACCGCCCGCGCACATCGTGATCAGCGCGAACTCCTTGTCCGTGCGCTCCAGCTCGTGCAACGCCGTCACGATCAGCCGCGCCCCCGTCGACCCCACCGGATGACCGAGGGCTATCGCGCCGCCGTTGACGTTGACCTTCTCCAGGTCCTGGTCGAAGACCTGCGCCCAGGACAGCACGACGGATGCGAACGCCTCGTTGATCTCGATGAGATCGATGTCCTTGAGCGTCATCCCGGCCTTGCCGAGCACCGCGCGGGTCGCGTCGACCGGGCCGTCCAGGTGGTAGTGCGGGTCGGAGCCGACGAGTGCCTGGGCGACGATCCTGGCGCGCGGGCGGAGCTTGAGCGCCCGCGCCATGCGCTTGGAGGCCCACATGACGGCCGCGGCGCCGTCGGAGATCTGCGAGGAGTTGCCCGCGGTGTGCACGGCGGTCGGCATGACCGGCTTCAGCTTGGCCAGGCCCTCCATGGTGGTGTCCCGCATGCCCTGGTCGCGGTCGACCAGCCGCCACATGCCCTGACCGGCCTGCTGCTCCTCCTCGTTGGTGGGGACCTGTACCGCGAACGTCTCGCGCTTGTACCGCTCCTCCGCCCAGGCCCGGGCGGCCCGCTCCTGCGAGATGAGGCCGAGCCGGTCGACGTCCTCCCGGGTCAGCCCGCGCCGCCGGGCGATCCGCTCGGCGGCCTCGAACTGGTTGGGCAGATCGACGTTCCACTCGTCGGGGAACGGTTTGCCCGGCCCGTGCTTGGAACCGCTGCCGAGCGGCACCCGGGACATCGCCTCCACCCCGCAGCCGATGCCGATGTCGATCACTCCGGCGGCCACCATGTTCGCGACCATGTGGTTGGCCTGTTGCGAGGAACCGCACTGACAGTCCACGGTGGTCGCGGCGGTCTCATACGGAAGTCCCATGGCGAGCCAGGCGTTGCGTGCGGGGTTCATCGACTGCTCGCCGGCGTGGGTGACGGTGCCGCCGACGACCTGTTCGACGGCGTCCGGCTGGATCCCGGTCCTGCCGAGCAGTTCGCGGTACGTCTCACCCAGCAGGTAGGCGGGGTGCAGATTGGCGAGCGCGCCTCCGCGCTTGCCGATGGGCGTGCGTACAGCTTCGACGATGACGGGTTCAGCGGCCATGAATCTCGTCCTCTCCTCGACCGGTCGGCGTCCCGGCGCCTCCGGCAGAACTAGAACGCGTACTAGTTCTGTCTGCAGTCTTATTACCCATGGAGCGCGGCGCGCAAGACTCGTGCACGAGCCTCCATCCACCCGCACTCAATCCACACGGTCATTCCCCTTGCCACTTGTAGAACTGGTTACTACCTTCGAGCCATATCTGATGGACCGTCAGACATGGAGTGGCCGATGCCCTGCCCCGCCCTTCCCGAAGGCTTCGACTTCACCGACCCGGACGTGTACGAGCAGCGGGTACCGCTCCCCGAACTCGCGCAACTGCGCGAGACCGCCCCGGTGTGGTGGAACGAACAGCCCCTCAACGCCGCCGGGTTCGAGGACGAGGGGTACTGGGTCGTCACCCGGCACGCCGACGTCAAAGAGGTCTCGCTCAACCCCGACGTCTACTCGTCGTTCCTCAACACCGCGGTCATCCGCTTCAACGAGCACATCACCCGCGAACAGATCGAGATGCAGCGGCTGATCATGCTCAACATGGATCCGCCCGAGCTGACCCGCGTCCGGCAGATCGTCCAGCGGGGCTTCACCCCGCGCGCGATCCGCCAGATGGAACAGACCCTCCGCGACCGCGCCCACCGCATCGTCGCCGAGGCGCGCGGCCGGCGGACGGGCAACTTCGTCACCGAGGTCGCGTCCGAACTCCCGCTGCAGGCCATCGCCGAGCTGATCGGCATCCCGCAGGACGACCGGACCAAGATCTTCGACTGGTCGAACAAGATGATCGCCTACGACGACCCCGAGCTGGCCATCACCGAGGAGGTGGGCGCCGAGTCGGCCATGGAGCTGATCTCGTACGCCATGAACCTCGCCGCCGCCCGCAAGGAGTGTCCGGTCAAGGACATCGTCAGCCAGCTCGTCGCCGCCGAGGACGAAGGCAACCTCAGCACGGACGAGTTCGGCTTCTTCGTCCTCGTGCTGTCCGTCGCCGGGAACGAGACGACGCGCAACGCCATCACCCACGGCATGCACGCCTTCCTCACCCATCCCGAGCAGTGGGAGCTCTACAAGGAGACGCGGCCGAGCACCGCCGCCGAGGAGATCGTCCGCTGGGCGACCCCCGTCACGTCCTTCCAGCGCACCGCCACCCGGGACACCGTGCTGGGCGGCCAGGAGATCAAGAAGGGCCAGCGCGTCGGCATGTTCTACGCCTCCGCCAACCACGACCCCGAGGTCTTCGACCACCCCGAGCGCTTCGACATCACCCGCGAACCCAATCTGCACCTGGGGTTCGGCGGCGGCGGCCCGCATTACTGCATGGGCAAGAACCTGGCGATCATGGAGATCGACCTCATGTTCAACGCCATCGCCGACGCGATGCCCGACATCAAGCTGGTCGGCGACCCCCGCCGGCTCCGCTCCGCCTGGATCAACGGCGTCAAGGAGATGCAGGTCAGCTACGAGGGCTGAGCCGGCCGGCGCATACGGCAGGATGAGGCCATGAGCATCGTGAAGATCAATGCCCTGACCGTTTCGGCGGAGATGCGCGAGACGCTGGAGAAGCGGTTCGCGGCGCGTGCCGGCTCCGTCGAGAACTCCGACGGCTTCGAGTGGTTCGAGCTGCTGCGCCCGGTCGAAGGCACCGACCAGTACCTCGTGTACACGCGCTGGCGCAGCGAGGAGGACTTCAAGAACTGGATGTCCACCTCGATGCGCGGTCCCGGCGCGCACGGCGGTGGTGCGGGCACGGGCGAGGGCGGAGCCGAGCGGCCCAAACCGGCCGCTTCGGACTCCGCCCTGTGGTCGTTCGAGGTCGTCCAGCAGACGGCCCCCAAGAGCTGACCACGCGTTTCCCGGCCGCGCTCCCCGGCCTTGACGGCTGGGGAGCGTCCTTCGTTCCGCCGGCCGAGCGTCAGTCCGTCGGCCGTACCAACTGCGAGGGGTCGTCGAGCCAGGCGCTCTCGCCCTCCTGCGTGACGGTGAGCCCGAACCGTGTGTGCTCGGGGCCGCCCTGCGCCACCCACCACCGGTATGCCGCTTCCGTTTCGTCCCACAGCCGGCGCGGACCCGACTGCCAGACGCGCGCCTCTTTCTCCGCGTCCCGGAACATGACGCACGCCCAGGATCTGTCGCTCAGCCCGTAGAACCAGACGGGCCGCGCGCCGTCACGCTTGTCGGCCACGGCCTGCGAGCAGTCGGGCACGCGAAGGCCGAGGGCGAACCGGGCGGCGGTATATCGACCGGTGACGAACTCGGCTTCAGTGATCGTCGTACTGGACGTGTCGGCGTCATTCATCGAGCCCGTGGCGAGGTAGTCGTCGTGGTCAGGGCGGGACAACCGCTGAGCTCGGAGCTTCATGAATTCCACGGGGCGCGTGAAGTTCCCCATCGCCTTGCCGTCCTTCACCACCAGACGGACCACGGCATCCGCGTTGGAGAAGTGCGTCCCCCACGGGGCGACGACGAGTCCGCCCGGACGGGTCTGCTCGATCCAGGCACCAGGGATCTCCCGGAGTCCGACGGTAGCCAGAATGCGGTCGTACGGGCCCTGCTCCGCGCATCCGGCGAACCCATCGCCCATGACCACCACCGGGTACAGACCTGCTGCGCACAGCCGTTCACGGGCACGTGCGGACACGACGCGGTCCACCTCGATCGTGGTGACGTTCTCACCGCGAAGACGGTGCGTCAGTGCACCGGCCGTCTCGCCCGTGCCGGTGCCCACGTCGAGCGCCTTCATGCCCGCGTCCAGGTCCAGGTCCAGGAGCATCTCGTAGACGACAGAGGGCATGGACGAGGAACTGCTGGATACATCGCCTGGCGCCGTGCCGGTGTGCTTCCCGTCATCCCACTGGGTCACGATGGGAATGTCGCTGTCCGCCGCGGCGTACCAGGCGCCGGGGTCCGTTCTGCGGTCCACGCAGACGCTGGTCCCCCGCTCCATGTCGAACGGCCACATCAGATCCGGCAGGAACGCGGCCCGGTCCACCGCCGCGAAGGTCGGCGCCCAGTCCGACGTCATCGATTGCGTCTCCAGGAGGACGCGCCCCAGCTCCTTGCGGCTGGGGCGGTCCACCTGCGCGGAGTTGAGCGTCACCTCTTGTGCTTCCCATCGCCGGGCGGGGTTCCCCCGTCAGGGCTGGGCGGGTCCTTCGGCGGGGTCCAGGGGGTACCCGGGTGCTTGTCCTTGTCATCGTCCCCGCCCCAGGTGGGGGCGGTGGCCCACAGACTCGTCATGCGTCGCTCCTTCGTTCGCTCTGCCGGTGCAAATGCTCCAGTCCCTTGGCCAGTTCGCTGATTCCGGTTCCGGCCTGCTGGTCCTGCGCCGTGAGTACGAAGTTATGGCTACACAGAGAGACGCAACAGACACGTAGCGTGGTGCTTCTCCGGCGGATCGACGGGAAGTGCCACACCGCGTAGTAGTTACCCGGTTACGCCCAGGTGAGCGGCCATGTCCCGCATGTCTGTGGTCAGCGTCCGCTTTCGGTGCGACAGGATGTCCTCCATGATGTACCGCGCCATGGACTGATGCTTCAACCACTCCGGCGAGCTGCGGAGGATCGCGTTGAGCTCATCCATCGCGTCCTGATGTGATCCCAGCTTCGCGTGGGCCCTCGCGACGTCGAGTCGGTGTCGGTCCCAGTTGTTCGCACTCGGCCGGCCGAACCGCTTCAGCGCCTTTGCTCCCACGGGGCCTTCGTCAGCCCGGCGGAGCACCCCTCGGGCGTCCCCGATCAGGGAGAGGTCCTCAATCGCCTTCGCCTCGGCGGTCACCGGCCCGAAGGTGGTCCAATGCTCCCGGAAGTCGACGTGCTCGACATCCAGCGCGCTCGCAGCTGTCGCGGTCATGCGCCGCGCTTCCTTGGCCACATCCGGGCGGTTGTTGCGCATCGCGGCCGAGGCGACGCGCTGGAGCAGCTCACCCCACACCGCCAACTCACCTGGTGTCGCACTGGAGATCCGCGGTTCGATCTCCTCAGCCGTGACGGTCGCCAAGCGCTCGGCTTCGTCGAACCGGTCCTGGCGCAGGAGCAGCCAGCCCATGCCTACGACGCCTGTAGCGGCAATCAGCGTCTGTCCGGCCTCCCTGGCGTCCCTGATGCCCTGGGAGAGTGCGTGATAGGCCATGTCGTACCGCCGTACCTGCGTCAGGTACTTGCCGGCGAGCAGGAAGGAGCTCGCGCGCAGGACGATGGCCCGCCGGCGGGCCTCCTCGTCCTCGGCGAGCACGACCGCGGCCTCGGCGGAACGCAGGATGGCGGGCAGTTTCTTGGCAACCGAGTCATAGCGGTCCGCCTGGTAAAGGCTGTGCGAGTCGTCGATGTCTCGCTGGATGGTCGCGAGGTTGGGGGTCCGATCAGGTGCGGTGAGCACTTCCGACAGCCCGATGGGCGGCATGAGCGCTCGGCGCAGCTCCATCAGCTTCGGGCCGTCGCCCGGGTTCGCACGAACAGGCTCCGGCGACCCGGTGGCGAAGAGGCTGGACGTAGTGGTGCCCAGCGCCCTCGCGAGCAGGTGAATGGTCTCGACCTGGACGTTGCCGCCCTGCTCGACCTTGCGCACCACACCCACCGACAGACCGGCCGCTTCGCCGAGTTGCTCCTGGCTCATGCCCGTCCGGCGGCGATGGGTGCGCACGTTCTCTCGCAGCGATGACATCGAATCACCTCCCGTTCAGCGTACGCCGCTTGACCGAAGGCGAAGAGCCCCTCCGGGGTGATCCGGAGGGGCTCCAAGGGTGAAGCCCGCGCCAACGAGGCCCCGCGTCCCAGCTGCTCTCGCAGCTGTGCGCCCGGCTGCTCGGTCGGCCGCTTCAGATGCTGAGGAGCTGCTGCGTCAGATCGCGGTAGTGCGTCAGCGCCACGCGCAGTTCCTCCGTGTCGGCCTTGGCGTCGTCGTTCTGCCAGGTCGACCGGAGGGTCCGGCGGCGCTCCGCGAGCTTCTCGGTGAGCTGCCGGGCGACCTGCTCGAGGACGGCGTCGGCCTCCTCGACGGACTTGCGCGGCTCGTCCACGAACGTGCCCATCGCATGCTGCAAGCGCTCCTCCAGCCCGTCACCGGCGCCCGCGGGCCCGCTGTGGCGGGCGCCGTGGGTCTCGGCGGTACGGAGTCCGGAGCCCTCGCCTGCGCGTGCGGCGTCGCTCGTACGCGTCGCGTCGGTGGTGCGCGAGGCGTCGGTCGTACGCGGGGCCTCGGTCGTACGGGTGGGTTCGGTCGTACGCGTGGGTTCGGTTACCCGCTTGGCCTCGCTCGTACGGGGGGCCTCGCTCGTGCGTGCCGCGGTGGCCTCGTCCTTGCGCGGATCGGCCATGCGCGGCGGGCGCGGCGGCTCGTCGGGGCTCTGGGCGGGGTTCCGGTCTGCGTTCCGGTCTGCGTTCCGGTCGGCGTTCCGGTCGGGTACGGCGCTCTCGCGGGTCTGGTCCTGGCCTTCGTTCATCGTCCCTGCACTCCTGACACTTCGTTGATGACTCACGACTCACGACTCATGGCTCATGGCTCATGGCTCATGGCAGGGGCTGACGGCCCCGGTCCTGCGGTGCGGTGGATACCGGCGGTGGTCCGTCAGTTCTGCCGGCGGCCGAGCACTCCGAGGCGCGATCCGCTGCCGTGCGGCTTCACCGCGGCCGGCTCGTCGGGGCGGTCGGGGTCCGCGTCGCGGTTCGACGGCGCGCGGTTCGTGTCGGCCCGGACGAGCTCCTCGAACATCGCGCGGGCCCGGACGAGCGCCTCCCGCATCTCCTCGGTGGAGGTGCCGTCGTCGCCGCCCCGCCGCCCGGCGATCTCATGGGCGTCGCGGTAGCCCTGCAGAT
Source organism: Streptomyces sp. SID13666 (assembly GCF_010548325.1). NCBI lineage: Bacteria > Bacillati > Actinomycetota > Actinomycetes > Kitasatosporales > Streptomycetaceae > Streptomyces > Streptomyces sp. SID13666. The sequence goes on along the minus strand of NZ_JAAGLX010000017.1, from coordinate 11,289 downwards.
GACGGGCGTGGTGCACGGACAGCGCGTCGAAGTGCTCGCCGGACTTCGCGTCCGGGAAGCCGCGGTCGCGGACCAGGTCCCCGATCAGCGTGTCGGCCTCGCCGAGCGCCTTCGCGGGCGAGTCGATGAAGTGCTCCTGCACGGCGGCCCAGCGGGCCGTGTACTCCTCGCGGGCCTGCGTCGGCAGCGGACGGGTGGTGATGTCCCCGTGCCGGCTCAGCCGTTCGGAGAGCTCCTTCTCGGTGGCCTTGGTGTCGCCGTCATGGCGGCGCAGGACCCGGTCGTACTCGGGCCCGAAGCGGCGGTGCAGGCTCCTGCCTCCCATCCCTCCCGGCCGGAGCAGCACGGTCGTGAGAGCGGCGGCCAGAACGATGACGACCACGACGATGGCGATGATCACGCCAGTGGACATGGGAATGCCTCCCGTTTCTGCGGGTCTTCTACGGGTCGACGGACAGGGTGTGCTTCGTTGCCGGCTCATCGATCGGCTTGCCCGAAAGTGGGTGCTCAAACGTCGAACACCCGCCCGGCGAGGGCCGGGCGGGCGTCGGGGCCCGGGGGCCGGGAGCGTCAGGCCGTGGCGCCGCCGGTCGCCGGGCGCCCCTTCTCCAGGCGGTCGGTGTCGCCGCCGCACAGGTCGCCGCTGAGCTTCGTCAGCAGCGCCGCGAGCTCCGCGTGCCGCTCCGGGTCCCAGTCGCCGAGCAGCTCGCCGAGGACGGTCCGCCGGGCCACGCCGAGTTGCGCGGCCATCGCCCGGCCGCTGTCGGTGAGGACCAGCGGATTGCCGTCCCGGACGGCCAGTCCGCGGGTCTCGACCTCGACGGCCGCCTCCTCGATGACGTCGGCGGGCACGGTGGTGCGCCGGGCCAGCTCCACCGGGTCGGTCTCGCCGCCCTTGGCCATCCGCAACAGCAGCCAGCTGGACGCCGGATGGATGTCGAGGTCGGCCAGCTTGGTGATCCGCACATACAGGTCGCGGCGCGCCTCCCGGCTGCCGAGCACCGACAGCCCGCGGGCGATCTCCTCGATCGAGGACCGTTCCACCGGGTTGGTGCCCAGGGTCTCGCTGGCGTCCGGCACCGTCACGGAACCGCGCAGCGGCTGTTCCTTGAGGAACCAGGCCAGCACGAACGCGATCAGGGTGACCGGCACCGCCCACAGGAACACGGTGGTGATCGACTCGGAGTACGCGTGCACCACCGGCCCGTGGATCGCGGCCGGCAGGGACTCCACGGCGCGCGGGTCGGAGGAGATCAGCGACGGGTCGAAGCCGGGCGGCAGCGGCGTGTTCGCGACCAGGACCTCGATCTTGCTGTTGAGCTGGTTGGCGAAGACCGTGCCGAAGATCGAGACGCCGAAGGAGGCGCCGATGGAACGGAAGAACGTCGCGCCGGAGGTGGCGGCGCCCAGGTCCTCGTAGCCGACGGAGTTCTGCACGGCCAGGATCAGCACCTGCATGACCAGGCCCAGGCCGAGGCCGAAGATCAGGAAGTACAGGCTCATCACCCAGGTGCTGGTGAACTCGTCGAGCTGGTGCAGCAGCAGGAGGCCGATGGCCGTGATCCCGGTGCCGAGGATCGGGAAGATCTTGTAGTGACCGGTGCGGCTGACGATCTGCCCGGAGCCGGTGGAGGACACCAGCAGGCCGATCACCATCGGGATCATGTGCACACCGGACAGCGTCGGTGAGAAGCCGTGGACGACCTGCAGGAACGTCGGCAGGTACGTCATCGCGCCGAACATCGCGAAGCCGATGACGAAGGAGATCACCGAGACGAGCCAGAACGTGCGGATCCGGAACAGCCGCAGCGGAAGCACCGGTTCCACCGCACGGCGCTCGACGACGATGAACACGGCCACCAGGACCAGGCCGAGCACCGTCAGCCCGATGATCTTCGGCGAGCTCCAGGGCCAGGTCGTGCCGCCGAGCGAGGTCACCAGCACCAGGCTGGTCGCGGCGGCGGCGACCAGCGCCATGCCCAGATAGTCGATGCGGTGCGTGGTGCGGCGTACCGGAATGTGCAGCACGGCCGCGATGACGGCCAGCGCGACGACGCCGATCGGCAGGTTGATGTAGAACACCCAGCGCCAGGAGAGCTGCTCGGTGAACACCCCGCCCAGCAGCGGCCCGAGGACGCTGCTCGCGCCGAACACCGCACCGAACACGCCCTGGTAGCGGCCCCGCTCGCGGGGCGGCACGATGTCGCCGACGATCGCCATCGACAGCACCATCAGACCGCCGCCGCCCAGGCCCTGGAGGGCGCGGAAGGCGATCAGCTGCGGCATGTTCTGCGAGATACCGCACAGCGCGGAGCCGATCAGGAAGATCACGATGACGGTCTGGAAGAGTTTCTTCCGGCCGTACATGTCGCCGAGCTTGCCCCATAGCGGGGTGGCGGCCGTCGAGGCGAGCAGATACGCGGTGACGACCCAGGACAGGTGCTCGATCCCGCCCAGGTCACTGACGATGGTCGGCAGGGCGGTGGACACGATCGTCTGGTCCAGCGCGGCCAGCAGCATGCCGAGGGCGAGGGCGCTGATCGCGATGCGCACCGATCGCCGGTCCTGGATCTCGCCGGGGGCGGTCGGCGGTCCGGTCGGGGCCGTGGTCTCCTGCGCCATGCCGTGCTCCTCGCGTCGCGCCGCTTGATCGCGAATCAATATTCACACTATTCGCTCCGGTTTCGCGCTCTATGGACCCCCGGTCGTGCTGGACAGACCTGGGCACGGCATGCCCGCGGCGGCATAATCACTGCGTCTTGAGGTATCCGAGGACCGTTTGTGGGAGGGGAGCCCAGTGGCGCCGGAGGGCGAAGAGGGAGCGGAGCCGGGTGTGGCCACGGCCGCGGCCCGGTCGGCCGAACGGCAGATCGCGCTCGCGGCGACGGAAGGCTTCCACCCGCTGCGCGTTCGGCCATACGTGGCGGAGCCGGGCACCGGGCCCGCCGAGTCGACGGTCAAGCCGCTGATCGGGACGGCCGCGTACCGCCCGGCCGCCACCGACGTGGGGATGTTCCCGGCCACCTACGACGGCTTCGAATACCCGGCGGACGATGCTCTCGCATACCCGGCCGAGGACGGTCCCGGACATCCGGCAGACCTGTCCGCTGCGGGCCCCCATGAGTCAGGGCTGCTGCTGGACCGCACCGGCCACTCCGACTGGAGCGACGCCGAGGGCCCGGGTCAGCACCGCGGCGGCCGGCGCCGCCGCCCCCGCCGCCGCAGACGGGGCCTGGTCGTCGCGGCTGCCACCGTGGCCGCCACGGCGATGGCCGCCGGCGCGGTCGCCGTCGCCAACCAGCTGCTGAGCACGCCCGACCGGCCGGAGCGGGCCCTGCCCGACAACAGCAGCAGCGTCCCCGACGTCGTCCTGCCCACCAGCGACGCGATGGCCGCCGTGGCACCGACCGCCGCCCACGGGAAGGCGCCCACGGCCTCGCCGACGGCGACCCACCGTGCCCCGTCCAATCCGGTGACGACTCCACCGGCCACCGTCGCCCCGGTGTCGGCGACCCCGTCCGCGCCCCCTTCCCCGGTGGGCGACCCGGTGGTGCCCGGCCCCGACGCGACCCCGAGCAGCACTCCCGCTCCCACGAACCACCCGACGCTCGCGACGCCGGCGCTGCACATGGGTGACACCGGCACCCAGGTCAGGGACCTCCAGCAGCGGCTGCGCCGCGCCTACGTCTACATGGGCAGCGCGGACGGCGTCTTCGACACGGGGGTCAGGGACGCCGTCGCGACGTTCCAGTTCTGGATGGGGATCACCAGCGATCCCGAGGGTGTCTACGGCCCGGCGACCCGGACCGCACTGGAGGGACAGACCTCCTGGTAGCCGCGTCTGCGAGGATCGTGCCGTGGCGATGGAGGAATTCGGGCCCGGTCAGTTCCAACTCGTCCTGCTGCGGCGGATGGCGGACCACCGGCCCGAGCTGGTCGAGGAGGCGCTCCGTACGCTCGGCGCGTCCCGCGCGGAGCTGCGGGAGGCGAACCGCCGCTGGCAGGCGCGGCTGCACGGGCGGCACTCCCCGGGCGGTGAACGCCGCTACCGTGCCGTGCTCGGGCCGCCCGAGAGCACGATCGTCCGCCGGATCGGGGATCTGAGCTGCGAGGCCCTGCTGTGGCCCGTACCGCTCTGGCCCGAGCTGCGCTTCGAGGTGCTGTGCGCGCCCGGCGGCGGCGCGGTGTGGAACGAGTGGCTCATCCGCGCCCCGGGCGCCCCGGCCCCGGTCCTGGAGAGTCCCGACGACCTCGTCCCGTGGTCCTGCACCGTCGACGAGGTCGCCCGTGCCTTCCGGCCCGCGACACCCCTGGAAGGCAGCGCCCCCACCCGCTGGCGACTCGCCTTCGGCGATCCCTCGGCCGGCACCCGCCGCATCGCCCACTTCACCTGGGGCCTGCTCCAGTACGTCGAGGAGGCGTAGGCCATCGTTCCGGGCCTCCAGCGGCAAGGAACGGGGGCCGCTGGCCAACCGGGGCCTTGTTTTGTATCGTAGAGAAACAAAGTGGCTCCGCCCGTTTCCCCTGACCGGCGGGCGGGGCCACTGAGTACTTCTAAGGAGTCCGTATGCCGTCCACGCCGTCCGTCCTGACCGCCCGAGCGCTGCTCCTCGACATGGACGGCACCCTGGTGAACTCCGACGCCGTGGTCGAGCGCTGCTGGCGCCGCTGGGCCGAGGCGCAGGGACTGGACGCGCAGGCGGTGCTGCAGGTCGTGCACGGACGGCAGGGCCACGCCACCATGGCGGTGCTGCTGCCGGACCGCCCGATGGCGGAGAACCTCGCCGACAACCGGCGGATGCTCGCCGAGGAGACCGCCGACCTCGACGGTGTCGTGCCCGTCCCGGGCGCGCCCGCCTTCCTGGCGTCGCTCGCCGGCCGGCCGCACGCCCTGGTGACGTCCGCCGACGAGGCACTGGCCCGCGCGAGGATGGGCGCCGCCGCGCTGCCGATGCCGGAGGTCATGGTGACCGCGGAGCGGGTGAGCGCGAGCAAGCCGGACCCGGAGGGCTTCCTGAAGGGCGCCGCGGAGCTGGGCTTCGCCCCCGAGGACTGCATCGTGTTCGAGGACGCCGAGGTCGGCATCGCCGCGGCGAAGGCCGCCGGGATGCGTGTCATCGGCGTGGGCCCGCGCGCCGCCCTCCACGCGCCCACCGCGCACGTCGACTCGCTGGAGCAGGTGCGGGTGGAGGCCACCGCGGACGGCGGCCTCCTGGTCCACATCGGCTGAGCGCCGCCCACCCGTCCCGCTAGCCCGCGATCGCCTCGTAGAGGCTGAACACGGCGAGCAGCACCATCACGGCGGCGGCGACCTTCGTGATCAGCGCCAGCGGCACCCGCTTCATCAGCAGCCGCCCGCCGAAGATCCCCAGCCCGGCGACCGCCCACAGCGCGAGAACGGCGCCGAGGCCGACGGCCACCGGATCGTCGTAGCGGGCGGCGAGGTTGGCGGTCATGATCTGCGTCAGATCGCCGAACTCGGCGACCAGGATGAGCATGAAGCCGGTGCCCGCGACCTTCCAGAAGCTCTGGTCGGCGGGTTCGCGGACGCCCTCCTCGTCATCGTCCTTCTTGAACAGCAGCATGGCCGCGCCCGCGAGGAAGAGCAGGCCGACGACGCCCTGCACCCAGCGGTGCGGGAGCAGGGTCAGTACGCTGCCCGCCGCGATGGCCAGGCCGACATGGACGACGAAGGCGGCGGCGACACCGCAGAAGACGTACGAGGCGCGGTAGCGGGTGCCGAGCATGAGGCCGGCGAGCGCGGTCTTGTCGGGCAGTTCTGCCAGGAAGACGACGCCGAAGACGATGGCGGCGACGGTGAAGCTGAACACGGGGCGGGATCCTCATCGGTCGGGCTGCCGCACCGAGAGCGCCGGGAAAAGGGGTCGCTTCGGCTCGACAGCGTCCATGGAAAACGCTGCGGCCGAAGGTCTCGCTGGCCCGGTGGGAAACCCACCGTGCCTCCGGGCGCCGGCTCAGGATCTGAGCAGTATGTCGACGGTCCGGCGAAGAGCTACTCCCCTTCTGCGCCACCTATTCTACGCGACGGGTCAGCCGGCCCCTGGCCACCAGCTCCAGGACCGACGAGACCGCGACCGCCTGCACCACCAGCAGCGCGACCAGCACGAAGAGCTGAACGGCCCCCGCCATCACGGGTGATGCCCCGCCGAGCAGCATGCCGACGAAGGCCCCCGGCAGCGTGACCAGTCCCACAGTCCGCGTCTGGTCGAGCCCCGGCACCAGCGCGCCGGACGCGGCGGGCCTGGCGATCTCCAGCCGGGCGTCCCGGTCCTCGAAGCCCAGCGCCATGGCGGCCTCGACCTCGCCGTTCCGGCTGTGCAGTTCCTCCAGCGCGCGGCGCCCGCCGAGGACCGTCGCGGTGAGCGCGCCCCCGATGAGAATGCCCGCGACGGGGATCAGCGCGATGCCGTCGAGTGGCACGAGGCCGGTCAGCACCAGGAGCGCGACGACCGGCAGCGCGCTCACCCCGATCGGCACGGCCGCCCACCGCCAGCTGCGGTCGTCGGTGATGCGGCGACCCGCCGTCCACACCGCGACCGCGTACATGACGCCGACGAAGGCGAGCAGCGCCGGCAGATAGCGGACGACCCAGCCGATGAGCAGCGAGACGACCGCGAGCTGCAGCGCGGCGCGCAGCCCCGCGACGGCGATCCCGCGTGCGTAGTTCTCCCGCTCGTCCGCGAGATGGGCGTACGCGGCGACCCCGGTGGCCACCACGAGCAGGACGGCCAGCACGACGCCGAGGGTGCGGTCGACGGGCAGCAGTGAGGTGGCGGCGGCGGACGTCAGGGCCGGGAGAGTGGCGCCGGCCGCGGTACCGGCGGAGGACGTGGTGGCGGCGGACACGACGGCGAGCACGGGGTCACTGTAGGCGGGTACGACGGGAACCCAACGGAACTGACGGTGCGCCACCCCTCGACATGACGTGCCCATGTCGCCAACCTGTAACCTGCCGCACCTCGGCAGGCAATCCGGACCCGGCACGCTTACCCGGGCCCGTCACCCTCGCCGGGCCGGGGAGTGTCGTCAAAGTAGCGTCGTCCGCCCGCTAGGGCGGGGCCGGCGGGGTCTGGTGCGTGCGATCGCAAGGCGGAGGAGGGAGTCCATGCGGAGTATCGGCGACCGAGGACAACGCCGCGAGCGTGCGTGCCAGGCCCCGCCGGCCAGACGGGACTGCGACCACACGACCTAGGACACGCCCGCAACCACCCTCACCCCCACAGGGAGTTCGCATGTCCCGGATACGCAATGTCTACGCGCGTCGACGCGTGAGTGTGCTCACCGCGTTCGCCGCCATCGCCGCGGCACTCGGTCTGCTCGTCGCCCCCACCACCGCCCAGGCCGCACCCCCCACGCCGCCGAGCGCCGCGACCGCCCGCACCGAACTGGCCGCACTCACCGTGCAGGCCGAGGGATCGTCCACCGGCTACAGCCGCGACAAGTTCCCGCACTGGATCACCCAGAGCGGCGCCTGCAACACCCGGGAGGTCGTCCTCAAGCGCGACGGGACGGGCGTCGTCCAGGACTCCTCCTGTGCCGCCGTCAGCGGCACCTGGCACTCCCCCTACGACGGCGCCACCTGGACCGCCGCCTCCGACGTCGACATCGACCACATGGTCCCGCTCGCCCAGGCCTGGCGCTCCGGCGCCGCCGGCTGGACCACCGCCCAGCGGCAGGCGTTCGCCAACGACCTGACCCACTCCCAGCTGCTCGCCGTCACCGACAACGTCAACCAGGCCAAGGGCGACAAGGACCCGGCCCAGTGGCTGCCGCCGCTGGCCTCGTACCACTGCACCTACGCCCGTATGTGGGTCTGGGTGAAGTACTCGTACTCCCTGACCGTCGACTCGGCGGAGAAGAGCGCCCTGACCTCCATCCTCAACGGCTGCTGACGGCCTGACGCACAACTCCCGCCTCCCCTCCGTCGTCCGTAGTCTTGGGCGACGGAGGGGAGGCCGGTCACCTTGGCTGAGCTGCGTTTGGGTCCACTGCTGCGGTACGTGGGCGAGGACAGCGCGACCGTCTGGATCGAGGCGGACCGCCCGTGCGAGGCGGTCGTCGCCTGCGAAGGGGACGGCGGCGGGACCGCCAGGACCTGGCAGGTCGCCGGGCACCACTACGCGCTGGTGACCGTCACCGGGCTGCGTCCCGGCGCCGGGACGCCGTACGCCGTGCACCTCGACGGCCGGCAGGTGTGGCCGCTGCCCGGCTCCCCGTTCCCGCCCAGCACCATCCATACCGCCGCGGGCGGCAGCGCCCCGCTGCGGGTGGCCTTCGGCTCCTGCCGCTGGGCGGCGCCCGCGCACCACACCCGCGACCCGGTCGGCCCCGACGCCCTCGACTCCCTCGCCCAGGAGATCGTGCGGGACGGCGCCGCCCGCCCGGACGTGCTGCTCCTGCTGGGTGACCAGGTCTACGCGGACGAGACCTCGGAGGCCACCCGCCGCTGGCTCGCCCGCCGCCGCGACCTCTCCGATCCGCCCTGGGACCAGGTCGCGGACTACGAGGAGTACACCCACCTCTACTACGAATCCTGGCTCGACCCCGAGGTGCGCTGGCTGCTGTCCACCGTCCCCAGCTGCATGATCTTCGACGACCACGATGTGATCGACGACTGGAACACCTCGGAGGCATGGCTCGGACAGATCCGCGGCACACCCTGGTGGCAGGAGCGCATCCTCGGCGGCCTGATGTCGTACTGGGTCCATCAGCACCTGGGCAACCTCTCCCCCGCCGAGCTGGCCGCCGACGAGCTGTTCGCCACGGTGCGCGCCGCCGCCGACGGCACCGAGGCCGTCCGGGCCTTCGCCGCCCGCGCCGACGCCGACGCCGCTTCGGTGCGCTGGAGTTACCGGCGCGACTTCGGACGCGTCCGGCTGCTGATGGTGGACTCCCGGGCCGCCCGCGTCCTGGAGGAGGACCGGCGCTCGATGCTCGACGACGGCGAGTGGCGGTGGGTGCGCGAACAGGCGCTGTCCGACGGCTCGTTCGACCATCTCCTGGTCGGCAGCTCGCTGCCCTGGCTGCTGCCGCACGCCGTGCACGCCGCCGAGGAGTGGGACGCGGCGCTCTGCCGGGGGGTGCGCGGCCCGCGGTGGGCGGAGCGCGGCGAGAAGCTGCGGCAGGCGGCCGACCTGGAGCACTGGGCGGCGTTCCGCACCTCCTTCGACGCGCTCGCCGGCCTCTTCGCCGAGGTGGGCAGCGGGCCGCGGGCGCCCGCGACCATCTGCGTCCTGTCCGGCGATGTGCACCACGCGTACATCGCCGAGGCGCACTGGCCGCGCCCGGTGGGCAGCCGCGTCCTCCAGCTCACCTGCTCGCCGATCCACAACAGCGTCCCCGCGGCGATACGGCTGGGCTTCCGCGTCGGCTGGAGCCGGCCGGGCCGCTGGATCGGCCGCGCCCTCGCCCGGCACGGCCGGCTCCCCGCGTCCGTCATCCGCTGGACGCGCCTGGGCGGCCCCTGGTTCGGCAACCAGCTGATGACCCTGACCCTGCGCGGCCGCCTGCTCGACCTCCGGGTGGCCGGTCCGAAGGGCTCGTTCGAGCCGTCGACACACCGGCGGACATGAGCGGTGCGATCCGTCGTCCGCCGGCGCGCGGCCGGGCGGCGGCGCACACCGCCATCAGCTGGTTCTCCGCCCGCCCCGCAAGCGGTGTCCGGGATATTCCCCACACCGTGTCTACAACATCACGTACCCCTCGCCGGTGCCGGCCACCCCCTCTGGCGTACGCTGTACGGCTGGGAGCGGATGTAGATCCGCCCATACGCCAACAGGCAATATGTCGGACGGGGAGGCACGGTGCTCGAGGGTCTGGGCTCCTTGTTCGACTGGCCATGGATCTACGTACTCGTCGCGCTGTCCGTGCTGCTCGATGTGTTCGTGCCGATCCTGCCCAGCGGGGTGCTGGTGATAAGCGCGGCGACCGCGGGCACCACCGGTGCGGGCGGCGACATGCTCGACGTGGTCGCGCTCCTGGTGTGCGCCGCGATCGCCTCCTGCCTCGGCGACATCGCCGCCTACCGGCTGGCCTGGCGCGGCGGTGACTGGTTCGACCGCCGCATGGCACAGTCCCGCAGGCTCTCCACCGCCCAGGAACGACTGGGAGAGGTGCTGACCAGGGGCGGTGGCTCGCTCGTCGTGCTCGCCCGCTTCGCACCGGCCGGCCGCTCCGTGGTCAGCCTCGGCGCGGGCGTGGCGCACCGCCGGCCCAAGGAGTTCCTGCCCTGGTCGGCCGTGGCCGGTGTGGCCTGGGCGACGTACAGCGTGGGTCTGGGCTACCTCGGCGGTGAGTGGCTGGGCGCGAGCTGGCTCGGCACCTTCATGTCGCTGGTCGCCCTGGTGGGCACCGGCGCGCTGGCCGCGTATGTCTTCCGCCGCGGACGCCGGACCGCGATGGCCGCGGCCCTGACCACCGTGCCGCTGGCGATCCCCCCGCAGCCCGCTGCCGCCACCGACCGCGGCGCGGTCGTCGAAGCGCTGTAGGCCGGCCCCACGCCCCCCGCACCACCCCTGCCCGGCACATCGCGCAGCCCCTGACTTCCGGGGCCCGCCCTGCGCGAGCGCGCGCCGCCCCCGCCGGCCGCCTGGTGATGCTCGACCACCCCGCGGCCGTCGCCGACGCGATCACGTCCGCGGACACGTACCCGAACAAGTAAGGGAACGGAAAAATATCCGAGGTGCGGGGCCGGCCGGGGTCGGTCCGGCAGCACGGATGCCAGGCATCAGTTCGATGCTCGGCGGGAAATTACGCGGCGGACCTGCTAGGCCGCCGAATCCGTCAAAGAAGTGCGGAAATGACGCCCTTCCGGACTCATTCCGATCATCTCCGTGCTCACCCGGACAGAATCGAAACACCGCCCCAGCAAGGGCCAGTTGGCCGCCGCAAAGGCCGCCCGCACCATAACTTGTCATATGCGGACACTGTCCCCATCGGTCATATGTTCCCATTCCCCGGCTCTGGCGTTTTTACGATTCATTCTCACTCGATTCAGCGATAGCCAGCGCGAAGGGTGACGAAAAAGAATGAGGCCGCATACCCCACCCCCTAATGCGAAGGACATACGCATGTCGGTTGATGCGGGCCAGGCCGCCGCTCTCAGCACCCCGGGCGCCCCGGACAACAACTCGGCGCACACCAGCCTTGATACGGCTGCTGCCCGGAATCTGGCGACCACCACCAAGTCCGCACCTCAGATGGCGGGAATCTCCTCCCGCTGGCTGCTGCGCATGCTGCCCTGGGTAGAAGTCACGGCCGGCACCTACC